>NZ_JBFUMR010000027.1:0-69609 GCF_054049275.1 Nocardioides sp. P5_E3
GGGGGCCGCGCCGCTCGGGGGGCCGCGCCGCTCGGCCAGCAGCGCCTCGTGGACGTCGACGCGCCACGGCACACCCGCGTGGGTCATCTCGGCGGCCGCCAGGGCGCCCGCCGACTCCGCCGCGACGAGGAGCCTGAGCCGGGCGGCCTCCGGGGAGGCCTCGATCGCCGCCAGCTGGCGCGCGTCCTCGACGTCGGCGCGCAGGTGGTCGAGCGCGTCGTGCCCGCTGAACAGGACGGGCTCGGTGACGGTCGCCGGCCGCAGCCGGTCCCACAGCTCGGCGTCGGCGCCGCCCAGCAGCGACTGGTCGACGGTGGGCGCGCGGGCCAGCAGTCGCCTGGACAGGCGGAGGTCGTGGCACCGGGCCACCCGCACCCCCGCCGCCAGCAGCGGGGGACACCACCGTGCGGTGTCGTCCCAGACCCACCGCGGGTCGTCGGGCTCGCGCTCAGCCACGTAGCCAGGGAGGTCGGCGAGCGCCATCTCTCGGGTCGTGCCGTCCTCCGACACCAGCACGCGCTCGCCCGGCAGCCGGGAGAGGCGGACGCGCGTCATGGGGACAGCCTCCACGACGGCACCGACGCCACCGATGCCGGCCGCCGACACCGCTGGTCGGGTCAGTCCAGCTCGAGCACCTCCGACACCGGCCGTCGCGGCGTGCGGGACAGCGGGGGTCGTCCGGTCGATCGCCAGCCGACGCGGACCAGCAGGAGCGGATGGGCCAGGCTGCCGAGGACCTCGGCCTGGAAGGCGGCCCGGGTCTCGGGCACCTCGATCACCTGGCTCAGTGGCACCAGTGCGAGTCCGGCCGTCGTGGCGGCCAGCCACATCGCACCCAAGCCCTCGCCCGCACGCAGCCAGGCCGCCGGGTCGTCGTCGGTGTCGAAGAAGACGAGGAGCCCGTCGGAGGCCTCCAGGTCGAGGGCCGTCCGCTCCTCCCACGCGCCCGCGAACCGGTGCGGGTGGCCGCCGACGAGGTCCGACCCGCCGGGCAGGGCGTCCGCCGGCAGCCCGTCGTCTCCGCTCCGGTGCTGCCAGGCCGCCTGCTCCGCACGCGCGGCAGGGTCCGTCCGCTGCAGCTGGTGCGCCCGTCGGACGAGCCGCTCGGCGATGAAGCGCTCCGACTCGTCGGTCAGGGCGACCGCCCGCGCGCCCCAGTGGTTGGCGATCCGCGCGAGGTGGGACTGCCTCTCCTCCGGCACCGGCCAGGCGGTGAAGCGACGCCGGTCGGTGCAGCGCCGGTCCAGGGCCGCGAGCGTCTCGTCGGCCGTGGCGGTGAGAGGTCCGGGGGACAGGTCGAGACGGGCCAGCAGGTCGGGGTGGTCCGGGTCGGGGTGGCGCACCACCAAGGTCTGCCACCCGAGCGCCTCCGCCGCGGCCTGGGCGTGGTGCAGGGCCGCACCGCAGCTGAGGGTGAGGTTGCGCGCGTCGGGATCGGTGTGCGGCAGCTGGCGAGCGTTGTCGGCGTACAGCTCGAGGGTGTGTGAGCCGCCCCGCCACCGCCACGGCTGGGTGTTGTGCACGCTGGGTGCGCGCGCCGCGATCTCCACGATCTCGTGCAGCGTGTCCACGGGGACGATGCGGGTGCTGGTCATGGCCGGCTCCTTGGCAGGTGTGGGTCCTGCTCCGAGCGTGCGCGCTCGCGGCGCGGGTCGGCAGAGCCGTTGGTCCCGGGCGGCCGGGTCGTCGGGCTCTGCCGGCCCGGCGCAGCGGCTCCTAACGTCGTCCCATGAGGACACCGCGCGACCCCACCGCCCTCGCGGCGCTCACCTTCCTGGGCGCCGTCGACACGGTCACGGGCAGCCGCTTCCTCGTGGAGGCCGGCGGCGTCCTGGTGCTCGTCGACGCCGGGCTCTACCAGGGTCTGGCGGTCCACCGGAGCCGCAACTGGGACCCCTTCCCGGTCGACCCGGCAGGCATCGACCACGTCGTGCTCACCCATGCCCACCTGGACCACACCGGCTACCTGCCGCGGCTGGTGAAGGACGGTTTCAGCGGACGGGTGACCTGCACCGACGAGACAGCCGACCTGGCGGCCATCGTCCTGCGGGACAGCGCCCACCTGCAGCAGGAGGACGCCCGCTACGCGAACTACGCCGGCTTCTCCCGGCACCGGCCCGCGCTCCCGCTGTACGACGACGCTGACGTCGAGCAGGCACTGAAGCTGATCGAGCCGGTGGACCTCGAGCACCCGCTGAGGCTGGGACCGGACGTCACCCTCACGCTGCGCTCGGCGGGACACATCCTCGGCTCCGCCACCGCCGCGCTGCGCCTGGGAGGGCAGCGGGTGGCCTTCAGCGGCGACCTCGGACGTGCGCACCACCCGCTCCTGCGGCCCCCGGCCGACCCGCCCGAGGCAGACACGATCGTGGTCGAGTCGACGTACGGCGACCGGCGGCACCCACCACCGGACCCGCAGCTGCTGGCCGACGCGGTCAGCCGCACGGTGGCCCGCGGCGGGAGCGTGCTGGTCCCGGCCTTCGCCGTCGACCGCACCGAGCTGGTGCTCCTGGAGCTGCGGCGGCTGATGGAGCGCGGCGACATCCCCGACGTCCCGGTCTTCGTCGACAGCCCGATGGCCCTCGCCGCGCTGGACTGCTACCGACGGGCGGCCTCGCGCGGCGGTCCACAGCTCCGCCCCGAGGCGCGCGAGCTCCTCGCCGACCTCGACGGGCCGGACGTGCACGCCGTCCACGACGTCGAGGGGTCGATGCGGCTCAACAGGCCCCGCACCCCCAGCATCGTCATCTCCGCGTCGGGGATGGCCTCGGGCGGTCGGGTCGTGCACCACCTCGCCCACCAGCTGCCCGACCGGCGCAACTGCGTCGTGCTCACCGGCTACCAGGCCGAGGGCACGCGCGGTCGCCAGCTCGCGGACGGTGCGCGCCAGGTGAAGATCCACGGGCACTACGTCCCGGTGCGGGCGGAGGTCGTCACGCTCACCGACTTCTCGGTCCACGCGGACGCGCACGAGACGATCGACTGGCTCAGCCGGGCGCCCGTCCCCCCGCGCACGGTCTACGTCGTGCACGGCGAGCCCCGCTCCGCCTCGGCCCTCGCCCGGCGGGTCACGGAGGAGCTGGGCTGGACGGCCGTGGTGCCCAGGTACGGGGAACGGGTGCTGGTGGACTGAGAGATGAGGAGGGACACCATGGACAGCAGGACCTCAGGAGCCGTCGTCGTCGGGGTCACGGGTCGGGGACGGGAGACGGCCGCGCTGCGCTTCGCCGCCGAGCACGCGCGGCGGGAAGGAGCACGCGTCGTGCTGGTGCACGTCGGACGGGTGTCGCTGCCGACCGTGCCCGGACTGGTGGTGACGCCCACGGAGGCGATCGACGTCGCCGAGCGCGTCGTCCGCGACGTCGCCGAGGAGCTCGAGGAGCTCGTCGGCGGCCCCGTCGCCCACCACGTCGTGGCGGTGACCGGGGTGCCCTCGCAGGTGCTGGTCGAGCTCAGCCGCGACGCCCGGCTCGTCGTCGTCCAGCACCGCACGTCGACCCCGCTCGAGCGTCTCTTCGTCGGGTCCACGACCAACGGCGCCGCGGCACGGTGCCACTGCCCGCTCGTGTCGGTGCCCGCCGGGTGGGAGCCCCCGCCGGGCGGTACGGCAGAGGTGGTGGTCGGTGTCCACGAGGCAGGTGTTCCGCGCCAGGTGCTCGAGGCGGCGTTCTCCTGGGCCGACCGGACCGGTGTGCCGCTCCGGGTGGTGCACGCGTGGCGCCTCGACGCCGCCTACGACGACATCATCACCCACCGGGTGGACGCCGAGTGGCGGGCGCAGCAGAAGCGGCTGCTCTCCGCCGCCGTCGCGGTCCACCGCGACTCCTGGCCCACCGTCCCCGTCGAGGTCGAGGTACGGCACCAGTGGCCGGCCGACGTCCTGGTCGACGACTCGAGGAACGCCTCCCTCGTGGTGATCGGGCGGCGAGGCGCCCGCGGCTGGATCCCGGAGCACCTCGGCTCCCTGGCGCGGACGGTCCTGCGGGCATCGATGTGCCCGGTGATGGTCGTGCCGGTGGCCAGCGACTCCCAGCCGTCCGATGACTGGGAGCTCAGCGCCGACGCGGTCGCTCCCCAGACGTAACCGCCGGTGTCACCAGCCGGCGGTGGTCCCGACGGCAGTGAGGAGCTGCAGCCGCTCGTGGCTGGGGCTGCCGGGCGTCGCGGTGTGCACCAGCAGCGCGTGCGACTGGAACGGGTCGTGCAGGACCTGGCAGCTCAGCTCGAGGGTCCCGGCTGCGGGGTGGACGTAGCGCTTGACCTCCGCGGGCCGGATCCCGACCTCGTGCGCGGCCCACCAGTGCCGGAACTCCTCGCTCCGGCTCGACAGCAGGTCGGCCAGGTGCGCCGCGCGGGAATCCGGACCCCGGACGGCGAGCACACCGCGCAGCCCGGCGGCGTACATCCGGGAGTAGTGCTCGTGGTCCTCCGGTGGGTGCAGGCGTCGGGAGGCCGGATCGGTGAACCAGCGGTAGCCGATGCTGCGGGACGGGCCGGTCCAGCGGGTGTTGTCGCCGACGAGTGCGGCGCTCAGCGGTGTCTGCCGCAGCGTCTCGCCGAGCTCCGTGACGATCTCGGCGGCCGTGTCGGCCAGCCGGTCGAAGATGCGCAGCATCCCAGGCCCCACGTGGTCGCCCGCAGCCTCGCGGACCGGCGGGTGGTGGCCGGCCAGACGGAAGAGGTGGTCGCGCTCGTCGAGGGACAGGTGCAGGCCCTGCGCGATCGAGGCGACCATCTGCTCCGAGGGCTGTGGGCCGCGCTCGCGCTCCAGCCGGGAGTAGAAGTCGGTGGACATGTGGCTGAGGACCGCGACCTCCTCCCGCCGGAGGCCGGGCGTACGCCGTCGCGCGCCGCGGGGCAGCCCGACGTCCTCCGGCTGCAGTGCCTCCCGACGGCGGCGCAGGAAGTCCGCGAGCCCGGCGCGATCGATCATGCGGCCATCCTGACCGGTCGGCCCAGCCGTATCCACGGATCACCAGGCCGTGGATGGGATCGGCAGGGGCGGGCAGCCTCGGGGGCACACCGACCACGAGCCGAGGAGCACCCGTGCCACGCAGGCAGTACGACCTCACCCTTCCCGACCTCGACGGCAGCCGTGCTGTCGTGACCGGCGCCAGCGACGGGATGGGCCTGGGCATGGCCGCGGCCCTCGCCGGTGCCGGCGCCGAGGTGCTGATGCCGGTCCGCAACCGGACCAAGGGGGAGGCGGCGGTCGAACGGGTCCGCGAGCAGGTCCCGGGTGCCCGGGTCGTCCTCCACGACCTCGACCTGTCGTCGCTCGCGTCGGTCACCGAGCTCGCCGAGCGCCTCGTCGCCGAGGGGGAGCCGATCCACCTGCTGATCAACAACGCCGGGGTGATGACGCCGCCCGACCGCCAGGTCACCGCCGACGGGTTCGAGCTGCAGCTGGGCACCAACCACCTCGGTCACTTCGCCCTCACCGGCCGCCTGCTTCCGCTGCTGCGGGCCGGCCGGGGCCGCGTGACGTCGCAGGTCAGCGTCGCCGCACGCCGCGGGTCGATCCACTGGGACGACCTCGGCTGGGAGCGGTCGTACGACGGCATGGCGGCCTACCGCCAGTCCAAGATCGCCTGCGGGCTCTTCGGGCTCGAGCTCGCGCGCCGCAGTGCCGCGGGCGGCTGGGGGGTGACCAGCAACCTCTCGCACCCGGGCGTCGCGCCGACCAGCCTGCTCGCGGCCCGTCCCGAGGTCGGGCGCAGCGAGGACACCACGGGCGTCAAGGTGATCCGCTGGCTCTCCGCGCGTGGTCTCCTCGTCGGGACCGTCGACAGCGCCCGGCTGCCCGCCCTCATGGCGGCCACGACGGGGGAGGACGGCGGCTTCTACGGCCCCCAGTGGCCCGGCAAGGCCGGAGGCCCTCCCGGTACCGAGCAGCTGTGGCCGCCGCTGCGACGACACGCGGACGCGGCCCGGCTCTGGGCGGTGTCGGAGGGGCTGACCGGTGTGACCTTCAGGTGAGGTCTGGATGATGGCGTCGTGCTGCACCGCCATCCCTTCCTCAGCCTGCTGACCCTGGTCTACCTGGGCTTCGTCGGTCTCGTGACGTTGACGCCGGGCAACGAGCAGCCCGACTACGCCGGGCTGGCCGGCCGCGTGCTGGCTCGCCTGGAGCGCTACCCCGACCTCGACCCGCTGACGAGCCGGCTGAGCGTCGAGCGCATCGAGTTCCTCGCCAACATCGGGCTGTTCGTCCCGCTCGGGATGTTCCTGCTGCTCCTCGTCGGCACGCGCCTGTGGCTGGTCGCGCTCGCCGCCGGCATCGTGCTCACCTCCATGATCGAGGCCGTCCAGCGCGAGATCCCGGGCCGGGTGTCCGACCCCCGCGACGTCGTCGCCAACTCGATCGGCATGTTCCTCGGCATCGCCCTCGCCATCGTCCTGACGCTCCCGGCGACCCTGCGGCGGCGGCGGGAACGGGCGTAGGGGACCTGACGCCTGGGCTGGACCACCGGGTGCGAGCGGTGGCCACCGACGTGCGCCGGTGCCATCCTCGATGGAGGTGGCTGGAGGGGTCGCCTGTGTGCTGACCGCATTTCGGGACCGGTATGGCGACGGTGATCGGGAGATCCGACAGCGCCGAGAGGGCGCTCCTGCGCCGCGCCCTCGACGACCGCGGTTTCGCCGACGGCGCCGACCGCTACGGCGTGCAGCTGGTCGACGACCTCCCCTCGGTCCCGCACGAGTGGGCGGAGCCCGACGAGCGGGTGCTCGTCGTCTCGTGCGGGCGTCGACGCGACGATGGCGTGTGGGGCCTGCTCGCMCGCGGCGTCGAGGACGTCATCAGCTGGACCGGCGAGGAGACCGTCGGGATCGTCCTCGCCCGCCTCGAGCGGTGGCGCGAGGTCGACCGGCTGCTGTCGTCGCGGCTCGTGGCCCCGCTGGTCCAGGGCCGGTCCTCGGCCATGCGACGGCTCCTCGTCGACCTCGTCGAGCAGGCGGCGTACGGTTCCGGGCCGATCCTGCTGGTGGGGGAGACGGGCACCGGCAAGGAGCTGGCCGCGCGCCTGGTCCATTCCGTCGCCGAGGACTCGTCGTCCCTGGTGGTGGTGGACTGCACGACGATCGTCGCGTCGCTGTCGGGCAGCGAGCTGTTCGGTCACGAGAAGGGCGCGTTCACCGGGGCCGATCGCGCCCGCGCGGGGGCATTCGCCGCAGCCGACGGCGGCACGCTCTTCCTCGACGAGATCGGCGAGCTCCCCCTCGCGCTGCAGGGCGAGCTGCTCAGGGTGCTGCAGGAAGGCACGTTCAAGCGCGTGGGTGGCGACACCTGGTCGCGGACGCGGTTCCGGCTGGTCAGCGCGACCAACCGGGACCTCGAGAGCGAGCAGCGCGCCGGCCGGTTCCGCAGCGACCTCTACCACCGCATCGCCTCCGGCGTCGTGCACCTCCCGCCGCTGCGCGAACGCACCGAGGACCTCGAGGCGCTGTTCGAGCACTTCCTCGCCGAGGCGGCCGGCCGCCCGGTGGGGGTGGCGCCGAGCGTCCTCGCGCTCCTGCACGACCGCGACTACCCGGGCAACGTGCGCGAGCTGCGGCAGCTGGCGTACGCCGTCGCCGCCCGGCACGCCGGACCCGGGGTGGTCAGCCCGGGTGACGTGCCGCCGCGCTACCGGCCCGACGACCAGGCGCCCCCGCCCGTGGCGTCCTCGCGTCGGCTCTTGGACCGGGCCGTGCGCGCCGCGCTCGCCGAGGGCCTGACCCTGGCCGAGCTGAAGACGCTCGTCGGTGACGTCGCGGTCGACGCGGCGCTGGAGGAGAGCGACGGCAGCGCTCGGCGGGCCGCCGCGATGCTGGGCGTCACCGACCGGGCGGTCCAGCTGCGGCGCAAGGCGCCGCGGCCGCGCCCGCCATCGTCGTCGGAGTCGTAGCCGGCTTCAGTGGCCCTCGACCTGGACTCCCGTCCGGCCCTCTGCCTCGGCCTCGAGCTCGGCTGCGAGCTCCCGGAGGAACTCCGCCATCTCCAGCAGCTCGTGCTCGATGTCTGCGCCGGTCTGGGACGCGCTCGTCTTGCTCGCCAGGGTCGCGCCGACCCGGGTGGCGTACCGCTGGCGGATCTGCCGTTCGAGGAGGTTGCCCAGGCTCGAGGAGCACTGCCAGAGGGGGATCGGCAGCACCGCTCGGGAGGACTCGACGACCCCGAGCGAGTACCAGGTGTCGATCCCGGCGCGACGCCTCCGGATCACGCCCGCGAGCTGGGTGGGATCCGCAGCCAGCACCTCGTACCTGGTGGGCTGCCCCGGCACCTGCCGGTAGGTGACGAGCTGCGGCGTGCGCCGGGTGATGCCGCGGCGGGTGCGCAGCTGCGCGATCCCGGCAGCGATGCCGCGGGTGTTGTGGGGCTTGATCTCACCGACGACGCCGGTCCGGGGGAACTTCGAGGCGTCGAAGGGCATCGGTCTGGTGTCCGACTTCCAACGATGGCTGGCTGTGGTCGTCATGACGGTTCTCCTTCGGGTTGGCGGGCCGCCCACACGTCGAGGACGGTCAGGGCGAGGAGCGCGGCTCCGTCGAGGACCGCGCGGTCCCCGGCGGCCGAGGCGGCGGCCTCGGTGAAGTCCCGCGAGTGGGGTACGACGTCACCGATCGCGAGCTTGGGGTGGGCCACGGGCACGACGTGGCTGACGTTGCCCAGGTCGGTGCTCCCCGCGCGGACGAGGTCGCGCGGGTCGGCCGGACGGGGCGGCCGCCCCAGGACGCGCAGGTGTCGCTCCAGCGACGCCGCCAGCCGGCGGTCGGTGCGGAGCTCGCGGTAGACCGGCCCGTCCGGCACGACGCGTGCCACGCAGCCGGTCGCCAGGGCACCCGCACGAGCGCTTCGCTCGACCACGCTCGCGAGCCGGTCGAGCCCAGGCGTCGTGGTCGCGCGTGCCATCACCCGCAGCTCGGCAACCTCCGGCACCACGTTGGGCGCCGTGCCGCCGCGGACCAGCACGGCCGTGACCTGGTCGGTGAGGTCCATGCCGGATCGCGCGGCGGCGATGGCCTGGTAGGCGAGCACCGCGGCGTCGAGGGCGTTGCGGCCGCGGGCGGGCGCCATCGCGGCATGGGCCGCGCGACCGTGGAAGCGGACCCTGGACGAGGCGGCGGCGCGGAACGACGCGCGGACCTGGTCGTGGGGCCCGGGGTGCGCGAGGAGCGCCGCTGACGCGCCGTCGAACGCGTGCCGCCGGAGCAGCTCGATCTTGCCGCCGCCACCTTCTTCCGCGGGAGTGCCGAGCGCCACCACCMGACCCCCGGCGCCGCCGGAGAGTGGCGCCAGCACCGCTGCTGCTCCGGCCGCGGCGGCTGCCACCACGTTGTGCCCGCACCCGTGGCCCAGCCCCGGGAGGGCGTCGTACTCGCAGCACAGCACCACCAGCGGACCGCTGGTTCCGCCTCTCGCGCGGAACGCCGTCGGCAGGCCGTGGGCCGGCAGGTCGACGTCGAGCCCGGCCCGCGCGAGGAACTCGGCGAGGCGCCTGCTCGAGCGGTGCTCGGCCCAGGCAGGCTCGGGGTGGGCGTGGAGGTCGTGGGAGAGCGCCACGAGGGCCGGCGCGAGACGAGCGACGGCGTCGCGGACGTGGGCCGCCGAAGGCGCCACCACGCTCATGGCACGGCCCGCCGGGCTGCCACGCGGCTCCGTCGTCGGGCCCGGAACCGCCGCCGCGCGGGTGCGGTGAGACGCAGCACGTTGCCGGCGAGCACGTCGCCCAGGCCGGTGGCGTCGACCGGGAGCGCCCTGGCCTTCGCCAGCTCGACGCCGGGGTGGAGGAACGGGCCGTCGCTGCCGAAGAGCACCTTGCGCGGACCGGCGCGACGCACGGCGTCCTCGAGCAGGTCGTAGTAGCGCACCCCCGAGGTGTCGGTGAACACGTTGGGCAGCCGGACCAGCTGGTCGACGAAGGCGCACTGCGCCTTCCAGTCGTCGGCGAAGGAGGACAGGTGGGGCACCACCCAGGCGACGTCGGGATAGGAGCGGGCGACCATCTCCACCGTGGCGGTGTCACCGGCGGGGTCGTAGAGCACCGGCAGGCCCCAGTGGCGCGCGGCCTCGGCGAGCTCGCGGGTGACGCGGGCGTCGTGGGCGTGCACCTTGATGCCGCAGAAGCCCTGCTGCACCCCCAGGGCGACTCGTTCGGCAATGCGTCCCGACTCCGTGCGGGTGTTGACGAAGAGGTAGCCGAGGAAGCCCGGGCGGGCCGAGATGATGCGGGCGATCTCGGCGTTGGCGCGGGGGTAGTCCGAGGTGAGCGGCGCCATGATCACCGCACCGCGGATGCCGGCGGGCCGGGCCCGGCTCAGGTACACCGGCAGCGAGCCCTCCGTGTCCCACGGACCACGCATCCCGTCGCCCGTCCCGATGTGGACGTGGGCGTCGATGACCAACGGTGCGCTCATGCTGCCCTCCCCGACACGGCCACCCGCAGCGCCTGCTCGAGCCGGGCGATCTCCCGCTCCGCGTGGTCGGCGCGCAGGCAGATGCTGAGGGTGGGGCGATCGGTGCAGCGCCCGGTGGTCGCGAGGGACCGGACCCCCGCTCCCGTGAGGGCGCGCCGGACCTCGAGGGGGTCGCCCCGCCCGCCCTCGGTGGCCAGGAGCGGGAACGGGATGCCGAGCGGGCAGAGCTCCAGGTCCTCCAAGGTCCGACGCACCCGGACGACGTGCCGGGCCAGGCGGGAGCGTCGTACGTCGAGGGAGCCGTCGTCGAGCGCGCTGCGCAGGGCGGCGACGTCGGCCGTCGTCGGCGGGCCGGCGTGCACGCGGGTCGGGCCCTCCCTCCGGACCCGTGCGACGCGCTCGGCCGGTCCGCAGACGATCGCCAGCGGCGCGGACAGGCCCTTGGCGAGCGAGGCCACGGTGACGTGGCCCGGCTCGACTCCGAGCCATGCGGCGGTGCCCCCACCTCCGTGCCCGAGGACCCACGCGGCGTCGTCCCTGGCCCCGAGGACGCCGGCGGCGAGGGTGTCGTCGACGACGAGCTCGCCGCCGCGCCGGCGGGCCAGCTCCGCGAGGGCGCGGAGCGGGGCGGGCCGCAGGCAGGAGCCACAGACCCCGTCCGTGACCAGGACGACGCGGCGCCGTGCTGCATGACGCTGCGCATCACGCGCGTCGTGGTGCCGGTACGTCGCGACCTCCCCGCCTGCCGCAGAGGTCACGGCACCCGCGGCCCAGCGCGCGATCGGGTAGACGGCCTCGTCGAGCAGGACGGTCGTGTCGCGCGGCCGGGTGGCGAGGACGTCGATCAGGCCGTGCAGGCTGGTGCGGGCGAGCACCCCGTCGGCCGCCCCGAGCCGGTGGGCCAGCTTGTGGGCCAGCGGTGCGCCCGCCTCCCGGTCCTCCACCGCCGCCGGCCRCCCGGTCGTCAGCGCCGCCGACGTGCCGGACGGCCGGAGGCCGAGGAAGTGGGCCGAGGTGAAGTCGCCCTCAGGCACGGATCCGGGCGCCGGAGAGCCGGCGGGCCAGGAGCGTGGACGGCTTCTCGGCGTTGGGCTCCTCGGCCAGGTCGACCCCGGTCGCGGTGCGGTAGGCGGCGGCGTACTTCTGGATGCCGTTGCGGAACGCCTGCGCCCAGGTGGCCGCCTCCGTCCCGCCGACGACCGGGTCCGCCCAGTTGCCGAGCCGGATGGTGAGGACCAGCTGTTCGCCGATCTCTGCCAGGTCGTTGAAGTGCATGATGCTCGTGTCGGTCCAGCCCTGGATCGACTTCATGCTGTCGACGCGGTCCATCCACGCCTCGGGGTACGGCGTCATCGGGCGTCCGCCGAGGAACTCCCGCATCTGCGGCTCGGCGAGGATGCTCTGCATCACGATGAACTCGGCGCGCGCGGCGACCGCCATCTCGCCGTACTGGTTCTGCGTGCCCTGCGAGAGCACGATGTGGCAGTCCCGCAGCGCCCGGTAGAGCGGGAACGCATCAGCCTGGACCGTCAGGTCGTCAAGCTCCTTGAAGTAGCGGTGGGCGAGGAACAGCACCTGGTGGAAGGTCGCCACGAAACCGTTGCGGCGCTCGACCACCGTGTGCGGCCGCGGCACGGCTCGCCCGATGAGCGAGAAGCCGTACTCGTACTCGTACTCGACGGCGCGACGTCGCACGGTGAGCCGGTGCAGCTCGTCCTCGGCGTATCCCCAGAGCCGGTTGCGCAGCGGCAGGAGGGGCGTGACGTCGAAGCGGGACAGCGGGTCGCGGCCGGGCAGGCGCCGGTTCTGGAAGCGGGCCAGGATGACGTTGAGGGTCTGCACGAGCATCCCCTCCTCCAGCCAGTAGTTCCAGATCAGCTCCACGGCCGGGAGGTAGGCGGTGCGCGCGTCGCGCGGCAGCTGGATGCCGGGGAACTGCGCCCTGGTCTCCGCGAGCTTGCCCTCGACGTAGCCGGCGGGCAGCAGGTCGTCGAAGGACGTGACCCTCGCCTGGGCGACGAAGTCGCGGGCGGCGTTGCGGAGGGCCTGGTAGGGCCGCCCACCGAACGCCGGCCAGGCGTTCGCGTCGTCGTAGTCCTCACCCGGCCCCCACTCGTCCTCGAGGAACGCGCGGAACGCGGCGTACGTGACCGGCGAACGGCGCTCGGCCGCGCCGGTCGCACCCTCACGCACCAGCGCGACGCGGAGCGGCTTGCCGATGTCCTCCCCGTCGCCGGTCGTCTGCTCCGAGACGCGCTGGTCGCTGACCGAGAAGGCGTCCTGGTCCAGCTCCGTCGCGTGCTCGATGTAGGCGAACCCGGTCTCGCCCGCTGCCGGCTTGCCGTCGTACAGCGCGAGGCGGTAGTCGCCCTCGTCCAGGCTGGCGTCGGTGTCGTCACCCTCCTTCCACCGAKCCAGGTGGTGGTCGTCCCACTCGCTCGCCGAGACGAGCGAGATGCTGTGCTCCGCGGCGGGCTTCCGTCCACCCGAGCGGGGCTTCCAGCCGACCGCGACGGTCTCCGTGCCGGCTTCCACCTCGCGAAGGACCGCCCAGGTGAAGGCGCTCGTGCCGGGCTCTAGGGCGACCTCGAAGAAGATCCCTTCCTCCGGGGTGAAGACCTGGCTCGTGGGCCGGATCGCGTTGTGCCTGTCCTTGGACATGCTGACTCCTTCTCATGAGGCGCGTGCGAGCACGCGTCGGGTGGTGGTGATCTGTTCGGCGGAGGCGAGGGTGCTGCGGAGCGCCCAGGCCCGGAGGAGGGTGCCGATGAGCTGGCTCTCGGCCTCGGGCGTGATGCGGCCTGCGGCACGGGCCTGACCGGCGACGGCGAAGACCAGGCTCGGTCGTTGCCGCGCCATGACGCCGATGTCGCCGCGCCACGACGTGTGCAGCTGCAGCAACCGGGTGGGGATCCGCTCGCCGGTGGGGAACGCCTCGCGGAGCGAGCGGCCGCCGAGGCTGGGGGAGCGGTGGGTGAGGAGCGCGCCGACGAAGGCAGGGATGCCGGCTTCCAGGGCCGCGAACTCCGCCTGGCGTGCCGGCGGCAGGGTGGCGACGGGGTTCAGCGACTTCCACGTGGCGCGCATGCTCGCCCACTGCGGGTGGGGGTACAGCGCCTCGCCCATGGCGCAGCTCAGCAGGACGCGGACGTACGGAATCGGGTGGGGGTCGTCACCCGAGGGTCGGAAGACGAAGAACCGGGGGAGGCTGACGACGGCGAGCAGCCCGAGCGTCGAGGAGATCCCGAGGGTCGCGACGGACCACAGGTCGGCGACGATCTCGGAGATCCATCGCTCCCAGCTGCGCCACACGGCCTGCTCCCTCGCGCCGGCCGGTCGACGCGCGGCGAGGTCCTTGCGGAGGCTCTCGACGAGACCGAGGAGGGCAGCGCCCTGGTGCCCGACCTCGTGGACGAGGGAGGAGGCGATGCCGTGGCCGACCATCCGCTCCCGGGGGATGCGGATGATCGCGGCCGGGCTGAGGTCGCCGCCGGGCATCTTGGTCCGCGCGCGCCGGATCGCGGCGCCCGGACCGCGGGCCAGGTAGCAGACCGCCGGGGGCGGGTCGGGGACGAGCGGGGTGATCCGGAGGGCGTCGTCGGCCAGCACGTCGAGCCCGGACAGCCACGTGCCCGTGCGCGCCTCGCTGCGCTGCGTGACCACCTCGGTGAACATGTCCAGCTGGCTCAGGATGGAGTTGAAGCGCATCCGGATCAGCACGAAGCGGTGCTGCTGCTCGGCGGGGGGCGCCTGCCGACCCGGCCCGCGCAGCCACGCCAGGTAGTCCTCCACCCGCCGCCGCAGCACGGTCCGGCCGGTGTGCAGGAACCGCTCGATGTCGAGGGCCGCCCGCGGCGGCAACGCAGCCGCGGGCACCATCGTCTCGTGCAGCGCCAACGGCCGGATCTGGTTGAGGCGCGCCAGCAGCCCGCGGGCCTCCATCTCCAGGAGGACCGCACCGCCGGGCAGCCTGGGCTCGGTCATGTCGACCTCAGGCCCCGACCAGCACGATCCGGTTGCCGCGCCGGTACCAGCGGCCCCCCGACCCCCCGACCAGCTGGGCCTCGTGCGACTCGTGCGACTCGAACGCCTCGTGGCTCTCCATGGACGCGGAGCCGTCGTCGTCGAAGGGTTCGAAGCCTCCCGAGCCGCCGGACGGGTCGCCCTGGCCGTGCTGGGCACCGCACGAGCAGGTGTGCGCCTGGCGGTAGCCCCCGGGCTCCCAGGCCGGGGCGTTCCACCCTGGAGCACGACGTGAGCGCCACTGGCTCCGACGGCCGGAGGTGGGGCGCAGCAGCGTCGGCGCGTAGCGCCGGGCCGAGGAGACGGCAGCGCTGCGGGCGACGGTGCGCGGCGGCACGCCGTACGGGGCGCGCATCGCCCTGCGGACGGTGCCGTTGGCCCAGCGCACGTAGCGGCGCGCAGCCTCCAGCTCGGCCTCGGCCTCGCCCATCGTCTCGCGCTCCTCGGCCTCCAGGAGCTTGGCCGCCATGCTGCCGAGCTTCCCGCCGAGGGCCGTGCCGATGCCGGGAGCGACGAAGGAGCCGAGGGCCGAGCCGACCATCGGGAGCGCGGTCTTGGCCACGCTGCGCAGGACCCCTCCGACAGCCCTGCCGACGCTGGACTTCATGAACGAGCTGGCCCCGCGCGCGACACCGCGCACGAGCTTGCCGAGGAACTCCTCGAGCTCGGCCTCGTTGGTGATCTCGAGCAGCTCCTGGGCGAGCTCGAGCTCCAGACCCTCGTGCAGCTCGCCGGAGAGCTCGTGGGACTCGAAGGTCTCGGGCTGCTCCCACTCGTAGGACTCGTGCAGCTCGGGCTGCTCCCACTCGTAGGACTCGTGCAGCTCGGGCTGCTCCCACTCGAACGATTCATGGACACTCATCGGTTGACTCCTTCGGTGACGGGACGGTGCGGTGCGGTGCTCGTGGCGTTCATGCGCCGTAGATGACGATGCGTCGGCCCTGGCGCACCCAGCGCCCGGACGTACGGCGGCCCGCCAGGTCGCCGCGAGCGACGACCGGGACAAGGCCGGGGAGGTGGCGACCGGCCGCCGTGACGACGGCCTGGGTGGCGGCCTGCGACGGGGGCAGCGTCCGGTTGCGCGCGGCAATGCGGGCGGCGTCCTGCGCGGTGCGCACGAACGCGCGGGCGACCTCGAACTCACGGTCCTCCTGCGACATGGCCTCGAGCTCGAACCGGCTGCCGAGCCACCGCCCGGCGGCGGTCCCGAGCTGGCTGCCGGTGCCGCCGCCGAGCGCCGAGCCGACGATGCCGCCCACCTGGGGCAGGACCTGGCGGGCAGCGTTCTTCAGGACACCGCCGAGCGCCTGGCCCGCGGCCGAGCCGGCGAAGCTGCGCGCCGCCGACGTGGCCGAGCGCACGAGGCTGCCGAGGAAGTCCTCGAGCTCCTCCTCGCCGCTCACCTCGAGCAGCCGACCGGCCATCTCCATCTCCATGGCCTCGGCCTCGTGGCCCGCCTCGAAGGACTCGTACTCCTGGGCGGCTTCGTGCTCCTGGGCTGCTTCGTAGGTCTCGTAGCCGGTCTCGCCGGTCTCGCCGGTCTCGCCGGTCTCGCCGCTGAGCTCGAACATGGCGCGGTCGATGTCGTGCATGGGGGGTCCCCTCTCGGTCGGTGGCTCTGCCCCTCCCCATGCAAGTTCCGTGCCACCGCCCGCAAGCGCACGCCGGTCGTGGCGGCGCGAACCGGCGTTCGCCCGAGGCAGGGCGGGGTCAGCGCGCAGGCGAAGCCGGGTTCGCCGCGAGCGAGCGGTACTTCGCGACCGTCCGTCGCGCGATCGTCGTGCCCTCGCGGCTCAGCACGGCGGCCACCTCCCGGTCGGTGGCGCCGGGGTGCGCCGCCAGAGCGGCCGCCACCCGGACGCGGTTCGACTCCACGGAGCCGAAGAACCCGGGCAGGGGCACGAGTCGGCCGTCCGGGCAGCGGGCGAGCTTGCCGCTGACCACGCGACCGACCGTCGAGGGGTGGACCGAGAGGGCCACCGCCACCTCGTGGCGTCGCAGGGGGAGGTGGCGGGACGGGCCGTGGAGGATGAAGTCGTGCTGGCGGAGGGCGAGCTGGTCGGCCACCCGCTGGAGCATGTGTCCCCGGGCCGAGACCGCGGCCAGCAGTCGTGAGGCGGCCGCCCGGTGGGGCGCCAGCCAGGCACGGGCGTCCGGTGAGCCCGGGAGCAGGTCGGGAACCATGCCGAGCCCGGCCGAGGCCGCGTCGGCGACGTGGGCGACCACCGGGCCGTCCGCGTCGGGGTGCGTGAAGACGACGTCGGTGGGCGCGCTCCTGGTCGGGCCACCCGGCAGCGCGACGTACGGCGTCGTGTCCGCGCGCAGCACGTCGACGGCGGCGCGGACCTCCGACTCGTGCACCCCGAGGGCGCCGGCGACCTCGAGGTAGCGCTCCTCGGCCACCTCCGGCAGCCAGTGATCGGCGACCTCGCACACGAGCGCCGATGCGCGTCCGTCCTCGACCAGGGCGGCCGCCTGCACGCGCACGCAGTCGACCGGGGACGCGGCCGCGATGCCGGGTGGGCCGGCCGTGCGGACTCCCACCAGCACCGCAGTGAGCGTCTCCGGGTCGAGATCGGGCGCGACGGGGAGGAGGCCGTGGTCGTCGAGGGCGGCGACCACGAGCTCGAGGGCGGGCCGCAGCCCGGTCGGCAGCTCGGCGGCTGCGTCGCCGAGCAGCTCGGTCCGCCAGTCCGGAGCGGCGACGGGCTCGACCTGCCAGCGGGCGGTGGCGCAGGCCGGGCACCGATCGCCCGCCGTCGCGAGCCCGCACGTCGGGCAGGCCCGCCACGGGACGCGCTCCAGCAGCGGGTTGTCGGCGACCGCCCGGTCGATGGTCGCGTCGAGCTCCACGGCGCTCGCCGGCAGGAGCGAGAGGTAGGACAGCAGTCGCAACCCCGGCCGCGCCTCCAGCCGGGGGGTCAACCCCATCGACGGGCTGGACCGCTCCACCCCCGCACGCTAGCGCCCCCGCGCGGCCCCGTCAGTCTCCTCGGCCCAGTCGCGGGCGGCAGCGACCAGTCCCGCCATCAGCCCGATCTCGACGCGGGTCTCCGGGTGCCACTGGACGGCCAGGCGCCAGCGGTCGCCGGCCGATTCCATCGCCTCCAGGGTCCCGTCGGCCGCCCGCGCCACCGCGGTGAAGCCGGGGTGCGTGGCCACCGACTGGTGGTGGTGGCAGCTGACCTCGACGCTGGCGCCGACGAGCGCGGCCAGCCGCGAACCCGCCTCGGTCGCCACGTCGATCGAGCCGTAGGTGTCCCCGCCGGGCGAGTGCGTCTCGTGACCGACCAGGTCCGGCGTGTGCTGGTCGAGCGACCCGCCCGCGTGGACGGCCATGAGCTGCATGCCGCGGCAGATCCCCAGCACCGGCAGCCCCGCCTCCTCGGCGGCGTCCAGCAGCGCCAGCTCCCAGGCGTCGCGGTCCGGTCGCCAGCCCGCCGTGCGGGCGTGCGGCTGCGCGCCGTAGCGGTCCGGGTCGACGTCCGCGCCGCCCGCGACGACGAGCGCGTCGATCCGCGACACCACCCGGGCCGCGGCACCCGGCGTGGCAACGGGAGGGAGCAGCAGGGGCACGCCGCCCGCGGCCTCGACCGAGGCGGCGTACTCCGTGGGCAGCAGGTCGGCGCGGGCATTCCACACGCCCCACGCCGCGACCTCGCGGTAGGTCGTCAGCCCGACGAGCGGAGCCCCACCCACCTCAGGCCTCAGACCGGGGTGACGTAGGCGCCCGAGATGCCGCCGTCGACGAGGAAGGTGTTCGCGGTCATGAAGCTCGACTCGTCGGAGGCGAGGAACAGCACCGCGTTGGCCATCTCCTCCGGCTCGCCGAAGCGCCCCATCGGCACGTGCACCAGCCGCCGGGCGGCCCGCTCGGCGTCGCTGGCGAAGAGCTCCTTGAGCAGCGGGGTGTTGACCGGGCCGGGGCAGAGGGCGTTGACGCGCACGCCCTCGCGCGCGAACTGCACGCCGAGCTCGCGCGACATCGACAGGACGCCGCCCTTGGAGGCGGAGTAGGAGATCTGGGACGTCGCGGCGCCCATGACCGCCACGAAGGACGCGGTGTTGATGATGGAGCCGCGCTTCTGCTCGAGCATGTAGGGCAGCGCGGCCTTGCAGCACAGGTAGACGCTGGTGAGGTTGACCTCCTGCACCTTGCGCCACGCGTCGAGGTCCGTGTCGAGGATCGAGTCGTCCTCCGGCGGCGAGATGCCGGCGTTGTTGAAGGCGATGTCGACCGAGCCGTAGGTGTCCTTGGCCGTCCTGAAGAGCGCGTCGACCTCGTCCTTGGAGGTCACGTCGACGTGGACGTACGTCACCACGTCGGGGCCGCCGAGCTCAGCGGCCAGCGCTGCGCCGGCGGCGTCGTCGATGTCGCCGATGACGACCCGGGCGCCCTCCTCGACGAAGCGTCGTACGGTCGCCAGACCGATGCCGCTGCAGCCACCGGTGACGACGGCCGTGCGGCCCTCGATGCGTCCTGCCATGGGGTGTTCCTTGCCTTTCAGGGGGGATCTCGGTGGATCAGTGGGCGATGAAGACGTTCTTCTCCTCGGTGAACGCGTTCGGCGCGTCGGGGCCGAGCTCGCGGCCGAGGCCGGACTGCTTGTAGCCGCCGAACGGCGTCCAGTAGCGCACGGCGGAGTGGCTGTTGACCGAGAGGTTGCCGGCCTCGACGCGCCGGGCGACCCGCAGGGCCCGGCCGACGTCGGAGGTGAAGATCGAGCCGGACAGGCCGTACTCGGTGTCGTTGGCCAGGGCGATCGCCTCGTCCTCGTCGTCGAAGGCCATCACGGCCACGACCGGGCCGAAGACCTCCTCGCGCCACACCGCCTCGGTGGTGTCGCTCGACTCCACGACGGTCGGCGGCAGCCACCACCCCGGCCCGTCGGGGACGCTGCCGGTGAACGCGACGGTGGCACCGTCGAGGTAGGCCTGCACGGAGTCGCGCTGGCCGGCGGAGACCATCGGGCCCATCTCGCTCTGCTCGTCGGCGGGGTCGATCACCCGCAGCGCCTTGACGGCGGTCTCGAGCCGACCGACGAACTCGTCGTACGCCGATCGCTGCACGAGGATCCGCGAGCGCGCGCAGCAGTCCTGACCGGCGTTGTCGAACACGGCGTACGGCGCGCTGGCCGCGGCCGCCGCGACGTCGGTGTCGGCGAAGACGATGTTCGCGCTCTTGCCGCCGAGCTCGAGGGTCACCCGCTTCACCTGGTCGGCGCAGCCGGCCATGATCCGCTTGCCGACCGTGGTGGACCCGGTGAAGCAGACCTTTCGGACGAGCGGGTGGGTGACGAACCGCTCGCCGACGACCGATCCCTTGCCCGGGACGACGTTGAGGACACCCTCGGGCAGGCCGGCCTCGACGGCCAGCTCCCCGATGCGGATCGCCGTGAGGGGGGTCAGCTCCGCCGGCTTGAGGACGACTGTGTTGCCGGCGGCGAGCGCGGGCGCGAACCCCCACGCCGCGATGGGCATCGGGAAGTTCCAGGGCACGATGATGCCCACCACGCCGAGCGGCTCGTGGAACGTCACGTCCGTGCCGCCGGGCACCGGGATCTGCCGCCCGAAGAGCCGCTCCGGGGCGGCGGAGTAGTAGTTGAGGCAGTCGCGGACGTTGCCTGCCTCCCACCGCGCGTTGCCGATCGTGTGCCCGGCGTTGAGCACCTCGAGCTGCGCCAGCTCCTCGACGTGCTCGTCGACGAGGGCCGCGAACGCCCGCAGGAGCCGCGCGCGCTCGCCGGGGGCCACGTCGCGCCACGCCGGGAACGCGTCGTGCGCCCGGGTGATGACGGCGTCGGCCTCCTCGAGGGTCGCGGAGGCGGGGGAGACGTCGAGCTCCACTCCGGTGCTCGGGTTGATCAGGGTGGACATCAGAGCCTCTCGAATCCGCGCATGAGTTCCCAGTCGGTGACGGCGGCGTTGTAGGCGGCCAGCTCGACGTCGGCCATGTTGGCGTAGTGGTCGACGACCTCGTCGCCCAGGGCGGCCCGGGCGACGTCGGAGGTGTGGAACGCCTCACGCGCCGCCGCCAGCGTGCCGGGCACCCGGGGCTTGTCCGAGGCGTACGCGTTGCCCGTCAGCTCCGGCTCGAGCTCGAGCTCCTGCTCGATGCCGTGCAGCCCGCCGGCGATCATCGCGGCCAGCGCGAGGTAGGGGTTGGCATCGGCGCCGGGGATGCGGTTCTCCATCCGCGCACCGGGACCCGACCCGACCAGGCGGACGGCGCACGTGCGGTTGTCCAGGCCCCAGCCGATCGTGGTCGGCGCGAACGAGCCGTCGGCGAAGCGCTTGTAGGAGTTGATGTTGGGGGCGAACAGGAGCGTGAAGTCGGCGACCGTCGCCAGCACGCCGGCGATGAAGCTGTCGTAGAGCGGCGTACGTCGTCGGCTCGCGTCGTCCCAGAACACCAGCTCGCCGTCCGCGGCGCGCAGCGACAGGTGGATGTGGCAGGAGCTGCCCTCGCGCTCGTTGGGTTTGGCCATGAACGTCACGGACCTGCCGTGCTGGGCGGCGATCTCCTTGGCGGCGTTCTTGTAGACGGCGTGGTTGTCGGCCGTTGTCAGCGCGTCGGCGTACAGGAACCCGACCTCGTGCTGGCCGAAGTTGCACTCGCCCTTCGCGCCCTCGACGTCGAGCCCCGCGGCGTACATGTGGTTGCGGATGTCGCGCAGCAGCGGTTCGACGCGGGTGGTGCCCAGGATCGAGTAGTCGACGTTGTACTGGTTCGCGGGCGTCAGGTCGCGGTAGCGCTTGCGGTGGGCCTCCTCGTAGGAGTCGTCGTAGATCACCAGCTCCAGCTCGGTGCCGGCGAGTGCCACGAACCCCCGCTCGGCGAGGCGTGCGAGCTGCGCCTTGAGGATCGCGCGGGGGCTCGCGAGGACCGGGCGGTGGTCGGTCCACTCGAGGTCGCACTGGACCATGGCCGTGGCGGGCAGCCACGGCAGCAACCGGATGGTCTGCTCGTCCATGACGAACTCCATGTCGCCGTAGCCCTGCTCCCACGACGTCATCGCGTAGCCGGCGACGGTGTTCATGTCGACGTCGACGGCGAGGAGGTAGTTGCAGCCCTCCGTGCCGTGCCCGACCACGTGGTCGAGGAAGTAGCGGCCGTGCAGCCGCTTGCCCTGCAGGCGGCCCTGCATGTCGGTGAACGCGAGGACCACGGTGTCGACGTCGCCTGCGTCGATGCGCTGGCGGAGCCCCTCCATGGTGAGGTGCCGGTCGTTGCGTGTGCTCACGTCGTCTCCTTGCTTGCGGTCCGGTCGGGTCCGGTCGGGTGGTGGTGGGACGAGCTCAGACGAGGAGGCCCCGCAGGAGCGCGGCCGTGTCGTCGCAGTGGTGCTCCATGGTCTTGCGCGCCCGCTCGGCGTTGCCGGACTCGATGGCCCGCACGAGCGCGGCGTGCTGCCGGTCCGAGTGGGCGATGTTGGTGCCGAGCACCGGGATGGCCAGCAGCATCTCGTGCAGCGTCGCCTGCACGGACGTCACCGCCTCGACGGTCCGCGGTGAACCGGAAAGCGACGCGATCGTCAGGTGGAACCGCGAGTCCGCCTGCCGGTGCTGCGCTGCCTTGCCGGCAGCAGCGACCTCGGCGTGCGCCCGCTCGAGCTGACTCCGCTGCTCCTCGTCGAGCGTGGCGCTCGCCGCGAGGTACGCCGCGCCGGACTCGACGATCCGGCGGAACTCCAGCGCATCCAGCCACTCGCTGCGTCGGGCCGCGGAGATGCGGGCGGCGCGCCGGGCCGGCGGCGTCCGGGGCTTCAGCGTGACGACGGTGCCGCCGCCGCGGCCGCGCGTGGTCTGGACCAGCCCGGCCTCGCGCAGGGCGGCCATCGCCTCGCGGAGCGTCGCCCGGGAGACGTGGAGGATGGCGGCGAGCTCGCGCTCGGGCGGCAGGGTGGACCCGAGCGGGTAGACCCCCAGCCGGATCGCGGTCGCGAGCTGCTCCACGCACGCCTCGAACGCGTGGTGGCCGCGCACCGGCCGCAGGACCGCCTCGGGCAGGTGCGGGGCGGGGGAGGCGGTCACGACTTCATCCTTCGGGCGGCGACGGCCGGCGTCAATCGGCGCCGAGATCCAATGGTCTGAGTTCATACCATTTTTTCGGCTACGTATTTACACCCGAATCGGGCCGGGTCTAGCGTCCGGTTCACATTCGCACGATCGCCTGATCGGAGGGGCCTCCATGCCCGAAGCACACGAGCCGGTCCCGGCTCACGACGTCGCAGAGCTCACCGACGACGAGAAGCACCTCGCCAAGCTCGGATACTCGCAAGAGCTCAGCCGAACGTGGTCGGGCTTCTCGAACTTCGCAATCTCGTTCTCGATCATTTCGATCCTCGCCGGCTGTCTGACGACGTACGGCGCCGGCATCGCGAACGGCGGGCCGATCTCGATCTCGTGGTCCTGGCCGATCATCTCGGCGTTCATCCTGATCATCGGCTTCACGATGTCCGAGCTCGTCTCGGCGATGCCGACCTCGGGCGGCATCTACTACTGGGCCTCCAAGCTCGGCGGCCCCGCGGCCGGGTTCTTCACCGGCTGGCTGAACCTGATCGGCCTCGTGGCGGTGACCGCGTCGGTGGCGTACGGGTGCGCGACCTTCTTCCACCTGACGTTCCTGGCGTGGGGTTGGCAGGACGAGTTCTCGCTCAACGTGGTCTTCGTGATCTTCCTCGTGATCCTGGCCTTCATCACGGTGGTCAACATCTTCTCCAGCCACCTGCTGGCGCTGATCAACAACGTCTCGGTGTGGTGGCACGTCGTCGGCGCCGCGGTCCTCGTGCTCGTGCTGATCATCGTGCCCGACCAGCACCTCAGCGTCTCGCAGGTCTTCACCGACACCTACAACGGCTCGGGCTGGTCCGACGGGTCGACGAGCAGCCTCACGTTCTTCCTGGCGATCATCCCGTTCGGCTTCATCCTCACCCAGTACACGATCACGGGGTTCGACGCCTCGGTGCACCTGTCCGAGGAGACCCAGGGTGCGGCCAAGACGGCCGCGAGGGGCATCTGGCAGTCGATCTTCTACTCCGCCGTCGGTGGCTACATCCTGCTGCTCGCGGTCACCTTCGCCATCCCGCAGGTCGACGGGGCCCCCGACTACGCGAGCATTCCCGCCGGTGGTGTCGCCTACATCTTCGACACGGCCCTGGGCTCGACGTGGGGCGGCCTGCTGCTGTTCATCTCGTCCTGCGCCCAGCTCTTCTGCGCGACGGCCTGCCTGACGTCGACGTCGCGGATGATGTTCGCCTTCAGCCGCGACCGCGCCGTCCCCGGCTCGCGGTACTGGTCCAAGGTCAACTCCCAGCGGACCCCGGCCAACGCCGTGATCTTCGCCGCCGTGCTGGGCGCGATCATCACCCTCCCGGCGCTCAAGTCGGTCAACGGCATCCCGACGGCGTTCTACGCGGTCACGTCGGTCTCGGTCATCGGCCTGTACTTCTCCTTCGCGGTCCCGATCTTCCTGCGGTGGCGTGCCGGTGACTCGTTCGAGGTGGGGAGCTGGAACAACGGTCGCAAGTACAAGTGGATGAACCCGGTCGCCGTGATCGAGATCGTCGTCGTCGGTTTCATGCTCATGCTCCCGACCTCGCCGTTCGGGGCGCCCTGGCGCGAGGAGTTCGACTGGGCGGCGGTGAACTACGCGCCGCTCATGGTGCTCGGCGTGCTGCTCCTCCTCGGCCTGTGGTGGACGACGTCGGCGAAGAAGTGGTTCACCGGTCCCGTGCAGACCATCGACCGGGCGGTCGTCGACGCGTTCGACGACTGAGGCGAGGAAGCCCCGGACGCAGAAGAACCCCAGGTCGTCGACCTGGGGTTCTTCGTCTGTGTCCGAGGGGGGACTTGAACCCCCACGCCCTAATACGGGCACTAGCACCTCAAGCTAGCGCGTCTGCCAATTCCGCCACCCGGACGAGTGCTGGAGAACAGTAGCAAAGCAGTTCCGCGGCAACGAATCGGGGCAGGTGCGCGCTCGTGGGGCAGGATGGACGGCATGGAACAGGCGCCCCAGGACCGCTCGAACGACCGCTCCTACGACCCCGCTGCGGAGGTCGTCCAGCTGTGCCAGGACCTCATCGGGATCGACACATCCAACTACGGCACCGACGACGGTCCGGGGGAGCGCAAGGCGGCCGAGCACGTCGCCGCGCTGCTCGACGAGGTCGGCATCGAGGCCGAGATCATCGAGGGTCGGCCGGGGCGGGCGAACGTCGTGGCGCGCTGGGGCGGTGGCGACGGCCGGGCGCCCCTGCTGCTCCACGGCCACCTCGACGTCGTACCCGCCGAGGCGTCGGACTGGCAGGTCGACCCGTTCGCCGGGGAGATCAAGGACGGCCAGGTCTGGGGCCGCGGCGCGGTCGACATGAAGGACTTCGACGCGATGCTGCTCAGCGTCGTGCGCGCCCGGGCGGCTGCGGACGCAGCACCCGGTCGCGAGGTGGTGCTCTGCTTCACCGCCGACGAGGAGGCGGGCGGGGGCCACGGCGCGAAGATCCTCGTCGAGCAGCACGCCGACTGGTTCGCCGACTGCACCGAGGCCGTCGGTGAGGTCGGCGGCTTCTCGGCCACGGTGCGTGGACGTCGGGTCTACCTCATCGAGGCCGCCGAGAAGGGGATGGCGTGGATGCGCCTCACAGCACGCGGCCGGGCAGGCCACGGCTCGATGATCAACGACGACAACGCCGTCACCCGGCTCGCCGGCGCAGTGGCGCGGATCGGCGCCCACCAGTGGCCCGTGCGGCTCACGCCGACCATGGAGGTGCTGCTCGCGACCGTCGGGGAGCTCGCCGGCACCGAGGCCACGCCCGACAACGCCGAGGCACTCGTCGAGGAGTTCGGCGACGCCGCCCGGATGCTCGGCGCGGTCATCCGCAACACCGCCAACCCGACGATGCTGCGGGCCGGCTACAAGACCAACGTCATCCCCACCGACGCGCAGGCGACCGTGGACGGTCGCTTCCTGCCGGGCTACGAGGACGAGTTCTTCGCGACGCTGCGCGAGCTGGCCGGCGACGGCATCGAGTTCGACTTCGAGTCCCACCAGCAGCCGTGGGAGACGCCGTACGACGGTGACCTGGTCGACGCGATGACCCGCAGCCTGCTGGCCGAGGACCCCGACGCGCTCGTGGCGCCCTACACGATGAGCGGCGGCACCGACGCCAAGCACTTCCGCAAGCTCGGCATGCGCTCCTACGGCTTCGCGCCGCTGCGCCTGCCCGCCGACCTCGACTTCACCGCGCTGTTCCACGGCGTCGACGAGCGGGTGCCGGTCGACGCGCTCGAGTTCGGCGCGCGGGTCTTCGACCGGTTCCTCGACCAGGTCTGACCCCGGTCCGCCCCGGCGCCGGTGGCAACGACCGCCGTCCGGCCCCTCGGCGGGTGTTGCGCACGTCACCGGCGGACACCGGTGAGGGAATGGCGCGCGCTGTGGCATGGTTGCGACCACGAAGAGCTTGCGTGCTCTGGGGGCGGTGGAAATCCGCACCGGCGGTCACAGTCCGCGACCCGACCACAGCCAGTGGCCGGTTGACTAGGTGGAAATCCTGGACCGACGGTCATAGTCCGGATGAGAAGTGCACGCTGACGGCTCGCACGCCATCCCTCGCGCTCCGCGGGGGAGTGCCCCGTCGCCCGCCCCCCTGAGTCCCACCCGGACCGGAGGCGGAGATGACGACCAGCGAGGCAGAGCACAGCGCCATGCGGCGCGCGCTGGCGCTCGCCGTCACGCCGGGAGTGCCGCTCGGTCCCAACCCTCGCGTCGGGTGCGTGCTCCTCGCACCGGACGGCACGACGGTCGCCGAGGGCTTCCACCGTGGCGCGGGCGGACCACACGCCGAGGTCGAGGCGCTGCGCGAGGCCGGTCACGCCGCCCGGGGCACGACCGCCGTCGTCACCCTCGAGCCGTGCAACCACACCGGCCGCACCGGTCCCTGCTCGGAGGCGCTGGTCGCCGCGGGCGTACGCCGCGTCGTGTTCGCCCAGGCCGACACCAACCCGGTCGCCGTCGGTGGTGCCGCCCGCCTGCGCGAGGCCGGCATCGAGGTGGAGTCCGGGCTGTTCGCCGAGGACGCCCAGGCCGTCAACCGCTCGTGGACCTTCGCCCTCGAGCACGGCCGCCCGTTCGTCACCTGGAAGTTCGCCACCACCCTCGACGGGCGCAGCGCCGCCGCCGACGGCACCAGCCGCTGGGTCTCCAGCCGCGCCGCCCGCCTCGACACCCACCGACTGCGCGGGCTCTGCGACACGATGCTCGTCGGCACGGGCACCGTCGAGGTCGACGACCCCGAGCTGACCGTCCGCGACGAGGTCGACGAGCCCGTGGCGCACCAGCCGTTGCGCGCCGTGATGGGACTGCGCGACCTCGCACCCGACCGCCGGATCCTCAACGACCGCGCCGAGACGGTGCACCTGCGCACCCGCGACCCGCGCGAGGCGCTCGACACCCTCTTCGCCATGGACCGCCAGCACGTGTTCCTCGAGGGCGGCCCCACCGTCGCCCGCGCGCTCCTCGCGGCCGGGCTGGTCGACGAGGTCGTCGCCTACGTCGCCCCGATGCTGCTGGGCGCGGGCTCCAGCGCCGTCGCCGACCTCGGCATCACCACCATCGCCGCTGCCGTCCACCTCCACGTCGCGGACGTGCACGTGCTGCAGGGCCACGACGGCGAGGACACCAACGTCCGCCTCACCATGACCCCCCAGATGACCCCCCAGACGACCCCCCACAGGAGGCCCTGAATGTTCACCGGGATCGTCGAGGAGCTCGGCACCGTCGCCGAGGTCGTCGACCAGGGTGACGCCATCCGGCTCACCGTCCAGGCCGCGACGGTGCTCGAGGGCACCGGGCTCGGCGACTCCATCTCCGTCAACGGGTGCTGCCTCACCGTGTCCGAGCTCGGCGAGGGGCGCTGGACCGCCGACCTCATGCAGGAGACGCTCGACAAGACGTCGCTGCGTGGCGTCGCCCCCGGCGACCGGGTCAACCTCGAGCGCGCCGTCACCGTCGACAAGCGCCTCGGCGGCCACATCGTCCAGGGCCACGTCGACGGCGTCGGCGAGGTCCTCGCCCGCACCCCGAGCGAGCACTGGGACGTCGTGGAGATCTCCCTGCCCGGCGACCTCGACCGCTACCTCGTCGACAAGGGCTCGATCACCGTCGACGGCGTCAGCCTGACGGTCGTCGAGGCCCGCGAGGACAGCTTCACCGTCAGCCTCATCCCCGAGACCCTCGCCCGCACGACGCTCGGCAGCCGCCGCGTCGGCGACCTGGTCAACCTCGAGGCCGACGTCATCGCCAAGCACGTCGAGAAGCTGCTCGGCGCCTACACCCCGACCCCCGCCAGCACCCACGCCCCCGAGAACGACGAGGAAGAATGATGGACCTGCTCGAATGGCTCATCCACGGCACGATCCCGGTGCCGGGCGGCGGAGAGCTGGGTGCCCGCGAGGTCATCGGCAACGTCTTCGGCCTCGCCAGCGCGATCCTCGGCATGAAGCGACTCGTGTGGGCCTGGCCGATCGGCCTGATCGGCAACGTCCTGCTCTTCACCGTCTTCGCCACCGGTGAGCTCTCCGGCCAGATCGACGAACCCCTGTGGGGCCAGGCCGGCCGCCAGGTCTTCTTCGCCGCGGTGTCCCTCTACGGCTGGTGGCGCTGGTCCCAGCTGCGCCGCCACGGTGGCGCGTCCGACGGCGGCGCCATCGCACCCCGCTGGGCGACCGGCGCCGAGCGGGTCCAGCTGCTCGTGCTCGGCGTCGTGGGCTACGCAGCGGCGTACGTCCTCCTGACCCAGGTGCTGGGCTCCTGGGGCCCGGTCACCGAGGCGTGGATCCTCACCGGCTCGATGCTCGCGACCTACGGCATGGCCCGCGGCTGGGTGGAGTTCTGGCTCATCTGGGTCCTCGTCGACATCGTCGGCGTGACGACGCTGGTGCAGGCCGGCTACTACCCGACCGCCGCCATGTACCTCGTCTACGCCGTGTTCGTGGTCATCGGGTTCTTCGTGTGGGTGCGGGCCAGCCGCACCGTCGTCGACACGACGGACGCCGACCGCAGCACCGAGGCGGTGTCGGCATGAGCGCGCCCGACCGCGTGCGCCTCGACTCCGTCGAGCAGGCCGTCGCCGACATCGCCGCCGGCAAGGCCGTCGTCGTGGTGGACGACGAGGACCGTGAGAACGAGGGCGACATCATCTTCGCCGCCGCGAAGGCGACCCCCGAGCTGATGGCCTTCACCATCCGCCACTCCAGCGGCGTCATCTGCGTGCCGATGCCGGGCGACATGCTCGAGCGGCTCGAGATCCCGTTGATGACGCCCCACAACAAGGACAAGCTGCGCACGGCCTACACGATCTCCGTCGACGCCCGCGACGGCGTCTCCACCGGGATCAGCGCCGCCGACCGCGCCCGCACGGCGCGGACGCTGGCCGACTCCGCGACCGAGCCGTGGGAGCTCACCCGCCCGGGCCACGTGTTCCCGCTGCGCTACCGCGAGGGCGGTGTGCTGGTGCGCCGCGGGCACACCGAGGCAGCGGTCGACCTCGCCCGGCTGGCCGGCCTCACGCCCGCGGGCGTGCTCGTCGAGGTCGTCAACGACGACGGCACGATGAAGCGGTCCCCGGAGCTGCGGGAGTTCGCCGACGAGCACGGCCTCGCGATGATCTCGATCGAGGACCTGGTGCGCTACCGCCGCCGCCACGAGCGCCACGTCGAGCGCGTCGCCGAGACCCGGCTGCCCACCCGGCACGGCGAGTTCACCGCCTACGGCTACCGGATCACCATCGACGACAGCGAGCACGTCGCGCTGGCGTACGGCGACGTGGCGGGCGCGGTCGCGAGCGGCGAGCCGGTGCTGACCCGCGTCCACAGCGAGTGCCTGACCGGCGACGTCTTCGGCAGCGAGCGTTGCGACTGCGGTCCCCAGCTCGACGAGGCGCTGCGGGCGATCGTCGCCGAGGGCAGGGGAGTGGTGGTCTACCTCCGCGGCCACGAGGGACGCGGCATCGGCCTCGTCGCCAAGCTGCAGGCCTACCAGCTGCAGGACGGCGGCCGCGACACCGTCGACGCCAACCTCGACCTCGGCCTGCCCGCCGACGCGCGCCACTACGGCACCGCGACGCAGGTGCTGCGCGACCTCGGCATCGAGTCGGTGCGGCTGATGACCAACAACCCGGACAAGACGGAGAGCCTGGAGGACTTCGGCATCCACGTGGCCGAGCGCGTCCCCCTCGCCATCCACCCGACCGAGCACAACCGGGCCTACCTCCGCACCAAGGCCGAGCGGATGGGTCACCACCTCCCGGCGGTCGACCTGCCGCCGGTCGCCACCGACCACCAGGCCGAGCACCCCGAGCAGCCCGAGCACCCCGAGCAAGGAGAGACCGCATGAGCGGAGCCGGAGCACCCACCTCGCAGCCCTTCGACGCCGGTGACCTCAGGGTCGCGGTGGTCGCGGCGAGCTGGCACACCCAGGTGATGGACGGACTCGTCGGCGGCGCCGAGCGCGCGATGGCGGCGTACGGCGTCAAGGACCCGGAGGTCATCCGGGTGCCGGGCACCTTCGAGCTGCCGGTGGTGGCGGCGGCGCTCGCGCAGGCGGGGTACGACGCCGTGGTGGCCCTCGGCGTCGTCATCCGCGGCGGCACGCCGCACTTCGACTACGTCTGCTCGGCCGCCACCGACGGCCTCACCCAGGTCAGCGTGGACCACGCGGTGCCGGTGGGCTTCGGCGTCCTCACCTGTGACACCGAGGAGCAGGCGCTCGACCGCGCCGGCCTCGAGGGATCCGCCGAGGACAAGGGCTGGGAGGCGACGGCCGCCGCGCTCGACACCGCCCGCGTGGTGCGGGTGGTGCGGGCGGGCTAGCCGGTCCGCGCTCCGGGCCGGTGGGCGGCACCGGGTGCCCCAGCACCTAGGCTTGCTCCTCGTGAAGACGTTCGAGGACCTGTGGGCAGAGCTGTCCACCAAGGCCGCGGAGCGCCCCGAGGGGTCCGGCACCGTGCAGCAGCTCGACGCCGGCATCCATGCGATCGGCAAGAAGCTGCTCGAGGAGGCCGCCGAGTCCTGGATGGCCGCCGAGCACGAGGGCAAGGACGCGACGGCGCTGGAGATCAGCCAGCTGCTCTACCACGCGCAGGTGCTCATGCTCGCCTCCGGACTGACCCTCGACGACGTCTACGCCCACCTGTGACCCCAGTGAGCACGCCATGACCCTCCGCATCGCCGTCCCCAACAAGGGGTCGTTGTCCCTGGCCGCGACCGAGATCCTGCGGGAGTCGGGCTACCGCCAGCGCACCGACTCCAAGGAGCTCGCGCTCGTCGACACCGAGAACGACGTCGAGTTCTTCTACCTCCGCCCGCGCGACATCGCGCTCTACGTCGGCGAGGGCACGCTCGACGCCGGCATCACCGGCCGCGACCTGCTCCTCGACTCCGGCGCCAAGGCCGACGAGGTGATGAACCTCGGGTTCGGGCGCTCGCGCTTCCACTTCGCCGGCCCCATCGGTCGCTACTCCTCGCTGCAGGACCTCGACGGCCTGCGCATCGCGACGTCGTACGTCGGCGTGGTGGAGGACTACCTGTTCCGCCACGGCGTCGACGCCACCGTCACCCGCCTCGACGGCGCGGTGGAGACCAGCATCCAGCTCGGCGTGGCCGACGTGATCGCCGACGTCGTCGAGACCGGGTCGACGCTGCGGGCCGCCGGGCTCGAGACCTTCGGGGACGTCATCCTCGACTCGCAGGCGGTCCTCATCACCCGCGGCGGCGAGGTGCCCGACGACTTCGAGATCTTCCGGCGCCGGATCGAGGGCGTGCTGGTGGCGCGCAGCTTCGTGATGATGGACTACGACATCGAGGAGAGGCACCTCGCCCGGGCGAGCGAGCTCGCCCCGGGCCGCGAGGGTCCGACCATCTCCCCGCTCGGCAAGGCCGGCTGGGTGGCGGTGCGCGTCATGGTGCCGCGCGCCGGTTCGCAGCGGCTGATGGACGACCTCTACTCGACCGGCGCCCGCGCCATCCTGCTGACCGACATCCATGCCTGCCGCCTCTGAACGCCCGGCCGGCGCGCCCCGCGGCCCCGTCGCCCCCGCCCTACCGCACACGTGGCGGCCGATGGGCGTGCGGTTCGCCGTGATCGGCGTCGGCCTGATGCTGCTGGTCGTGTGTGCGGCAGCTTGGTTCGGCTTCGACGACGAGACGCGCGCCAAGTTCAACATCCTGCAGCGGCTCACGCTGCTCGTGATGGGCGCCGGGTTCGCCGTCATCGGGTGGGCCCTGGGTCGCGCCCGGGTCACCGCCGAGCAGGCATCTCTCGTGGTGGTCAACGGCTTCCGCACCCGACGGCTGGAGTGGGAGCAGGTCCTCGGCGTGCACCTCCCGGCCGGCGCCCCGTGGGCCACGCTGGACCTCGCCGACGGCACGACGATCTCGGCGATGGCGTTCCAGGGCTCCGACGGCAAGGTGGCCCGCGACGGCGTACGCCAGCTGCGCGCGCTGATCGACCGCGACGGGTCCGGCCACCCCTAGGCGGGCCTGCCCGACGGCTACGCGTCCTTGGCGTCGGTGGGCTGCAGGGCGTGGATGCCCCACGAGACCGAGAGCTCGTCCCCCGCGGTGCCGGCCGGGGCCAGGGTGACGAGGTCGGTGCCGGAGTTGAAGGCGTCGGCCGGCGCGGTCATCGGCTCGACCGCCAGTGCCGGACGCGGCCCGTCCGCGGGAGGCGTGAAGACCTGCAGCCACCGGTGGTGCTCGTCCACCCACAGCGCGACCCCTCGCTCACCCGACGGCTCGGTGAGCGTCACCCGCGCGCGTCCCTCGACGTGCCGGAGGTCGCCGAACCCCTGGTCGAGCACCCGGTCGCCGATGCGGCGCCCGGTGGTGAAGTCGAGGTCGTCGCCGACGGGCTCGACACCGGTCGGCAGCTGGCGGTCGTCGAGCACCACCCGGGTCCGGGCGGGCAGGGTCAGCTCGAGGTCCTCGATCGCGTCCCCGACGCAGAGGTAGGGATGCGCGCCGCTCGCGTAGGGCGCCGGCTCCGCCGCCAGGTTCGTCGCGGTCTGGGTGACGACGAGCCCGTCCGCGGACAGGTCGTAGAGCACGTGCAGGTCCAGCGCCCACGGGTAGCCGGTCTGCGCCATCAGGCGGTGGACCAGCGACACGGAGGTCGCGGTGTGCTCCTCCACCGTCCACGGGGCCCAGCGGGCTAGGCCGTGCGAGGCATTGCCGGTGCGCGGGTCGGTGAGCCCGAGCTGGAGGTCGTGTCCGCCGAAGGAGTAGCGGCCGTCGCGGATCCGGTTGGGCCACGGCACCAGCAGCTGGCCGCGGCCGCCCGTGGACATCGCCGACTCGTCGAACCCGTGCACCAGGTCGCGGCCGTGGTGCCGCAGCACCCTCAGCGCCGCCCCGCCCTCGGTGACGACCGCGGTGTAGCCCGCCGCCGAGATCTCGTACTGGTCACCGCTGGGAAGCACCATGACGCTCACCCTAGACATCACTACGGTGCCCCCATGGGCATCACCACGCGCATCCTCGGCGTTGAGGACGCCGACGCGCTGGTTGCGTTGATGACCCGCATCGAGGGCGACCACCCGACGGGGTTCTGCCTGGGTGCCGGCGAGATCCGCGAGGTCATGGGCGGACAGGCAGCCAACGTCTTCGAGGGGGCGTACGACGGCGACGAGCTGGTCGCCTACACGACCGTGCTGCCGGGTCGCCCCGACGAGTCCGGCCTGCACGTCACCCTCTTCGGCGACGTCGACCCCGCGCGCCTCGGCGAGGGCATCGGGACCCTCATGCTCACCCGCTCGCTCCACCGCTCGCGTGCCCTCCATGCGGCCCTCGCGCCCGGGGTGCCGGGACGGTTCGCGGCCGCCACGCTCGCCGGTCGCGAGGACCAGGTCGACCTGGTGGCGCGGGCGGGGATGCGACCCGGACGGCACAGCTTCCTCATGGCCGCCCACCTCGAGCGACGGTCCGCGGTCGAGCTGCCGGCCGGGTACTCCGTCACCGCGTTCGACCCGGAGGCCGCCGAGGAGCTCCGGCAGGCCCACAACGTCGCCTTCGCCGACCATCCCGACCGCGCCGATGCCAGCGCCGACTTCTGGGCGATGTTCGTGGTGGGTGCCGCCCACGCCCGGCACGGGCTCTCGGCGATCGCCCGGGACGCCGACGGCGCGGTCGCCGCCTACGTCCTCGCCCACGAGTACGTCGTACCGCCGTCGGGCGGGCCAGGCCCCGAGGTCCACGTCCCCTACGTCGGCACCCTCCCGGCGCACCGCGGCCGCGGGTTGGCGACGGGACTGCTCGCCGAGGTGCTGGCCCGCGCGAGCGGGGCCGGCTACCTGACCGCCAGCCTCAACGTCGACACGGACAATCCCACCGGTGCGCTCGGCATCTACGAGCGGGCCGGCTTCCGCCAGCTCTACCGCCAGGACTCCCATCACCTCGACGTCCCACCGGTCGGTGACCGCCTCAGTCGGTGACGACCACCAGGTCGGCGCGCGCACGGGTGCCGAGCCGGGCGAACAGCACGTCCTCGTCGACCCGCCACTGCTCCCACTGCGGCCGCATGTGCTCGCCGTCGCGCGCCATGCCGCGACGCAGGCGCAGCTGCGACTCCGCCTCGACCCACACCAGCACCCCGACGAGGTCCGCGATCGCGGGGGACCAGCAGCCGGTGCCCTCGAGCACCAGGAGCCCTCCGGCCTCGACGGGATGGCTCTCGGCCCAGTCGTCCGCCGCCCAGTCCCACCGCGTCCACCGGCTCCCCTCGCCGCGGGAGAGCGGCTCGAGGAACGCCTCGACCGTGCGGGCGAGGCCCGGCAGCCCGCGCCACCCCTGCAGCAGCTCGTCGCAGTGCACGACGTGCGCCGCGGGTACGAGGTCCGCGATGGCCGCGGCCAACGTGGTCTTGCCGGACCCGGCGGGACCGTCGACGCACACCAGGCGGCTCGTGCCGAGCGTCGGGGGAGCGGCCAGCACGCGCTCGGCCACCTCGCAGGCGACGGAGCAGGGGTCGGAGGAGGCCTCAGAAGGCACGGTCGCAGCCGCGGTAGGACGGCACCACCTCGGTGACGGCCTCCCCGCGCACGAGGTGCACGTCGCGGACGTGCTCGAAGAGCTCGCCCGACTTGGCGTGCCGGAACCACACCAGGTCCCCGATCCGGAGCTGCGCGGCCGGGTGGCCGGTCAGCGGGGTCTGGACCTCGCCCGCGCCCTCGAGCCCCGTCAGGTGCATCCCCGGCGGGGCCCACGGGACGGGGGAGCGGTCGGCGCCGGTGGCGCCGCTGGCGATCAGCCCACCGCCGTGCACGGTCGCCATCTCGGGTGTGGGCTTGCGTGTCACCCGGAGCCCGAAGAACGCCGCCGGGCGGGGCTCGAACGACGCGTAGTGGTCGAAGATGCCCGGCACCAGCAGGCCCGAGCCCGCCGCGATCTCGGTGACCGCGCCATCGGCGGCCGTGGCCTCGACCGACCCCGACCCACCGCCGTTCCAGAACTCGAGCGTCACCACCTCGGCGAGCGCCTCGGCGATCTCGCGTCGGCGTACCGCGAGCTGGGCCATGGACGCCTGCTTGAGCCGGCGTACGACGCGCGACCGCGCGCGCTGGTCGGGGACGGAGTCCTGCACGCCCGCGACCTGGCCCTCGTAGGTCATCACGCCGACGAGGTCGAACCCGTCACGCTCCACCACGCGGCGTGCGAGAGYGACGACGTCGCCGGTGTCGAAGAGGGGCGAGCGCTTGGGGCCGACGTGCTTGCCGCCGAACCGGAGCCCGGCGTCGACGTCGAGCGCGACCCGCACCGGCACGGCCCGCGAGGAGCGGGTGGAGTCCACGACGTCGAGGTGGGCCGGGTCGTCGACCATCAGGGTGATCGCGGCCGCCGCCGAGGGTGACGAGGTCAGTCGGCGCAGGGACGCCACGTCGACGGTGGGATAGGCCACGACGATGTCGTCGCTGATCCCGGTCTCGTGGAGCCAGAGCGCCTCGGCGAGCGTGTAGCCCAGGACGCCGGAGAACCCGTCGTGCGCCAGGGCCCGCTCGAGGAGCGCCGGCACGCGCAGGGACTTCGAGGCCACCCGGACGGGCTTGCCGCCCGCGCGACGCACCAGGTCGTCGGCGTTGGCGTCGAAGGCGTCGAGGTCGACCACGGCGATGGGGGTGGCCGGGGGCTCGGGGAGGCCGGCGACGGCGGCGTCGAGCCGCGACCACAGGCGGTTGCGGTCGACGAGCCGGTCGATCACTCGATGCCCCGCTTGCGCAGCAACGCCTCGATGTCAGCCATCTCGTCGTCCACGGCCGGGCGCGAGGTCGGGCCGGTCCGGGTGGAGGAGGCCTCCGGCAGCTGGTCCTTGCCGCGCGTCGTCCGGCCACCCGCGCCCGCGGCCTGCCCGCGGGCCAGCTGGCGGTCGCGGATGAAGCCACTCACCAGCCAGAGCACGACCGCGAGGCCGGCCAGGCCGACGCCCAGCCACGTGCGTACGTCGAACACGAGGCTGGTCGCCCAGTCGGTCACCGAGCCCGCGATGTCGACGACCATCTCGAGCGTCCCGGTCAGCCACGCGGCCGCGGGGAGCAGGGTGAAGCCGAGAGCACGCAGCCCGTTGGCCGATCCTCGCCGGCGGAACGCGATCCACGTCCAGATGGCACCCGCGACGGTGAGTGCGGCGGTCAGTGCAGCCCAGGTAGTTCCTTCCACAGGCCCAGACTCCCACAGCGGACCACGCCCTCGTCGGCACCCGCGTGGCCTGCGGGAGGATGGAGCCGTGGTCCACGACGACGCATCCCCCCACCACGCGGCGGACAGCTCCTCCACCGAGCCGCTCGAGCGCACGATCCCCGACCCGGGGTTCGCCGACGACGCCGGCGAGGCGGACCCCCGGCTCGCCCATGCGCTGGCCGGCCGGGCCGCGGGCGCGGCGAGCTCCGGCGCGGTGCTCGCCCTCCTGCAGGACGCCCGGCTGCTGGTGCCGGTGGTCGCGGTCCTCGGCGAGGTCGAGGTCGACGAGCACGGGCTGGCCCACGACAAGTCCTCCGACATGGCGGCCGTCCTGGTGGAGGCCGCGGACGGCAGCAAGGGCCTGCTCGCCTTCACCTCCACCGCATCGATGGCCCGGTGGGACCCGCAGGCCAGGCCGGTGCCGGTGCCGGCCGCGACGGCGGCCACCGCGGCGATCCAGGACGGCGCAGAGGCGCTGCTCGTGGACCTCGCCGGCCCCGCGTCGTACGTCGTCGACGGGGACGACCTGGCCCGGCTCGCGGCCGGTTGGCGCCTGGTCGCCATCGGCGACGGCTCGGGCGGTCACGGCTGGATTGGCCCCTCGCCGGAATGATCCGCTAACCTTCCGTGTTGACCGATCAGTGACACCACGCTTCACGGTGACACCGATCCCGCCAAGCGGAGGCACGCACCATCGTCTCCCACCCGCATCGATCGCCCAGCACCACAGATCGTCGGGTCCCGGTCCAGAGCCACCACCGTCGCGAGACGGAGGTGGACACCTCAGTTTCTCCGAGAGGGGAGACGTGTCGTGACTGGCTCCCGCTTGGCAACAGCGGGAGCCATTGTCCATTTCCCCCACCAGTCGGGGCCGGGCGAGGGACTCCCACCCACCCGAACCACTGGAGGACCCATCAGCACCGAGCTGCGCATCAACGACCGGATCCGCGTACCCGAGGTCCGGCTCGTAGGACCCAACGGCGAGACCGTTGGCATCGTGCCGACCGACCAGGCACTCAAGCTGGCCGTGGAGGCCGACCTCGACCTCGTCGAGATCGCTCCCCAGGGACGCCCCCCGGTCTGCAAGCTCATGGACTACGGCAAGTTCAAGTACGAGAACGCCCAGAAGGCCCGCGAGTCGCGGCGCAACCAGACGAACGTGATCATCAAGGAGATGAAGCTTCGTCCGAAGATCGACAAGCACGACTACGAGACCAAGAAGGGTCACGTCGTGCGATTCCTGGGTGCCGGCGACAAGGTCAAGATCACGATCATGTTCCGCGGCCGCGAGCAGCACCGCCCCGAGCTGGGCTTCCGCCTGCTGCAGAAGCTGGCCGAGGACGTTCAGGAGCTGGGCTTCGTCGAGTCCTCGCCCAAGCAGGACGGCCGCAACATGACCATGGTCATCGGCCCGCACAAGAAGAAGGCCGACGCCAAGATCGACGCCGACGCTGCCCGCGCGAGCCGGGCCCAGGTCCGCGCAGATCGCCAGGCCGAGGAGGACGCCGAGCGGGAGGCCGCCCACCTCGCCGGCCCGGTCGCGCAGAAGAAGGAGCGCGGTCGCTCCGAGAACCTCGATCCTGAGATCGAGGCCTGAGCGAAGCGAAGGGCTCGATCGAGCAGGTAGCGACGAAGTCGCTACAGCCGTCGGGACCGGGACAACGGCGAGTCGCCCACGTCCTAGCTAGATACCCACCCCGAACCACGTACAAGGAAGTTGAGGCAGACACATGCCGAAGAACAAGACCCACTCGGGCGCGAAGAAGCGCTTCAAGGTGACCGGCTCGGGCAAGATCATGCGTCTGCAGGCCGGCCGCAAGTCCGGCGCTGCGTTCGCGTCCGCGCCGACCACGGGCAGCCGCAAGAAGCACCGCCGCAACGCCGGCATGGTCGAGCTCGAGAAGGGCGACGTCGCACGCGCCAAGAAGATGCTCGGCATCTGAGCCTCACCCACCGCACCACCCCGGTGGCTCAGCCGCCGTCCGTCTGACTTTCCCCTGCAACAAGGAGTAGCACCATGGCACGCGTCAAGCGCGCAGTGAACGCCCAGAAGAAGCGTCGTACCACCCTCGAGCGCGCCAGCGGCTACCGCGGCCAGCGCTCGCGCCTCTACCGCAAGGCCAAGGAGCAGGTCACCCACTCCCTGGTCTACAGCTACAACGACCGGCGCAAGAACAAGGGCAACTTCCGCAAGCTCTGGATCCAGCGCATCAACGCTGCGGCCCGCGCCAACGGGATGACCTACAACCGCTTCATCCAGGGCCTCGGCCTGGCCGGCATCGAGGTGGACCGCAAGATCCTCGCCGAGCTCGCCGTCCACGACGCGCCGGCCTTCGCCGCGCTCGTCGAGGCCGCCAAGGCCGCGCTGCCCGAGGACGTCAACGCGCCCAAGGTCTCCGTCTGAACCACATGAGCACTCCACTGACGGTCGGGAACACCCGCGTCAAGGAGGCTCGCAAGTTGAGCCGCCGCTCGGTACGCACCGAGCGGCGGCTCTTCCTTGCTGACGGCCCGAAGGCCGTCGAGGGAGCGCTGTCCGTCTCCGGGTGCGTCGTCGAGGTCTTCGCGACCCCGCACGCGCTCGAGCAGCACGCCGATCTGCTCGCCGCAGCGCCGGTCACGCTGGTCGAGGACCGTGCCCTCGCGTCGCTCTCCGACTCGGTGTCCCCGGCCGGTGTGGTGGCCGTGTGCCGCCACCTCGACGCGCCGCTCGAGCACGTCGTGCGGGCCTCGCCCCGGCTGCTGGCCGTGTGCGCCGACGTCCGCGACCCCGGCAACGCCGGCACCGTCATCCGTACGGCGGACGCGGCGGGCGCCGACGCGGTCGTGCTGGCCGGGCAGTCCGTCGACGCCTACAACCCCAAGACCGTGCGCGCCACCGTCGGGAGCCTGTTCCACCTGCCCCTGGCGATCGAGCCCGATCCCGCTGCCGCCGTGCGCGCGGCGCAGGCCCGCGGCCTCACGGTCCTGGCCGCTGACGGTGCAGGTGAGGTCGACCTCTTCGACGCCGACCTGTCCGGACCAACCGCGTGGCTGTTCGGCAACGAGGCGTGGGGCCTGCCCGCGGACCTGGCCGCCCTGGCCGACCACCGCGTCGCCATCCCGATCCACGGCCGGGCCGAGAGCCTGAACCTGTCCACCGCCGCGGCGGTGTGCCTCTACGCCAGCGCGCGCGCCCAGCGCCGCTGACTCACCGCGGCCCGATCGCCGCGGCGTACCTCGTCGCGAGTGTCGCGAGGTGCGCGACCAGCTCCGGTGGCCCGGTGACGTGGAAGTCCAGGCCGAGCATCCCGATCCACACCGCCACCGTCTCGACGCTGTCGGCGCCGGTGACCAGGACGCTGTGGCCCTCGTCCACGGTCTCGACGACGCCCACTGTCGGGTTGATCCGGCGAAGCACCTCCTCCGCCGGGGCGTCCACCGCGATGCGGCAGTGCACCGACCATCCCGAGAACGCCACGTCGCGCAGGACGAACGCTGCGTAGTCGCCGCCCACCAGCGGGTCGGGGGCGAAGCGCCCGGCGCCCGGGGTGCGCAGCTCGATCCAGTCGGCCCGCAGCGCCCGCCAGCGTCCGTCGGGGCGGTGCCGCACCACGACGTACCAGCGTTGCTGCCAGCTCACGAGGCGGTACGGGTCGGCCTCGACACGCTCCTCGACGTCGGCGGCCGGCCGGTAGAACAGCCTCAGGCCCTCCCGGTCGCGGATCGCTGTCGCCAGATCGGCCAGGAGCGCCACGTCGACCGGCGGTGCGGCGACGTTGGTCCCGGTGTCGGCCGGACCGACGTCCGTGCTCTCGGTCAGCGCGCGCACGCGCCGCCACAGGCGGTCGGGCAGCACGTGCTCCAGCTTCGCGAGGGCGAGCGCTCCGGCCTCCTCGATGCCCCGGACGGCGGAGACGCTCCCCAGCCCGACCGCGACGGCCACCGCCTCGTCGGCCTCGAGCAGCAGGGGCGGGAGTCGGCCGTGGTCGCCGAACCGGTAGCCGCCGGCCGCCCCACGGACGGCCTCGACGGGGTAGCCGAGCTCCCGCAGCCGTTCGACGTCCTTGCGGACGGTGCGCTCGCCGACGCCCAGCAGCGCAGCGAGCTCGGGTCCCGTGGCGGTCGCCCGGGCCTGGAGGTGACCGAGCAGGGCGAACAGCCTCGACGACGTCTGGAGCGACATGGGCGGGCCTTTCGAGGGGGTCGGAAGCGCTGGTCGAATCAGGGCCGAACCGTGCCTGATTCGTTCCTACCGTACCGTCATGACCACTCACCAGAACCCCAGCCAGCTCACCTTCCGCCCCTTCACGGTCTCGGTCCCGCAGGACGCGATCGACGACCTTCGTGCCCGGCTCGCCCACACCCGCTACGCCGCCGAGCCCACCTCGAGCGCCGACGGCGACGACTGGTCCGCCGGCGTCCCGGTCTCCTACCTCCGGCAGATGGTCGAGCACTGGGCGGGCGACTTCGACTGGCGCGCGCAGGAGGAGCGGATGAACGCCTACCCGCAGCTCCTCACCGAGATCGACGGCCAGACCATCCACGTCGTCCACGTCCCCTCCGCCAACGAGGACGCGACCCCGCTGCTGCTGCTCCACACGTATCCGGGGTCGTTCGTCGACTTCCTCGACCTCGTCCCGCACCTGACCGACCACTTCCACCTCGTCATCCCCACGATCCCGGGCGTCGGCTTCAGCCAGCCGCTCACCGACGGCAGCTGGGACTCGCGGCGCAACGCGCGGGCGTGGGACCGCCTGATGCGTGGCCTCGGCTACGAGTCCTACGGCGCGCACGGCTCCGACAACGGCGCGATCGTGGCCCGCGAGCTGGCGATGCTGGCCCCCGAGGGCTTCCTCGGCGCCCACGTGCTGCAGCTGTTCTCCTTCCCCTCCGGCGACCCGGCGGAGTTCGAGAAGATGACCCCCGCCGACTACTCGGCGCTGGAGTTCGCCGGCTGGTTCCAGACGGTCAACGGCTACGCCACGATGAACGCCTCGCGACCGCGCACCGTCGCGGCCGCCCTCAGCGACTCCCCGGTCGGGCAGCTCGCCTACAACGAGCTGTTCGAGAGCTTCGGCAACGGCACGTCACGGGTGACGCGCGACCAGGTGCTCACGCAGGTCAGCCTCTACTGGTTCACCAACAGCAGCGGCGGCGCCGTGCAGGCCTACCGCGCCGAGCAGGCGGTCGAGCCGCGCGTGAACGAGGGGCGGATCGGGGTCGCGGTCTTCGCCGACGACTTCCGCACGATGCGACCCTTCGCCGAGCGCGACAACACCGACATCGTGTCGTGGACCGAGCACCCCGAGGGCGGCCACTTCGCCTCGATGGAGGTCCCCGAGGCGCTTGCCGGCGCGATCCGTGGCTTCTTCTCCTGAGCGCCTGCACCTGCATCATGCGCCGCCGCGGTGGCCTAGGCTCGCCGGCGATGATCCTCATCGACCCGCCCGCCGTGCCGCGCTGGGACCGGCTCTGGTCCCACCTGGCCAGCGACACCTCCTACGACGAGGTGCACGCGTTCGCCGCCGCCCACGGCGTGCCGGCGCGCGGATGGGACCGGGACCACTACGACGTCCCCGCCGACGCGTACGACGCCCTGGTGTCCGCGGGGGCTGTCCCGGTCACGTCGCGTGAGCTCGTCGTCGCGCTGCGCGCAGCCGGGCTTCGTCGGCCCAAGGCCGGGTTCCGCGACTAGGGCTGGCCTAGGGTGGCGCTCGTGTCGGACGAGAGCGCACCCCAGCACCGGGTGGAGAGGACGCGGCCCACGCGCCTGCGCGCACTGGCGGACTTCTACCCCGACGGCATCCTCGGCGCGAGCCGCGAGGGCGTGGTCACCATCCTCAACGCCCAGGGCGCTGCACTGCTCGGCGTCGACGTCGAGGACGCCAAGGGGCTGCCGCTGTCCGACGTGCTGCGGTTGCTCGACCAGGACGGCCGCACCTGGCTCGACGTCAACCAGCCCTTCGACGCCATCTCGATCACCCGCGGTGTGCCCGAGCAGTCGTGGCTCAACGCGTTCGGCGACGAAGTCCTCACCACGGCGCGCCTGGTCCGCGAGGAGCCCCTGGGGCGGGTCGTCGGAATCGCGGTCGGGCTGCGCAGCGGTCGCGGTCGGGCGCGGCTCGACCGCGAGCGCTCCGACCTCGTCGCCACCGTCGCCCACGAGCTGCGCTCCCCCCTGACGGGCGTCAAGGGCTTCGTGCAGGCGCTGCTCAACCGGTGGGACAAGCTCAGCGACGACCAGCGCAAGCTGATGCTCCAGACGGTGAACGCCGATGCCGACCGACTGGCCCGCCTCATCGCCGAGCTGCTCGACGTCGCCCGGATCGACACCGACCGCCTCCAGCTGTACCCCCGCGAGTGCTCCGCCGAGGTGCTCGTGCGCCGGGTCGTGGACTCCATCGAGGCCGGGACCGCGCGCGACATCAGCCTCCAGGTCGATGACGAGCTGCCGGCGCTGTTCGCCGACCCGGACAAGTTCACCCAGGTCGTGACGAACCTCGTCGAGAACGCCGTACGTCATGGCCAGGGCCAGGTCAGCGTGCAGCTGTCGGCGTCGCCGGCCCTCACGGGTGTGCGGCTCACGGTCGACGACGAGGGCGACGGCATCCCCGCAGAGCTGCGCAAGCGGGTCTTCACCAAGTTCTGGACCACCGGCACCTCCGGTGGCACCGGGCTCGGCATGTACATCGTGGGCGGGCTGTCGCGCGCCCACGGGGGATGGGTCACGATCGACGATGCGCCCGGAGGCGGCGGCCGGGTGATGGTCGACTGGCCGAGCGAGGACCAGCGCCCGGAGTGACCGGACGCGACCTCCACACAACCTTCACGAGTCGTCCCCGCTGTCCACCCGTCCGCACTCCTAGGGTCGTGGCATGACCTCCACGACGCCCCCTGCGCCCAGGCCGAGGACCGCCCTGGTGGTGGAGGACGAGCGCACCATCAACGACGCCCTCGCCCAGCGGCTGCGCGCGGAGGGCTACGTCGTCGAGCAGGCCTTCGACGGCCCCTCCGCGGTCGAGCGGGCCGCTGCCGTGCGGCCCGACGTCGTCCTGCTCGACGTGATGCTCCCCGGGTTCGACGGGCTCGAGGTGTGCCGCCGTGTCCAGGCCGCACGCCCCGTGCCGGTGCTGATGCTGACCGCTCGCGACGACGAGGCCGACGTGCTGGTGGGGCTGGGGGTCGGCGCCGACGACTACCTGACCAAGCCCTTCTCCATGCGCGAGGTCGTCGCCCGTGTCGCGGCCCTGCTGCGTCGCGTCGAGCGGGCGGCCGCGATGGCGGACGAGCGGCCCGCCACCATCGAGGTCGGCGGCGTGCGGATCGACCCCGGCTCCCGGCGTACGACCGTCGCCGGCGAGGCCGTGCACCTCACCCCGACCGAGTTCGACCTGCTGCTGTGCCTGGCGCGGGCGCCCGGTCAGGTCCTCAGCCGCGAGCGGCTGCTGCGCGACGTCTGGGACTGGGGCGACGCCTGGGCCAGCGCCAGCGCGAGCCGCACCGTCGACAGCCACGTCAAGGCGCTGCGCAGCAAGGTGGGTGCGTCGCGGATCCGCACCGTGCACGGCGTCGGCTACGCCCTCGAGGACCTCGCATGAGCGCGTGGTTCGACGCCGTCTCCAGCCTCAAGGCCAAGCTCGGCCTGTTGGTGGTCGCGTCGGTCGTCACCGCGGTCCTGCTGACCCTGCTGGGCTCGGCCGCCGACGTCTCGCCGCTGCTCGTGCTGCCGGTCAGCGTCGCGCTCGCGCTGGGCGTGACGCAGCTGCTGGCCGCCGGGATGGTCGCCCCGCTGCGGCGGATGACCGAGGTGTCGCGAGCGATGGCGCGCGGCGACTACACCGGACGTGTGCGCACGTCGGCGACCGACGAGGTCGGCCAGCTCGCCACCGCCTTCAACCGGATGGCGGAGGACCTCGCGAGGGTGGACCGCGAGCGGCGCGACCTGATCGCCACGGTCTCCCACGAGCTGCGTACGCCGCTCACGGCGATGACCGCCCTGCTCGAGAACCTCGCCGACGGTGTGGTGCCCGCCGACTCCCAGCACCTCGGCGGCGCCCTCGGGGAGGCGCAGCGCCTGGGTCGGCTGGTCGAGGACCTGCTCCAGCTCTCCCGCCTCGAGGCGGGCGTGGTCGACCTGGACCGCCAGGACGTGGCGCTGCGCGCGCTCGTGGAGGACGTCGTCGCCCAGGTGCGCGCCACCGGCCGGACCCCCGACGTCACGATGGACGTCGCCGACGACCTCGTGGTCGCCGGCGACCCGGCCCGGCTGCGCCAGCTGCTGGTCAACGTGGTGGACAACGCGGCGCGCCACGCGCCCGCCGAGACGTCCGTCCGCATCACGGCCGGCGCCGACAGCGGGGCCGACATCGGCTCGTGGTGGCTCGAGGTCGTCGACGCCGGCGGGGGAGTGGCGCCGGAGGACCGCGACCGCGTCTTCGAGCGGTTCGGCACCGACGGCGCCGGGGGGACCGGCCTCGGACTCGCCGTGGCCCGGTGGGTGGCCCAGCTGCACGGAGGGACCCTCCGCTTCCTCGACCCCGAGGCCGGGCAGGGGGCACGGATCCGGCTCGAGGTCCCGGGTGAGCGTGCCACCGCCGTCCTCACCTCGCCGACACCCGTCCCGTCCGCCACCCCGTCCGCCACCCCGTCCGCAGCCCCGCCCGCCACCCCGTCAGTCGCACCGACCGTGGTGGTGCCGGAGACTCCGCGCCCGCAGTCCGGGCTGGACGCCGTGTTCGGTCGCTTCTGGCCCGACCGCGCCGCCCCGCACGGGCTCCGGACCGTGGTCGCCGCGGCGGGGGCCGGGATCGTCGCCGGCATCGCCCTGTCGTTCACCGCGGTCGGCATCACCTGGACGCTGGTCGCGCTGACGTGCGGTGCGGCCGCGCTGGCCACCGCGCGTCGGCGACGCGAGCCGTGGACCCTCGCGTGCGCGGGACTGGCCGTGCTGCTCGTGCTGCCGATGACCCTGCGGGCCGCCTGGTGGGTGCAGATGCTGGGGCTGGTCGTCGCAGCGGCCGTGTTCCTGTGCGGTGTCACCGGAGCCCGCACGCTGCCCGGCATCCTGCTGTCCGGGATGGCGTGGCCGCTCGCGTCGCTGCGCGGCCTGCCGTGGTTCGGCCGGTCGCTCCGGATCGCCGGCACCGGGTCGCGCACGCCGGCCGTGGTGCGTACGACGGTGTGGTCGCTGCTGGGCCTCGGCGTCTTCGGCACGATCTTCGCCAGCGCCAACCCCGTCTTCGGGTCGTGGGTCGACCAGCTCGTGCCCAACCTGACCTTCAACGACCTCGTCGGTCGCGCGTTCCTGGCCTGCTTCGTCTTCGCGGTCACCCTCGGCGCCGCCTACCTCGCGCTCAACCCCGCCGACGTCGAGGTGCTCGGCGGGCGACGACCCACGGCGCTCGCCAACCGCTTCGAGTGGCTCGTCCCCGTGCTCGTCGTCGACGCCGTGTTCCTCGCCTTCATCGCCGCGCAGGCGCGGGCGCTGGTCGGCGGGCGCGACTACATCGAGGCCACGACCGGGCTGACCTACGCCGACTACGTCCACCAGGGCTTCGGCCAGCTCACCCTGGCCACGGCGCTGACGGTGCTGGTCGTATGGATCGCCTCGCGGCGCGCCGGCGACGGTGTCGAGGACCGCCGCTGGCTGCGCGGCTCCCTCGGCCTGCTCTGCGTGCTCACGCTGCTGGTCGTCGCGTCCGCCCTCCGCGGCATGGCCGTCTACCAGGATGCCTACGGCTTCACCACGCTGCGGCTCTTCGTCGACGTCTTCGAGGGATGGCTCGGCTTCGTCGTGCTCGCGATCATGGTCGCCGGCGCCGTCGGTCGCGGTGCCTGGCTCCCGCGCATCGCTCTCGTGTCCGGGGCCGTCGCGCTCGTCGGGCTCGCCGCGATCAACCCCGACGCCTGGGTCGCCGGGCGCAACATCGACCGCTACGAGGCGACCGGCAAGCTCGACCTGCGCTACCTCCAGGACCTCTCCGCCGACGCGACGCCGGTGATCGCGGACCGGCTGCCGCCGGAGGTCTCCCGCTGCGTGCTCCAGCACCTGCCGGACAACGAGATGCGCGCCGAGGCGCTCGACGACCCGCGGGCGTGGAACCTGGGCCGCAGCCGAGCCGAGGAGCCGCTCACCGACCTCGGCGTGCTGCCGGCCGGCGAGCAGGCGGCGTACGACGTCGGGACGGGCGTCCCGGCCGACGAGTGCAGTGACGTCTGGGCGGCCTTCGGGGAGTAGCATCCCCACCGTGGACACGAGCCTACGATTTCTGCGCCCCGGACCTGGTCCGTCGGGCAGCTGACGTCACCGGGTCCGGGGAGTCCCCGTCCGACCCGACGCTCATCCACTTCTAGACTCTGCGGCGAACTTTGTTGTCGCCGCGCGAAAGGGAGCCATGTCCGGCCCCAACACCGACTACGACCCCGTCGAAGTGACCCCGCTCAAGGCCGACCAGGTCGAGGCGATGCGTGAGGCGGCTCTCGCCGCGATCGCGGACGCCGCCGACCTCGACGCCCTCAAGCAGGTCCGCCTCGACCACGCCGGCGACCGCTCGCCGCTCGCCCTCGCCAACCGCGAGATCGGCGCCCTGCCGCCCCAGGCGCGCAAGGAGGCCGGCCAGCGCGTCGGCCAGGCCCGCGGCGCCGTCAACCAGGCCATCGCCGCCCGGCAGACCGTCCTCGAGGCCGAGCACGAGGAGCGGATGCTGGCCGAGGAGACCGTCGACGTCTCCCTGCCGACGACCCGCCGCCGCCGTGGCGGTCGGCACCCGCTGACCCTGCAGTCCGAGCTCATCGCCGACCTCTTCGTGGCCATGGGCTACGAGGTGGCCGAGGGCCCGGTCGTCGAGGCCGAGTGGCTCAACTTCGATGCCCTCAACCTCGGGCCCGACCACCCGGCGCGCACCATGCAGGACACCTTCTGGACCGAGCCGGCCGAGGACCACGTCGTGCTGCGCACCCAGACCTCGCCGGTCCAGGCGCGCACCATGCTGACCCGCAAGCCGCCCATCTACGTGGTCTGCCCGGGCCGGGTGTTCCGCACCGACGAGTACGACGCCACGCACTCGCCGATGTTCCACCAGGTCGAGGGCCTCGTGGTCGACGAGGGCATCACGATGGCGCACCTCAAGGGAACGCTCGACCACTTCGCGTCGCAGCTGTTCGGCGACGGCATCACCACGCGGTTCCGGCCGTCGTACTTCCCGTTCACCGAGCCGTCGGCCGAGGTCGACGTCAAGTGCTTCGTGTGCCGCGGCACTGGTGTCGACGAGGGCGGCTCGGCCTCGTGCCGCACCTGCCGTGGTGAGGGCTGGATCGAGTGGGGCGGCTGCGGCGTGGTCAACCCCCGCGTCCTCGTGGCCTGCGGCGTCGACCCGGAGGTCTACAGCGGCTTCGCCTTCGGCATGGGCATCGACCGGTCGTTCATGTTCCGCCACGACCTGGAGGACCTGCGTCCGCTCTTCGAGGGCGACGTCCGGTTCAGCAGCGCCTTCGGCACCGAGATCTGAGAGGGGAGAACGAGCGATGAAGGCACCCCTGTCCTGGATCCTGGACCTCGTCGACGTACCCGCCGGCACCACCACCGAGGAGATCACCGACCGGCTCACGCTGACCGGCCTCAAGCTCGAGGCGGTCGTCAGCCCCGGCCGCGAGATCACCGGTCCGCTGGTGATCGGCCGCGTCCTCACGATGGAGCCGGAGCCGCAGAAGAACGGCAAGACCATCAACTGGTGCACCGTCGACGTCGGTGACGCCAACGGCACCGGCGAGCCGCAGGGCATCGTCTGCGGGGCCCACAACTTCGCGCCGGGCGACCTCGTCGTCACGGTGCTGCCCGGCGGCGTGCTCCCCGGCGGTTTCGAGATCGGCGCCCGCAAGACCTACGGCCACCTCTCCGCCGGCATGATCTGCTCGGCCCGCGAGCTCGGCCTCGGCGAGGACCACGACGGCATCATCGTGCTGCCGCCCGACGCCGGCGAGCCCGGTCAGGACGTCCGTGCGGTGCTCGGGCTCGACGAGGAGGTCATCGAGTTCGAGGTCAACCCCGACCGGGCCTACGCGCTGTCCCTGCGTGGCATCGCCCGCGAGGTCCTCGTCTCCGTCGACGGTGCGAGCGGCTTCCGTGACCCGGCGCTGCGCGACACGCCGGCGGCCAACGACCAGGGCCACCCCGTGGTCGTCGAGGACGCCGAGGGGTGCCCGGTGTTCGTGGCCCGGCGCGTCGACGGGTTCGACCCCGCGGCCGCGACGCCGGACTTCATGGTCCAGCGCATCACCGCGGCCGGGATGCGGAGCATCTCGCTCGCCGTCGACGTCACCAACTACGTGATGCTCGAGACCGGACGCCCGATCCACGGCTACGACGCCGACCGGCTGCAGGGCGCGATCGTCGTACGCCGGGCGCGCGAGGGCGAGAAGCTCACGACCCTCGACGGGACCGCCCGCACGCTCGACCCCGGCGACCTCGTCGTCACCGACGACTCCGGGATCATCGGCCTGGGCGGCGTGATGGGCGGGGAGACGACCGAGATCTCCGGCACGACGACGTCGGTGCTCGTCGAGGCGGCGCACTGGGACGCGGTGTCGATGTTCCGCACGGGTCGCCGTCACAAGATCACCTCCGAGGCCGGCAAGCGCAACGAGCGCGGCGTCGACCCCACCATCTGCGAGGCGGCGGCCGATCGTGTCGTCGAGCTGCTCGTCGAGCACGGCGGCGCCACGGCCCACCCGGGCGTCACCGTCGTCGGCACCCCGCCGGTCATGCCGGTCGTCGAGGTCGCCGGCGACCTGGCCGCCCGCGTGTCGGGGATGCCGATCACCGAGGAGCAGGCGGTCGCGTGCCTCCGTGCGGTCGGCTGCGAGGTCGACGGGTCCGGCACCCTGTCGGTCACCCCGCCCCCGTGGCGCCCCGACCTCACCGACGCCCAGGACTTCTCCGAGGAGGTCGTCCGGCTCGTCGGCTACGACAAGGTGCCGTCGGTCCTCCCGACCCCTCCGTCCGGTCGCGGCCTCACCCGCCCGCAGCAGCTGCGGCGCCGGATCGGGCGCACGCTGGCCGGCGAGGGCTTCGTGGAGGTGGTGACCTTCCCGTTCGTCGGCGAGGCAGACCTCGACGCGCTGGGCCTGACGGCCGAGGACCCGCGCCGCGACCTGCTGCGCCTGTCCAACCCGCTCAACGCCGAGGCCGGCTTCATGACCTCGACCCTCCTCCCGGGCCTGCTGCGCACGGCCGGCAAGAACGTCGGGCACGGCACCACCGACGTCGCGATCTTCGAGACCGGCACCGTCACGCTCCCGCGTCACGCGGGGCCGGCAGCGATCCTGCCGGTCGACCGGCGCCCCACAGAGGCCGAGCTCGAGGCCCTCGACGCCGCCCTGCCCGCCCAGCCGCTCCACCTCGCGCTGGTCGGCGCCGGTGACGCGGTGTCCGGCGGCTGGTGGGGCGAGGCCCGGCCCGTCTCGTGGGCCGACGCCGTCGAGGCCGTCCGAGCCGTCGCGGCATCGCTCGGCCTCGAGGTCAGCGCCTCGGCCGCCGAGCTCGCGCCGTGGCACCCCGGGCGCTGCGCCGAGCTGACGGTCGACGGCGAGGTCATCGGCCACGCCGGCGAGGTGCACCCCACGGTGTGCCAGGCGTTCGGCCTGCCGAAGCGCACCGTCGCCGCGGAGGTCGACCTCGACCTGCTGATCGCGCGCGCGGTGCACCTCCGCACGGCGCCGACCTTCTCGTCGTACCCGGTGGCGAAGGAGGACGTCGCGCTCGTCGTCGACGCCTCGGTCCCGGCCGCCGACGTCGAGGCAGCACTGCGCGAGGGCGCCGGCGAGCTGCTCGAGTCGATCCGGCTCTTCGACGTCTACACCGGCGACCAGGTCGGCGAGGGGAAGAAGTCCCTCGCCTACGCCCTGCGATTCCGCGCGCCCGACCGGACCCTCAAGGAGGGTGAGGCGGCGGCAGCCCGCGACGCCGCCGTCGCGCTCGCAGCCGAGCGCACGGGAGCCGTCCAGCGCGCCTGATCGCTCAGCCGCCGCGGGCCACCCGCACCAGTCCGGCCTCGTAGGCCGCCACGACTGCCTGCACCCGGGTGACTACCCCGAGCTTGGCGAGGATCCGGTTGACGTGGGTCTTCACGGTCGCGGGCGCGACCACAAGGTCCGCGGCGATCTCGAGGTTCGAGCGGCCGCGAGCCATCAGCGCCAGCACCTCGCGCTCACGCTCGGTCAGGTGTGCCAGCGCGTCGGGGGCCTCGTCGGGGGGCGGATGACGCAGGAACTCCTCGATCAGGCGCCGGGTCAGTCCCGGTGCCAGGAGAGCCTCGCCGGCCGCGACCGTGCGGATCCCCTCGACCAGCCGGTCCGGTGGCGTCGCCTTGAGGAGGAAGCCCGCCGCGCCGGCTGCCAGGGCGTCGTACACGTAGCGGTCGAGGTCGTAGGTCGTGAGGACGACGACCCGCGCGGGGCACCCGGTCGCCGTGAGCTCACGGGTCGCGGCGATCCCGTCGAGCAGGGGCATGCGGATGTCCATCAGCACGACGTCGGGGCCCGACCGGAGCACGGCATCGACGGCCTCCCGTCCGTCAGCCGCGGTGCCGACGACCTCGACTCCCCGGGCCGCGAGGACCATCTCCAGACCCGACCGGACCAGGTCCTGGTCGTCGGCGAGCACCACGCGCAGCCCGGTCATCGCGGGACCGGCAGGACGGCGTCGACCCGGAACCGGCCATCGGGACCGGTCCCGTGGTCGAGCGTCCCGCCCAGGAGTGCGACCCGCTCGGCGAGACCGAGCAGACCCAGTCCGCTCCCGTCCCCGGTTCGGCCGTTCATGGGGTTGACCGTATGGATGGTCACCGCCTCCTTCGTCGCCTCGACCGAGACGGCGGCCGTTCGGTCCGCGGAGTAGCGCATCGCATTGGTCAGGGTCTCCTGGACGATCCGGTACGCCGACACGTCGACTCCCGATGGCACCGCCGGAACGGGCTCGGACAGGTCGAGGGTCACCACGAGGCCGTCCGTGCGGAACCGCTCGACCAGGGCAGGCACGTCTGCGAGGCCAGGTGCCGGGGCCAGGCCGAGCTCGTCGTCCACGTCGCGGATCACGTGCAAGAGGCGTCCGGTCTCGGCGAGCGCCTGACGGCCGGTGTCCGCGACGTCCGCGAGCACACGCTCCACCCGGGCGGGGTCGGTGCGCAGCAGGTCCTGCGCCGCGGCCGTCTGCACCACCATGGCGCTGACGGAGTGGGCGATCACGTCGTGCAGCTCGCGCGCGATGCGGTCCCTCTCTGCACGGACGGCCTGCTCCCGGATCTGTTCCTGGGCGGCCGTCAGGGCGGCCGTCTGGTCGGCGAGACGGCGGGTGATGCGGCCGAGGACGAAAGGAGGGACCGCCAGCGACAGCACGAACATCACGTCCGACCAGTTGCCGTCGTCGCGGACGGTCAGGTCCACGACTGCGAGGGTCACCGTGATCACGGCACACAGCACCCCGCCCAGACGCGGCGCATAACGGCCGAGACTGTAGAGCCCCAGCACGATGACCGCGATAGGCGTCGCCGGCTCGTCCATGTCGACGCCGAACAGGGGCATGAGCAGTAGCACCACCATCGAGGTCGGGACTGCGACCAGCGCCCACGAGCGCCGGAACACCAGGACGGCAACCGCGACGGCCTCGAGCGCCACCCCGGCCGACCAGCCGTCGACCCGCAGGACGAGCAGCTCGATGGCGCCGACGGCCCAGAGGAACGCCGGGAGCCATGCGTCGCGCCACCCGAATCTGCCCAGAGGCTCCACCTGCCGATCGTACGGCTGGGGCGACTCGGTGACGTCCACCCTCGGGTGGACGAAGGAACCCACCCCGGAGTGGACGACCGACGGGCAGTCGACCGCGCATCCTCGGAGTCCCAGAAGGAGGGGACGGACATGGTGACCGCACACGAACGTGGGATCGGACGATTCGCCTGGGTGATGGCCTGGGTGGGGCTGGTTGCGGGACAGATGCACGCGCTGGCCCGCTTCTCGGTGCCAGCACATGCCGGAGACCTCGAGTATCCAGGGACACGGATCTGGGCGGTGCCGACGATGCGCGCCCTGCGACCGCTGCTCGACTGGGGCACCCCCGAGCAGGTCTACGTCCATTACGGCAAGGTCTGGCTGCCGGTGTTCGTGGCGTCCACCCTGTGCGGAGTGGCTGTGTACCGCCGACGACGACCGAAGGGGTTCGAGAGGTGGGCGTGGCGGGCGGCCATCGCGTCCCTCGGCGTCATGCTCGTCGGGGTGTTCCTCGACTACTGGACCCAGTGGACCGGACAGGCAGAAGGCGGCCATGGGCTCGAGGCGCGACTCTTCTGGCTGGGGACCTGGGTGACCTTTCCGGGCCTGGCGCTGATGCTGCTCACAGTGACGACGCTCGGCATCACGTTGCTGGTGAACGGGTTCCGTCCGGTCCTGCCGGCCGTCATGTTCGCCGCGATCATCCCGTTCGCCTTCGCGATCACGGAGGTGACCTCGCTAGGCAGCGTCGCGCTGCCGGTCATGTTCGGCTTCGGTGTCCTCGGTCAGCGACTGGCCCAAGCGCCATCGGACGGCGGTCTCCGGCCGGCCCTGCGGAGCGCCGCCGGACAGAGCCTGTCATGAGCCCCGCCGGAGAGGTTCGCGCACGGCTGGTCCGTGCCGCCTGGACCACCGCGTGGCTCGGGCTCGTGGTCGGTCAGCTGCACGCGATGGCGCGGCACCAGACTGTCGGCGGGCGCGACGACCTCGACTCGCCCCTCGTCGCGGCATGGTCCGACCCGGCGCGACATGCCTTCGCACCCCTGCTGGGCTGGGCGTCGCCCGACACCGTCTACCTGACCTACGGCAAGGTCTGGCTGCTGGTGGAGGCCGGCCGGTTCGTGGCGGCGTACGTCGTGTGGCGGGCGCGCACGGAGGCCGGCGCGGTCCACGGCGCCGAGCGGTGGGCCTGGCGCCTGGCGCTACCGGGGTACGCCCTGATGACTCTGATGTCCGGCGCCGAGTACTGGACCCAGTGGGGTGCGATGGACGCCACCATGCTCGACACCGTCTTCCTGGTCAGCATCCCCGTCGCGCTCGGCGAGATGCTCGCCTCGACGTTCCTCGGCGTGGTGCTGCTGCGGCGCGGGCTCACGCTCACCGGATGGGTGCTGGCCCTCGGCTTGCCGCTCACGATCGCGATCGCGTCAGTCACCTCGATCGGCAACAGTGCGCTCCCCGCCGCCTTCGTGATGGCAGCCCTGGCCGGCCGCGGCGGCGCTCGACGAGGTCGCCACGGCGAGGTGGCCACGGAAGCGCTCCGCGTGTGATCAGTTGATCGGCGACGCCACGATCGCGGTGAACCGCTCGAGCACGTCCCGGTCCCCGGCGGTCGAGATGTCGGCGTCGCCGCCGCGGTTCCACAGCCACAGGTCCAGCGCCGCCGCCGGCCCGTCGACGACGACGTCCGGCTCGACGTCGGCGTCGTCGGGCGCAGGCACGACGTGGAAGTCCTCCTCGTCGGCGTAGGCCGTGCCGCTGTCGGGGTCGGTGCCGGAGAACGTCCCGAACCGCAGCCAGAACGACTCCCCGGTGTCGGTCGCGTCGACCCGCACCGTCCCCTCGCCGGCCTCCCACGACCCCCATGGCGGCATCCCGCCGTACATCACGTCGAGGCACTCGTGCACGCCGTCGGCCGCCAGCTGGGCGTCGAGCTCGCTGCCCACCCCGGCGGCCTGCTCGGCGTCGATGCGGTGCACCAGCGCCTCGTGCGCCTGCCGGCGGAGGATGAACCCGACCGTGTGGTCGTCCGACCAGTTCCAGGCCTCCTCCTGCGGGTCCGCGCCGTCGAGCACCGCGGCCAGACCGGCCGACCACTCGTCGTAGGTGCGCAGCAGGTCGTCGTACGTCTCCGGACGGGGCGGGTCGATCTCCTCCGGCCGCACGGGCCTGGCCGTGAGCACCTCGGTCCACCACCGCTGCACCGTGGCGAGGTGCCAGAGCAGGTCGGCGGCGTCCCAGTCGGGACAGGCCGGGACCCGGGCCGCCGGGTCGCAGTCGGCGAGTGCGTCGCGGAAGCGAGCCGACTCGGCGCGCAGGTGGTCGAGGTAGACGTCGGGGGACAGGCGGGTGTGGAGTGAGGTCACCCGTGCACGGTAGGGGAGGAGACCGACGCTCCGCCTCGCGTTATCGGACCCCCATCGGACCCGAGTCGCCGCATACATGCAGTGCAATGTATAGTCATGCATATGACCGCAACAGTCGCCGTGGCCGGAGCCAGTGGGTACGCCGGGGGAGAGGTCCTGCGCCTCCTCCTGGGCCACCCGGGCGTCGAGGTCGGCGCCGTGACCGCGGGTTCMAATGCCGGTGAGCGGCTCGGCTCGCTGCAGCCGCACCTGCTCCCGCTGGGCGACCGGGTGCTGGCCGAGACGACGCTCGACACCCTGGCGGGGCACGACGTCGTGGTCCTGGGGATGCCGCACGGCCAGTCCGCCGAGATCGCCCGGGCGCTCGGCGACGACACCGTCGTCATCGACTGCGGCGCCGACTTCCGCCTCACCGACGCAGGGGAGTGGCAGACGTTCTACGGCGGCGAGCACGCCGGCTCGTGGCCCTACGGCCTCCCGGAGCTGCCCGGCCAGCGGGAGCTGCTCCGCGGCGCCCGGCGGATCGCCGTGCCCGGCTGCTACCCGACCGTCTCGACGCTGGCGGCGGTGCCTGCTCTCTCTGCGGGTCTCGTCGAGCCCGACATCACCGTGGTCGCCGCGTCCGGGACGAGCGGCGCCGGCAAGGCGGCGAAGCCGCACCTGCTCGGCAGCGAGGTGATGGGCAACGCCAGCGCCTACGGCGTCGGCGGCACCCACCGCCACACGCCCGAGATCGTGCAGAACCTCAGCGGCGTCCACGGGTCGCCGGTGCGGGTCGGCTTCACGCCGCTCCTGGTGCCGATGTCCCGCGGCATCCTCGCGACCGTCCAGGCGCCCCTGCTCGACGGCGTCACCCCGGACCACGTCCGCGACGCCTACGCAGCGGCGTACGACACCGAGCCCTTCGTGCACCTGCTCCCCGAGGGCCAGTGGCCGCAGACCCAGTCCGTCCTCGGCTCCAACGCCGTGCAGGTGCAGGTCGCGGTCGACGAGCGCGTACGACGACTCGTGGCGGTGGCCGTGGTCGACAACCTCGCCAAGGGCACCGCCGGCGCCGCCGTCCAGTGCATGAACCTCGCCCTGGGTCTCGACGAGGCCGCCGGGCTCACCACGATCGGAATCGCCCCCTGATGACTCACTCCCCATCGAAATGCTCGCTTCGCTCCGCTTCCGACGGGGGCCCCGAATGAGCGTCACCACCCCCCACGGCTTCACCGCCGCCGGCGTCGCGGCCGGACTCAAGTCCACCGGCGCCAAGGACCTCGCCCTGGTCGTGAACCAGGGACCCACCTTCGACTCCGCGAGCGTCTTCACCGCCAACCGGTGCCTGGCCAATCCCGTGCTGTGGAGCCAGCAGGTCGTCAAGGACGGCACCGTCAAGGCGGTCGTCCTCAACTCCGGCGGCGCCAACTGCTACACCGGCCCCGAGGGCTTCCAGACCACCCACGCGGTGGCGGAGAAGGTCGCCGAGGGTCTCGGCATCGGCGCCATCGACGTGGTCGTCTGCTCCACCGGCCTCATCGGCCTCGCCAACGACCGCGACGACCTCCTGGCCGGCGTCGAGGCGGCGAGCGCGGCGCTCTCGCCCGACGGCGGCACCAGCGCCGCCGAGGCGATCATGACCACGGACTCGGTCAGCAAGAGCACGGTCGTCGAGGGCGCCGGCTGGTCCATCGGCGGGATGGCAAAGGGTGCGGGGATGCTCGCCCCGCAGCTGGCCACGATGCTCGTGGTCCTGACCACCGACGCCGTCGTGCCCGCCGCCGACCTCGACGCCGCCCTCCGCGCCGCCACCCGGGTCAGCTTCGACCGCCTCGACTCCGACGGCTGCATGTCCACCAACGACACCGTCACCGTCATGGCCAGCGGTGCCAGCGGCATCACCCCCACGCCGGAGGACTTCACCGCCGCGCTCACCCAGGCCTGCACCGACCTCGCGATGCAGCTGCTCAAGGACGCCGAGGGTGCCGACCACGAGATCGCCATCACCACCCTCCACGCCGCGTCGGAGGAGGAGGCGGTCGAGGTGAGCCGCAGCGTCGCCCGCAGCAACCTGTTCAAGGCCGCCGTCTTCGGCAACGACCCCAACTGGGGGCGGGTGCTCGCCTCCATCGGCACCACGCAGGCGCAGTTCGACCCCGCCGACCTCGACGTCGCGATGAACGGGGTCTGGGTGTGCCGCCAGTCCACCCCGGCCGAGGACCCGGCGAGCGTCGACCTCACCGGCCGCGAGGTGAGCGTGACCATCGACCTCAAGTCCGGCGACGCCCGCGCCACCGTCTGGACCAACGACCTCACCCACGCCTACGTCCACGAGAACAGCGCCTACAGCTCATGAGCGAAACGACCCCCATCAACCAGCACCCGAGCCGGCCCGACCCCGCCAAGGCGCGCACGCTCGCCGCGGCGCTGCCGTGGCTGAAGCGCTACCACGGCCAGACGATCGTGGTGAAGTACGGCGGCAACGCGATGACCGACGAGTCCCTCAAGGTCGCCTTCGCGGAGGACATCGCGTTCCTGCGTTTTGCCGGCTTCAAGCCGGTCGTCGTCCACGGCGGCGGCCCCCAGATCTCGCGGATGCTCGACAAGCTCGGCATCAAGTCGGAGTTCCGGGGCGGACTGCGGGTGACCACGCCGGAGGCGATGGACGTGGTCCGGATGGTGCTCGTCGGCCAGGTGCAGCGCGAGCTCGTCGGGCTGATCAACCAGCACGGCGCGCTCGCCGTCGGGCTCTCCGGCGAGGATGCCGGCCTGTTCACCGCTGAGCCGACCAACACCGTGATCGATGGCGAGGAGGTCGACCTGGGCCTCGTCGGCGAGGTCGCCGAGGTGCGGCCCGAGGCGGTGCTCGACCTCATCGAGGCCGGCCGCGTGCCGGTCGTCAGCTCGGTCGCGCCCGACGTCGACGGCCAGGTGCACAACGTCAACGCGGACACCGCCGCCGCGGCCCTCGCGGTCGCGCTGGGCGCCGAGAAGCTCCTGGTCCTCACGGACGTCGAGGGCCTCTACCGCGACTACGGCAACTCCGACGACCTGATCCAGGAGATCAGCCCGGAGGCGCTCGGCGAGATGCTGCCGTCCCTCGACGCGGGGATGGTCCCCAAGATGCGTGCCTGCTACGAGGCCGTCACCGGCGGGGTGCCGCGCGCCACGGTCGTCGACGGCCGCGAGCCCCACTCCGTGCTGCTCGAGATCTTCACCGACGAGGGGGTCGGCACCCAGGTGCTCCCCGGCGTCGCCACGCGGATGCGCAAGCCCTACCCGAGCGAGGAGTCATGAGCGACGTCCAGGAGCGCTACGCCGGCGCGGTCATGAACACCTTCGGCCCGCCTGTGCTGGCGCTCGCCCGCGGGGAGGGCGCGCACGTGTGGGACGCCGACGGCAAGGAGTACGTCGACCTGCTCGGCGGCATCGCCGTCAACGCCCTCGGCCACGCCCACCCCGCCCTCGTCGAGGCCGTCACCACCCAGCTCCGCACCCTCGGCCACGTCTCCAACTTCTTCGCCACCGAGCCGCAGGTCGCCCTGGCGGAGCGCCTCGTCGGCCTCCTCGGCTGGTCCGACGACGCCCGCGTCTTCTTCAGCAACTCCGGCGCCGAGGCCAACGAGGCCGCGCTCAAGCTCACCCGCCGGACCGGCCGCACCCGGCTCGTCGCCGCCGAGGGCTCGTTCCACGGGCGCACCATGGGCGCGCTGGCCCTCACGTCCAAGGCTGCCTACCGCGAGCCGTTCGAGCCCCTCCCGGGCGACGTCACCTTCGTCCCGTACGACGACGTGGCCGCGCTCGAGGCCGCGGTCGACGACACGGTCGCCGCGGTCGTCCTCGAACCGATGCAGGGAGAGGCCGGCGTCGTCGTGCCGTCCGCGGACTACCTCGCCGCCGCCCAGCGGATCGCCCACGGCCACGGTGCGCTGCTGTGGCTCGACGAGGTGCAGACCGGCGTGGCCCGCACCGGCGCGTGGTTCGCCCACCAGCTGCTCGACGGCGTGGAGCCCGACGTCGTCACGCTCGCCAAGGGCCTCGGCGGCGGCATCCCGATCGGCGCGACGGTCGCCCGCGGCGACGCGGCGGCGCTGCTCCAGCCGGGCAACCACGGCACCACATTCGGCGGCAACCCGGTCGCGACGGCCGCCGCGCTCGCCGTCCTCGACACGATCGAGGCCGACGGCCTGATGGACGCCGCCGTCACCCGGGGCGTCCAGCTCGAGGCGCTCCTGCGCAAGCAGACCGGCGTCGTCGAGGTGACGGGCGCGGGTCTCATGCGCGGCGCCGAGCTCGACGGCCCCTACGCCACGCAGGCCGTGGCGGCCGGGCGCGAGGCCGGCTTCATCCTCAACGCCACCGGCCCGACGCGGCTGCGGTTCGTGCCGCCGCTGGTGATCACGGCCGCCGACCTCGACGCCCTCGACGCGGCCCTGCCCGCCGTCCTCGACACCGCCCGCGCCGCAGCACAGGAGCCCACCGCATGACGCGCCACTTCCTCCGTGACGACGACCTGTCGCCTGCCGAGCTGCTCGAGGTCCTCGACCTGGCCGACCGGATGAAGGCCGAGCCGTTCGACCACAAGCCGCTCGCCGGCCCGCGGACGGTCGCCCTGGTCTTCGACCGCCCGACCCTGCGCACCCAGGTGTCGTTCGCCGCCGGCATCGCCGAGCTCGGCGGCAACCCGATGACGGTCGACGGCGGCCTCGCCGCGATGGGGTCCCGCGAGGGCGTCGAGGACGTCGCCCGGATCCTCGGCCGCCAGGCCGCGGCGGTCGTGTGGCGCACGGCCCACCAGGGCGACGTCGTCACCATGGCGGCGTACGCCGGCGTGCCGGTGCTCAACGCGCTCACCGATGAGTTCCACCCCTGCCAGCTCCTCGCCGACCTGCAGACCGTGCGCGAGCACAAGGGCAGGTTGGCGGGGATCCGGGTCGCCTTCGTCGGCGACGGCGCCTGCAACATGGGCAACTCGTGGGTCCTGGCCGGCGCCACCGCCGGCATGCACGTCGTCGTCGGCGCCCCCGAGGGGTTCGCGCCGGACGCCCACGTCGTGGCGAGGGCGCGCGAGATCGCGCAGGGCACCGGCGGCTCGATCGAGCTCACCACCGACCCGGTCGAGGCGGTCGCCGGCGTCGACGTCGTGGTCACCGACTCGTGGGTGAGCATGGGGCGCGAGGAGGAGTCCGAGGAGCGGCTGCGGATCTTCCCGCCCTTCGGCGTCACCGAGGACCTGCTCTCCCACGCCGCGCCCGACGCGATCGTCATGCACTGCCTGCCGGCCTACCGCGGCAAGGAGATCGCCGAGGAGGTCATCGAGGGGCCGCACTCGGTCGTCTGGGACGAGGCGGAGAACCGCCGGCACGCCCAGAAGGCGGTGCTGACCTGGCTCCTGGAGCGATCATCATGACGGCCACGACCCCGCTGACCAAGAGCGCCCGCCACCAGCGGATCATCGACATCGTGACGGCCCACCCGGTGCACTCCCAGACCGAGCTCGCCGACCTCCTCGGTGACCACGGCGTCCGCGTCACCCAGGCCACGCTGAGCCGCGACCTCGTCGAGCTCGACGCGGTCAAGGTGCGCGACACCGACGGCGCCCTCGTCTACGCCGTGCCGGGGGAGGGCGGTGACCGCAGCGTCTCCGCACCCCGCGAGACCGCGGCAGGCCGCGACCGGCTGGCCCGCCTGTGCGCCGAGCTGCTCGTCAGCGCCGAGGCCAGCGCCAACCTCGTCGTGCTCCGTACGCCGCCCGGTGCCGCGCAGTTCCTCGCGAGTGCCTTCGACAAGGCCGACCTCGGCGACATCCTCGGCACCATCGCCGGCGACGACACCCTGCTCGTCATCGGCCGCGACCCCGCGGGCGGCGACGGCCTCGCCCAGCGGTTCCTCGACCTGGCCAACGACGTCCGCCACGGCTCGACCTCCTCGATCCCCATCCCGAACTCCAGCTCTGCAAAGGACTCCCAGTGAGCAAGGTCCTCACCTCCCTCCCGGTCGGCGAGCGCGTCGGCATCGCGTTCTCCGGCGGCCTCGACACCTCGGTGGCGGTCGCCTGGATGCGTGACAAGGGTGCGGTGCCGTGCACCTACACCGCCGACATCGGCCAGTACGACGAGCCCGACATCTCCGGCGTACCGTCCCGCGCGCTGCAGTACGGCGCCGAGCTCGCGCGCGCAGTCGACTGCCGCGCCTCGCTCGTCGAGGAGGGCCTGGCTGCGATGGCGTGCGGCGCGTTCCACATCCGGTCCGGTGGTCGCACGTACTTCAACACCACCCCACTCGGGCGCGCGGTCACCGGCATGATGCTGGTGCGGGCGATGCACGAGGACGGCGTCGACATCTGGGGCGACGGCTCCACCTTCAAGGGCAACGACATCGAGCGGTTCTACCGCTACGGCCTGCTCGCCAACCCCGAGCTGCGCATCTACAAGCCCTGGCTCGACGCCGACTTCGTCCACGAGCTCGGCGGCCGCGACGAGATGAGCCAGTGGCTCACCGAGCACGACCTGCCCTACCGCGACAGCAAGGAGAAGGCGTACTCCACCGACGCCAACATCTGGGGCGCCACCCACGAGGCCAAGACGCTCGAGCACCTCGACGTCTCCCTGGAGACCGTCGAGCCGATCATGGGCGTGAAGTTCTGGGACCCCACCGTCGCGATCGAGACCGAGGACGTCACGATCCGGTTCGACCAGGGCCGCCCGGTCGCGATCAACGGCGCGACCTTCGGCGACGCGGTGGCGCTGGTCCTCGAGGCCAACGCGATCGGTGGACGCCACGGTCTCGGCATGTCCGACCAGATCGAGAACCGGATCATCGAGGCCAAGTCGCGCGGCATCTACGAGGCGCCCGGCATGGCGCTGCTCTGGATCGCCTACGAGCGGCTGCTCAACGCCGTGCACAACGAGGACACGATCGCCAACTACCACTACGAGGGACGTCGGCTGGGTCGGCTGCTCTACGAGGGCCGCTGGCTCGACCCGCAGGCGCTGATGATGCGCGAGGCGATCCAGCGCTGGGTGGCGTCGCTCGTGACCGGCGAGGTGACGCTGCGGCTGCGGCGGGGTGAGGACTACACCGTGCTGGCCACCGACGGACCGGCGTTCTCCTACCACCCCGACAAGCTGTCGATGGAGCGCACCGACAACGCCGTCTTCGGCCCGACGGACCGGATCGGCCAGCTCACCATGCGCAACCTCGACATCGCCGACTCGCGCAGCAAGCTCGAGCTCTACGCCAGTCAGCCGCAGGACCAGGGCCACGTGCTCGTCGAGAACGGCAACCTGTTCGGCGAGATCGAGCCCGGGGGCGCGGACCGCATCGCCCGGCGCAACGGCGCCGACACGCTCGACGACGAAGCGCTCGACAACGCCGCCATGGACGTCGGGACCGACTGATGGCCGGGGAGACCAACGAGGGTTCGCTCTGGGGAGGCCGCTTCGCCAGTGGTCCGTCCCCGGAGCTCCAGGCACTGTCGAAGTCCACGCACTTCGACTGGCAGCTGACGCCCTACGACCTCGCCGGCTCGCGGGCGCACGCCAACGCGCTGCACCGCGCCGGACTGCTCACCGAGGCCGACCACGCCGAGCTGCTGCGCGGGCTGTCGGTGCTGGGGGAGCGGTACGACGCCGGCGAGCTGGTCCCCGCGACCACCGACGAGGACGTCCACGGCGCCCTCGAGCGGCTGCTGCTCGACGAGGTAGGGCCCGAGGTCGGCGGTCGGCTGCGCGCCGGGCGCTCGCGCAACGACCAGGTCGCCACGCTCTTCCGGGCCTACCTGCGCGACCACGCCCGGAACATCTCGGTCCTGGTGCTCGACCTCGTCGACGTGCTCGCCGGACAGGCCGGGGGACACCTCGATGTCGTCATGCCGGGGCGTACGCACCTCCAGCACGCGCAGCCCGTCCTCCTGTCGCACCACCTCCTGGCCCACGCCTGGCCGCTGGTGCGCGACGTCGAGCGCCTGCGCGACTGGGACGCCCGGGTGGCATCGGACTCGCCCTACGGTTCCGGAGCGCTGGCTGGCCAGACCCTCGGTCTCGACCCGGTGGCGGTCGCCACCGAGCTCGGCTTCTCCGGCTCGTCGGCCAACTCGATCGACGGCACCTCCTCGCGCGACTTCGCTGCGGAGTTCGCCTTCGTGACGGCGCAGATCGGCGTCGACCTGTCACGGTTGGCCGAGGAGGTCATCCTCTGGACGACGCGCGAGTTCGACTTCGCGACGCTGCACGACTCCTGGTCGACCGGGTCGAGCATCATGCCGCAGAAGAAGAACCCCGACATCGCCGAGCTGGCCCGCGGCAAGGCGGGCCGGCTCATCGGCAACCTGTCCGGCCTGATGGCGACGCTGAAGGGGCTGCCGCTCGCCTACAACCGTGACCTGCAGGAGGACAAGGAGCCCGTCTTCGACTCCGTCGAGACGCTCGAGGTGCTGCTTCCCGCGGTGTCCGGCATGGTGGCAACGCTGACCTTCAACGGCGCGCGGATGGCCGAGCTCGCCCCGCAGGGCTTCTCGCTCGCCACGGATGTCGCGGAGTGGCTGGTCCGCGAGGGAGTGCCGTTCCGGGACGCCCACGAGCTCGCAGGTGCGTGCGTACGCCGCTGCGAGGAGCTCGGCTGCGACCTGCCGGACCTCACCGACGAGCAGCTGGCCGAGATCTCGCCGGCGCTGACGCCGGAGGTGCGCTCCGTCCTGACCGTCGAGGGCTCCGTGGCCTCGCGCTCCGGCCGCGGTGGGACGGCACCGGACCGCGTCCGCGAGCAGCTCGACGAGGTGCGTACGGCGACCACCGGGCACCGTGACCGCCTGGGCTGAGGGCGACCCGCTCGAGGTGGCGCCCCGCCTGCTCGGCGCGGTCCTCACCCACGGCGGCGTCTCGGTGCGCCTCACGGAGGTGGAGGCGTACGCCGGCCCGCTCGACCCCGGCTCGCACGCGCACCGCGGGCAGACCCCCCGCAACGCGGTGATGTTCGGTCCGCCCGGCCGGCTCTACGTCTACTTCGTCTACGGGATGCACTTCTGCGCCAACCTCGTCACCGGTCCCGAGGGCGACCCCGGCGCCGTCCTGCTGCGCGCGGGCGAGGTGGTGGCCGGGATCGACCTCGCCCGGGAGCGCCGTCCCTCGAGCAGCGACCGGGACCTCGCCCGGGGTCCGGCCCGGTTGTGCCGGGTGCTCGGCATCGGTCTCGCGGACAACGGGATCCGTCCCGACCTGGTGGCGGGGGAGCCGGTGGCCGACATCAGCACCGGACCGAGGGTCGGTCTGCGGCTCGCAGCAGAGCGTCCGTGGAGGTTCTGGAGCACCGGCGACCCCACGGTCAGCACGTACCGTCCCGCGGCCCCGCGCCGCTCCGCAGGCCGCTGACCTGCGCTTATGCGTGAAGGGCACCCCCGGTTTGGCAAGGTCCGGGAGGAGGGTCTAATGTTCTTCCTGTCGCCGCAAGCGGCGCCGCCTCCTGGCCAGAAGGTCAGCTGAAGCGGAGACCAGCTGCGACCACCCCGAAGCGCCGAACTCGCCAGTTTGACGGTGAGAGAAGCGCCCGGTAAGTTTCTGCAGGTTGCCCCGCGACCGGACCGGCCCAGCCGGCGAGGATCGGGTGCGTCTGATTCTTGAGAACTCAACAGTGTGTTTGATTAGTCGACGAATTAGTTTGTTATGCCCCGTTGACGTCAACGTTTGTCTGCCGGCTCCTTTTTGGGGTTGGTGGGTGTTGGTGTCGCGGTTTCTTTGACAATGATTCTGGCGAGGTCCTCTTCTTTGTGGAGGGGGTCTTAAAATTGCTAGTTTTGTTCAGTCATGGATGTGGCTCTTATTGATAGTCCTGCTGGTCTGCTGCTTTGGTGGTGGGTTGGTGGGTATGTTTTCGATGGAGAGTTTGATCCTGGCTCAGGACGAACGCTGGCGGCGTGCTTAACACATGCAAGTCGAGCGGAAAGGCCACTTCGGTGGTACTCGAGCGGCGAACGGGTGAGTAACACGTGAGTAATCTGCCCCTGGCTTTGGGATAGCCACCGGAAACGGTGATTAATACCGGATACGACAACTTCTTGCATGAGATGGTTGTGGAAAGTTTTTCGGCCAGGGATGTGCTCGCGGCCTATCAGCTTGATGGTGAGGTAATGGCTCACCATGGCTTCGACGGGTAGCCGGCCTGAGAGGGTGACCGGCCACACTGGGACTGAGACACGGCCCAGACTCCTACGGGAGGCAGCAGTGGGGAATATTGGACAATGGGCGGAAGCCTGATCCAGCAACGCCGCGTGAGGGATGACGGCCTTCGGGTTGTAAACCTCTTTCAGCAGGGACGAAGCGCAAGTGACGGTACCTGCAGAAGAAGCACCGGCCAACTACGTGCCAGCAGCCGCGGTAATACGTAGGGTGCGAGCGTTGTCCGGAATTATTGGGCGTAAAGGGCTCGTAGGCGGTTTGTCGCGTCGGGAGTGAAAACCAGGTGCTTAACACCTGGCTTGCTTTCGATACGGGCAGACTAGAGGTATTCAGGGGAGAACGGAATTCCTGGTGTAGCGGTGAAATGCGCAGATATCAGGAGGAACACCGGTGGCGAAGGCGGTTCTCTGGGAATGACCTGACGCTGAGGAGCGAAAGTGTGGGGAGCGAACAGGATTAGATACCCTGGTAGTCCACACCGTAAACGTTGGGCGCTAGGTGTGGGGTCCATTCCACGGATTCCGTGCCGCAGCTAACGCATTAAGCGCCCCGCCTGGGGAGTACGGCCGCAAGGCTAAAACTCAAAGGAATTGACGGGGGCCCGCACAAGCGGCGGAGCATGCGGATTAATTCGATGCAACGCGAAGAACCTTACCTGGGTTTGACATACACCCTGCCGCTCCAGAGATGGGGCTTCTTTTGGGGGTGTACAGGTGGTGCATGGCTGTCGTCAGCTCGTGTCGTGAGATGTTGGGTTAAGTCCCGCAACGAGCGCAACCCTCGTTCTATGTTGCCAGCACGTAATGGTGGGGACTCATAGGAGACTGCCGGGGTCAACTCGGAGGAAGGTGGGGATGACGTCAAGTCATCATGCCCCTTATGTCCAGGGCTTCACGCATGCTACAATGGCCGGTACAAAGGGCTGCGATCCCGTAAGGGGGAGCGAATCCCAAAAAGCCGGTCTCAGTTCGGATTGGGGTCTGCAACTCGACCCCATGAAGTCGGAGTCGCTAGTAATCGCAGATCAGCAACGCTGCGGTGAATACGTTCCCGGGCCTTGTACACACCGCCCGTCACGTCACGAAAGTCGGCAACACCCGAAGCCGGTGGCCCAACCCTTGTGGAGGGAGCCGTCGAAGGTGGGGCTGGCGATTGGGACGAAGTCGTAACAAGGTAGCCGTACCGGAAGGTGCGGCTGGATCACCTCCTTTCTAAGGAGCACACACCCCGACATCTGGCCGGTCCATTCAGGATCGCGAAGCGCCCAGGTGCGATGGTGGTGTCTCACTAGTGGAATCGTCGACATCAGCGCTGCCAGCTCGTCACGGGTTTCCGTGGGGKGTGGGTGGGTTGCTGGTTYACTCATGCCCCGCGTTGGTGGGGGTGGGGTCAAGCACACTGTTGGGTCCTGAAGGATCAGCCGTCACGACCCGCCCGGGAACGGGTGGGTGTGTGGTTGGGCTTCTGTTCCTCTCTTCGTCTGTGTCTCCACGTTGGTGGGGGTGTGGGGGTTGGTGGGGTTGTTGTTTGAGATCTGCATAGTGGACGCGAGSATCTTCACTGCACGCAATCGATCGGGCGTCATGCCTGGTGGGTGGTGTGTGGTGAGTGTGTAATTATCTTCGCGCCGTGACTTGTTTCCTTACGRGTTGCGGTGTGTGAAGAGTCTGCCGGCTCATTCCTTGATTGTGGGGTGGGTCGGGTGTTCTTTGGTTTGTCTCGTTCCTTGTGAACGGTCTGCGTGGGAATGGCATGTGCTTACGGGCGTGTGTTGTTTTGACGTTGTTGAGACAAGCTATGAAGGGCACATGGTGGATGCCTTGGCATCAAGAGCCGATGAAGGACGTTGGAGCCTGCGATAAGCCCTGGGGAGTTGGCAACCAAGCTGTGATCCGGGGGTGTCCGAATGGGGAAACCCAGCACGAGTCATGTCGTGTTACCTGCACCTGAACACATAGGGTGTGTGGAGGGAACGTCGGGAAGTGAAACATCTCAGTACCGACAGGAAGAGAAAACAACAGTGATTCCGAGAGTAGTGGCGAGCGAAATCGGATGAGGCCAAACCTCGAGTGTGTGATACCCGGCAGGGGTTGCATTCGGGGGGTTGTGGGACCGCTCAGTTGAGTCTGCCGGCTCAGCACAGAGTAAGAAACCAGTGTGGAAGTCGAAGTCGGTTGGAAAGCCGTACCGTAGAGGGTGATAGGCCCGTAGACGTAAAGCGCTGGCTCTGGAGCGTGTTCCCAAGTAACACGGAACCCCTGAAATTCCGTGTGAATCTGGCGGGACCACCCGTTAAGCCTAAATACTCCTTGATGACCGATAGCGGACAAGTACCGTGAGGGAAAGGTGAAAAGTACCCCTGGCGGGGAGTGAAATAGTACCTGAAACCGTGTGCCTACAATCCGTCGGAGCTTGTGCATTCCCTTGTGGGGTGCAGGGGTGACGGCGTGCCTTTTGAAGAATGAGCCTGCGAGTTTGCGGTGTGTTGCGAGGTTAACCCGTGTGGGGAAGCCGTAGCGAAAGCGAGTCCGAATAGGGCGATTCAGTAGCGCGCTCAAGACCCGAAGCGAAGTGATCTATCCATGGGCAGGTTGAAGCGTCGGTAAGACGACGTGGAGGACCGAACCCACTTAGGTTGAAAACTGAGGGGATGACCTGTGGATAGGGGTGAAAGGCCAATCAAACTTCGTGATAGCTGGTTCTCCCCGAAATGCATTTAGGTGCAGCGTTGCGTGTTTCTTGCCGGAGGTAGAGCACTGGATAGCCGATGGGCCCTACAAGGTTACTGACGTTAGCCAAACTCCGAATGCCGGTAAGTGAGAGCGCAGCAGTGAGACTGCGGGGGATAAGCTCCGTAGTCGAGAGGGAAACAGCCCAGACCATCAGCTAAGGCCCCTAAGCGGTGACTAAGTGGAAAAGGATGTGGAGTCGCATTGACAACCAGGAGGTTGGCTTGGAAGCAGCCACCCTTGAAAGAGTGCGTAATAGCTCACTGGTCAAGTGATTCCGCGCCGACAATGTAGCGGGGCTCAAGTCATCCGCCGAAGCTATGGCATTCAGCGAATACATCAGCATCGACTTGATCGGTGTTCAGTGCGCTGGATGGGTAGGGGAGCGTCGTGTGGGCAGTGAAGCGCCGGAGTGATCCAGGCGTGGAGCCCACACGAGTGAGAATGCAGGCATGAGTAGCGAATCACGGGTGAGAAACCCGTGCGCCGAATGATCAAGGGTTCCAGGGTCAAGCTAATCTGCCCTGGGTAAGTCGGGACCTAAGGCGAGGCCGACAGGCGTAGTCGATGGACAACGGGTTGATATTCCCGTACCGGCGAAGTTGCGCCCATGACGAACCTGGTGATGCTAACCACCCGAAACTCATCGGACCGGACCCTTCGGGGCGAGGCTGGTGAGCGGAGCGTGGGACCCGAGCTGGTAGTAGTCAAGCGATGGGGTGACRCAGGAAGGTAGCCCAGCCACAGCGATGGTTGTCTGTGGGCAAGCGTGTAGGACGTGGTGTAGGCAAATCCGCACCATCCACTTCAGTGTGGAGTCTGAGACGTGATGCGGAGCCTTTATGGCGAAGTGGGTGATCCTATGCTGTCGAGAAAAACCTCTAGCGAGCAACGAGCCGCCCGTACCCCAAACCGACTCAGGTGATCAAGTAGAGAATACTAAGGCGATCGAGACAACCATGGTTAAGGAACTCGGCAAAATGCCCCCGTAACTTCGGGAGAAGGGGGGCCGGATCCGTGAACCCACTTGCTGGGGGAAGCGGTGATGGCCGCAGAGACCAGGGGAAAGCGACTGTTTACTAAAAACACAGGTCCGTGCGAAGTTGTAAGACGATGTATACGGACTGACTCCTGCCCGGTGCTGGAAGGTTAAGAGGACCGGTTAGACCTTTGGGTCGAAGCTGAGAATTTAAGCCCCAGTAAACGGCGGTGGTAACTATAACCATCCTAAGGTAGCGAAATTCCTTGTCGGGTAAGTTCCGACCTGCACGAATGGAGTAACGACTTTCCCACTGTCTCAACCATGGACTCGGCGAAATTGCACTACGAGTAAAGATGCTCGTTACGCGCGGCAGGACGGAAAGACCCCGGGACCTTTACTATAGTTTGGTATTGGTGTTTGGTACGGCTTGTGTAGGATAGGTGGGAGACTGTGAAACCCTCACGCCAGTGGGGGTGGAGTCAACGTTGAAATACCACTCTGGTCGTACTAGATGTCTAACCTAGGTCCGTCATCCGGATCAGGGACAGTGCCTGATGGGTAGTTTAACTGGGGCGGTTGCCTCCTAAAATGTAACGGAGGCGCTCAAAGGTTCCCTCAGCCTGGTTGGCAATCAGGTGGCGAGTGTAAGTGCACAAGGGAGCTTGACTGTGAGACAGACATGTCGAGCAGGGACGAAAGTCGGAACTAGTGATCTGGCCACGGCATGTGGAAGCGTGGTCACTCAACGGATAAAAGGTACCCCGGGGATAACAGGCTGATCTTCCCCAAGAGTCCATATCGACGGGATGGTTTGGCACCTCGATGTCGGCTCGTCGCATCCTGGGGCTGGAGTAGGTCCCAAGGGTTGGGCTGTTCGCCCATTAAAGCGGCACGCGAGCTGGGTTTAGAACGTCGTGAGACAGTTCGGTCCCTATCCGCCGCGCGCGCAGGAAACTTGAGAAAGGCTGTCCCTAGTACGAGAGGACCGGGATGGACGAACCTCTGGTGTGCCAGTTGTTCTGCCAAGAGCACGGCTGGTTGGCTACGTTCGGAAGTGATAACCGCTGAATGCATCTAAGCGGGAAGCACGTTTCAAGATGAGGTTTCCCACCCAATAATGGGGTAAGGCCCCCCACAGAACATGGGGTTGATAGGCCGGAGGTGTACAGCAGTAATGCCTAGCCGACCGGTACTAATAGGCCGAGGGCTTGTCCCAACCACGTACAAAACCACACACGCACACCGCGTGTCCGTGCACGTACGACCGCGCAAACCAACGAACACACAGACACACACTCTTGTTCGCGTCCACTAAGCAGTTCCCAACCAACAAACCCATCCCAGGGCGACATGCCCCGGGGGTTTGATGAGGTTGAAAGAGTTACGGCGGCCATAGCGAAACGGGAAACACCCGGTCCCATACCGAACCCGGAAGTTAAGCCTTTCAGCGCCGATGGTACTGCAACCGAGAGGTTGTGGGAGAGTAGGAC
>NZ_JBFUMR010000028.1:0-66349 GCF_054049275.1 Nocardioides sp. P5_E3
GTGCGAGGCTGGCAGGGAGCCGACGAGGTCGCGGGGTGAGACGGGCAGCTCGAGCCGGTCGAGGACCCGGCGGGCGACCTCGTCCTGGGCCTTCCAGTCGATGCGTCCGGTGAATCGGCTGCGGACGAAGCCGCCGATGCCGATGTTCTCGCTGACGCTGAGGTGGTCGAGCAGGCCCATGTCCTGGTGGACGACCGACACTCCGGCCGCTCGGGCGGCCTGCCACTGGACGGGCAGCGCGAGCTGCTGCCCGTCCACGGCGAGGCTCATCCCGGCGTCGGGTGCGTGGTAGCCGGTGAGGATCTTGATCAGCGTGGACTTGCCGCAGCCGTTCTGGCCGACCAGGGCGTGGATCTCGCCCGGTCGCACGACGAGCGAGGCATCACGCAGCACCGTGGCGGCGCGGAACGTCTTGCCGACGCCGTGTGCTTCCAGGCGAGCCGGAGTCATGACTTCTCGACTCCCCACGCGGTCAGGAAGAACTGCTTGAACGAGTCGTCGCCGAACCAGTCGGGAGTGAAGTAGGCCTCGGTGGACAGATTGAGGTCCGCAACGTTGTCGGCGTTGAAGTCACGGGTGACCATGTCCTCGGGTGCGACAGGGACGACCTCGTCGCCGGCCATGAGCTGCATGAGACCGTTGGCGTACTTCCAGCCCTCGTAGATGACCGGGGTGCCGAGGTCGGAGACCTGCTGGCCGTCCTTGATGCGCTGCAAGCCGGCGAGGTCGGAGCTGGAGGAGACAACCTTGACCTTGTCGCCGAAGCCGGCGCTCTGCACGCCCTGGAGCGCCGGCGGGACGAAGCTGTCGACCGGGACGACCATCAGCTCGGTGTCGGGGTGCGAGACGAGCGCGGCGCTGACAGCCGACGGCAGCTTGTCGATGTTCGGGGTGGTGAACTCCGCGGTGGCGACCTTGCACGTGGGGCACAGCTCCTCGGCCTTCGCGATGCCCTTGTCGCTGGCGCTTCGCGTGGTCGTCGAGTCCATCAGCTTGAGCCACAGGATCTGCGCGTCCGGGCCACCGTTGGCGACCGCGGAGACGGACATCGCCTCGTAGAGCGCGTCGACGCGGCCGGTGTTGTCGTAGAAGGCGAGGGTGTCGTCGGACTCCCGGCCACCGCTCGGCTCGACGCCACCGACGAGGACCTTGACGCCCTTGTCGGCCAGCGCGTCGAACGCCGTGCCGGCCATCGCGTAGTCGACGAAGAGGGACACGACGGCGTCAGCGCCCTGGTCGCCGGCGGTCTTGAGGCAGTCGGCGACAGCCGTCGGGTTGAACTTCCCGTCGCAGATCTTCCCGGTGGCACCGACCTGCTCGAGAGCGTCCTGCAGACCCACGGCCACACCGTGGATGACGGGGATCTGGTCACCGAGCGCGACGATGTGCACCGTCTTGCCGGCCATGTCCACCGGCGCCGAGAGCTTCGGCTCCTCGGGGTACTCGGTCAGCGGTGCCGCCCATGCTGCGAGCTGCGTCTTGGCCTGCTCGACGCCAGCCTCACTGTCGGCGGCGCTGCCGGCGGGCGCATCGTCCTTGACGCTGTCTTGGGCGCACGCACTCAGCAGCGTGGCGAGCGCGAGGGCGGTCGCGGCGAGCGCCGCACCTCGCGTCTGGGGAGCGATTCGGGTCATCTGCGTGATCCTTCGTTCGTAGGTGTGGGCCACCCCGGGTGTGACCTGGGTCATGTCAGGTCGTGGCGTGGAACGTACGAAGGACCGGCAGCCAGACGTGAGCGCGTCGTTCCTGCAGGTGGAACGTTCCGTGGACCAGCACGCACACGTGCCGTCGTCGCGGTCACGGCCGAGAGGGTGGCCGCCATGACCACGAGCGCCACCACGAGCAGCACCGAGACGGACACGCTGCCGCTGCGCACCCTCGTCGTCCTCGGCGCACTCACCGCCGCGGCGCCGCTGGTCACCGACTTCTACCTGCCGTCCCTGCCGGATCTGGCGCGCTCGCTGGGGACCGACGAGGCGATCGCCCAGCTCACGATCTCCGTCTCGATCGTGGGGTTGGCCCTCGGCCAGCTCGTCGCTGGCCCGTGGAGCGACCGCGTCGGCCGCCTGCTGCCCCTGCGGGCCGGGGTGCTGATGCTCGCCGTGACGTCGCTGTTGTGTGCGCTGGCCGGGAACATCGAGACGCTGCTCGCGTTGCGGCTCGCGCAAGGGCTCGCCGGCGCGGCGACGCTGGTCGTGGCCCGGGCGGTCGTGCGCGACGTGTACGACGGCGCCCGGGCGGCGCGGATCTTCTCCGAGCTCATCTTGGTGATGGGACTGGCGCCGGTGGTGGGTCCGGTCATCGGCGGCCAGCTGCTGCGGGTCACCGACTGGCGGGGCATCTTCGTCGCGCTGGCCGTCCTCGCGGCGTTGCTGCTGGTCGCGACGCTCGCGCTTGTCGAGGAGACGTGGACGCCCCGGGCGATCGGGTCGAGCGGAGGCTTCAGGGTCGTGCTGGGCGACCGGACCTTCCGCCGGTTCATGGTGCTGTCGGGATGTCTTGGCGTGGTCTTGTTCAGCTACATCTCGATGAGCTCGTTCGTGCTGCGCGAGGAGTACGCGATCGGCCCGGTCGCGTTCTCATGGATTTTCGGCGCCAACGCGGTCGCGATGGTGGTCGGCGGACAGGTCACCGCGCGGCTGGTGCACCGTCACGGACCCGCCACCATGCTGCGCATCGGCCTGATGCTGATGGCCGTCTCCGCGTCGTGCCTCGCGCTGGCGCTGATGGCCGCGCCGTCGCTGCCGTGGGTGCTGGTGCCGCTGTGGCTCGTGCTGTGCGGGCTCGGCCTCAGCTTCGGCAACGCGACGGCGTTGGCCCTGTCGAAGCACGCCACCTCAGCGGGGTCGGCGTCCGCGCTCATCGGCACCAGCCAGTTCCTGTGCGGCGCGGCGGTGCCGCCACTGGTGTCGGTCGGCGGTGCCACCGGCACCGCGATGGGCGCCACGATGGCCGCTGCCGCCGTGGTTGCTCTCGTCGTCGGCGCGCGCCTCACTCGGACCGACCCGTCCTCCGGGTCCTACTAGGATCACTTCGATGCCCAGGCAACGGACGCGTACACAGCCCCAGGGGGACGCCTCACGGCTGGCGTTGCTCGAGGCCACGTTGCGCCTGGCCGGCGAGCGTGGATACGTCGGCACCACGATGGCGAAGGTCACGCGAGCCACCGGGCTTCCGGCCAGCTCTGTCTACTGGCACTTCGCGAACAAGGACGAGCTCATCGCCGACGCCGTCGCGCACGGCTTCGAGACGTGGCGTTCCACCATCGATCCGTGGACGTCCTTCGACCCTGACGTTCCGCGGGCCGAGCAGCTGTTCTCCCAGCTCCAGTCGGTCGTGCTGGCCCCCGACGACCGCCTGGGCTACTGGCGGATGGGACTGCTGCTCGCCCTGGAGACCGGACCGGCCGTCGGAAGCGCTCCGCGTGACCGGTTCCTGGGCATCCGCGCCATCGCCACCGACCAGCTCGGCGCGTGGTGGTCGCTCTCGGTCGGCGGCAGCGACCCGCGCGCCCGCACCATGGCGCGACTGACCCTCGCGGCCCTCGACGGACTCTTCGTCGCCCGCCTCTCCGACCCGGCCGAGGACGTGCAGGACGCACTGCACCTGCTCGCCACCGGCCTGGACGCGGTCGCCGACCAGCTGTCCGACGACGCTGACGTGTCCAGAACCGGCGACACAGCACAACGAGCAGGCGTGCAGCGTCCCACCCAGGACAGTCGACTCAAGCTGCTTCGCGCGGCCGGTGAGGTCGCCGCCGACAGCGGGTACGACGGAGCCAGTATCGCGAGGATCTGCGCGGCGGCCGGCCTGCCCGCAAGCTCGCTCTACTGGCACTTCGTCGACAAGGACGACCTGCTGGCCGAGGTCGTCGACCAGTCCTACGAGGAGTGGTACGCCGACCAGCCCGCCTGGGACCTCCCGGCGGACGGCACCGCATGGGACGACGAGCTGCGTGGACACCTGGCCCAGAGCATGGGCAGCCTCGCAACGCGACCGATCTTCCTCCGACTCGGCTACCACCTGCTGTTGCTGCGTCGCGACGATCCGCCCGCCGCGCGGGCCCGCTTCGTCGACGTACGAGCCCGGGCCAGGGGAGCCATCGCGGACTGGCTCACCGGCGCCATCCCGGATGCCGGCGCCATGCCAGGACCGGCCTCGATGCTGCTGATGGCCCTCTCCGACGGGCTCTTCTTCTCGAACCAGCTCGACACCCCGCCATCCGACGCCGCGCTCTTCAGCGACCTCGTGACACGGGTGTTGGCCGCCGGCGCGCGCGCCACCGTTTCATCCTGACCCGACTCGAGGACCGCGCACCTCCACGCGGCATCTCATGCGGACCCTCAGCGCAGCACCCTCACCACTTCTTCCCACCCCGGCCCACGCCCCCCGCCCGCGCCCGCGCCCGCGCGCCAACCTTCCTCGGCCCGCCTCGTGTTGCCGGTTCTTTCAGCAGGCCCGTCCTCGCACTCGCGGTCCAGACCGATCCGCGTCAGCCTCTTCCCATCCTCTGTAGTGATCGTTACAGTAACGATCACTACAGGAAGTGGTGGCCGTCACACCGGCGGGCATCCGAAGGAGTGGGACATGAGCGTCATCGAGATGCAGCCGGCCATCGACGACCAGCGTCTGGACGAGCGAGTTGAGGAACGTGAGGACGACGAGCGGGACGTGGTTCCCTCTGTCACCAAGGCGCTCCAGCTGCTCGACACGTTCCGCACGCACGGGCCGACGCTCGGTGTCAGTCAGATCTCTCGGCTGGCTGGGGTGCCGAAGTCCACGTCCTTCCGACTGCTGGCGTACCTGGAGCAGAGCGGGTTCGTCGAGCGTGATGGTCGCGGGTACTGCCTCGGACGGCGTCTGTTCGAGCTCGGAAACAGCGTGGCGCTCTGCCGGCCCGACGGCCTGCGTGAGACCGCCAGTCCGCATCTCACCGACCTGTTCCTGGCCACCGCCGGCAAGGCCGCCGTGCACTTGGCGGTGCTCGAGGACACCGATGTGGTCTACCTGGAGAAGATCGCCGGTCCGCGCACCATGAGCGTCCCGACCCGGGTCGGCGCCCGGATGAGCGCCTCGTCCTCGGGCCTGGGCAAGGCCGTGCTCGCCTACAGCGGCCGCGAGGCGATCGCAGCCGTCCTGGACGCGGGACTTCAGCGCCACACCCGCTACTCGGTCGCCGACCCGGCCCGGTTCCTCCAGCAGCTGCGCCGCGCCCACGAGGACGGCGTGGCCTTCGACCGCGAGGAGGTGACCCTCGGCCTGGTGTGCACCGCTGCACCCATCCTCGTGGAGGGACGACCCGTGGGTGCCGTCTCGATGTCCGGTCACGCCATCGGGTTCAGCCCCGAAGCAGTCGCCCCGCTCGTGCAGCGGACTGCCGCCGCCATCGCACGCGACCTCGCCGCCTGACGCTCCGCCTCCCCGCAACGCACGAGGCCCCCGACCCGCTCTGGGTCGGGGGCCTCGGCACGCCATGGCGAACGCGCCCGGTGAGGCGGTCAGCTCTCGGAGATGAACGAGCGCACGAGGCGGTTGAACTCTTCCGCGTGCTCGAGCTGGGCCCAGTGCCCGCACCGGTTGAGCAGCACCAGGCGTGAGTCGGCGATCATCGAGACCAGCCGCAGCGAGTGCTCGTAATGCACCACGCGGTCGTCGCGGCCGTGGATGAGCAGCGCCTTGGTGGTGATGCCGGAGACCTGCTGCGGGGTGGCGACCGTCGGCACCGGGCCCTTGTTGGCGAAGCTCTCCAAGAAGTTGGCGAGGTGGTCGGGCCGGGCGGCGGCGTTGTCGGCGCGCTGCTGGGCCAGCTCGTCGGTGGCGTGCTCGGCGGAGAACGACATGATCTCCACGAGCCGCTTCATCACCTCAGGGGTGGGGTTGCGGTAGCCCTCCTGGAGGATCTTGAGGCCCTCGGTCGGCCCGTCGCCGGCGCCGAAGAGGGTCGGGACCGAGAAGAAGCTGCCGGGTCCCATCGTGATGAGGTGCGAGATGCGGTCGGGATAGCGCGCGGCGAAGGTGATGGCCGTCATCCCGCCCATCGAGTTGCCGACGAGCGCTGCGGTCTCGATGCCGAGGGCGTCCATGAGCTCCAGCACGGCGACCGGGTGGTCGTACTTGTCGGAGGTGGCGGCGTCCGACTGTCCCCACCCGGGTGCGTCGAGGGCGATGACCCGGAAGTGCTCGGACAGGGCAGCGATGTTGGGCGAGAAGTTGCTCCAACCGGTGGCGCCCGGGCCGCTGCCGTGCAGCAAGATCACCGGGTGGCCTTCCCCGGCCTCGTTGTACTTGAGCTTCCAGCTCGCCGTCTCGACGAAGCGGGTCGTGCCCTCGTCGGTCAGTGGTGCCGTCATGGGGACTCCTTGTCCAGGTTGTTCGCTGTTGTGGCGGTACGTCTGAGGATTCAACGCCCGTGCTGGCCGAACTCGGGCTGGTCGCGTGCCGTACAGCGGACCGCGAGCGGCGACCGAAGCCGGCGGGCGGTGGCACGGTTCGGCGCATGTCGTCCCACCACGCCGCGAGCACCAGACCCGTCACCGGGTCCGTCATCGGGTCCCTCACTGGGGTCGGCCCGATGCCGAGCCATCACGAGCGTCGGAGGTCGCTTCGAGCCGCGCTCGCCGCGGACGCACCGCTGGTGCTCCCCGGAGTCACCGACGCGCTCGGGGCTCGCCTCGTCGAGACGGCGGGCTTCGCTGCCATGTACGCCACCGGCGCCGGACTGGCCAACGCCCAGTACGGCGTACCGGACCTCGGCCTCATCTCGCTCGGTGAGGTCGCCGACCACGTGGGCCGGCTGACCGAGGCCACCCGGCTGCCCGTCATCGTGGACGCGGACACCGGCTACGGCGGACCGCTGATGGCGATGCGCACCATCCGGCTCATCGAGCGCGCCGGCGCAGCCGCCATCCAGCTCGAGGACCAGGAGATGCCCAAGCGGTGCGGTCACTTCGACGACCACGCCCTCATCCCGACCGCCCACATGCAGACCAAGCTCGCCGCGGCCGCCGAGGCGCGCACCGACGACGCGCTGGTCATCATCGCCCGCACCGACGCACGCAGCGTCCACGACATCGACGAGGCCATCGCCCGCGCCAAGGCCTACGTCGAGGCCGGTGCCGACCTGATCTTCGTGGAGGCTCCGCGCACCGTGGACGAGCTCGCCCTCGTCGGGCGGGAGCTGGCCGGCGTGCCGCTGCTGGTCAACGTCGTCGAGGGCGGCAAGACCCCGCAGCTCGAGCTCCAGGAGTACGCCGACCTCGGCTTCGGAGTCGTGCTGTTCGCCAACTACCTGATGCGCTCGATGACGCTGGCCGGCCGGGAGGCGCTGGAGCACCTGGCAGCGCACGGCGAGACCGGCACCCGTGCCGAGAAGATCGCGAGCTGGGTCGAGCGCCAGGCTCTGGTGAACCTCAGCGAGTTCACCGCCGCCGAGGCTGCCCTCGACCAGCCGTGGAGCGGTCGATGATCCCCGGGCTCCCCTACGACACCGACCTGCCGGACCGGGTCGGTGTCCTCGTTCTGGGTTCCGGGCTCGCCGGATGCGCCGCCTTGCTGGCCGCGGCCGAGGCCGGCCAGTTCGCCGTGATGCTGGAGAAGACCTCCGAGATCGGCGGGTCGACGGTCAAGTCGGCCGGCCTGTCCGCGTTCGCCGGGACCGCCGAGCAGCAGAAGCAGGGAATCGCCGACTCCGTGGAGCTGCTGCGCAAGGACCTCCTCGAGGTCGGGAAGCACCGCAACGACGAACGCCTCGTCGACCTGTACTGCGAGCACCAGCTCGACACCTACCAGTGGCTCACACAGCACGGCGTCACCTACGGCGACGTGCACGCCGCCTCCGGGCAGTCCGCGCCCCGCTCCCACCCGACCGACACCACCGCCATGCTCGTCCACCTGCTCAAGGCCGCCGGTCGGCTCGGTGCGCGGCTGGTCATGGACACCTCCGCCGAGCGACTGGTGCGCGAGGGCGGGCGCGTCGTGGGCGTCGACGTCCGCACCGCCGACGGCAGCCGTCGCGTGCTCGCCGACGCAGTCGTGGTCGCGACCGGCGGGTTCGCCCAGAGCCCCGAGCTCCTCGCCCGCTTCGCCCCGCAGATGGAGCACGCCCTGCGCGCCGGTGGCGCCGGCTGTGAGGGCGACGGCCTGCTGATGGCCTGGCAGCTCGGTGCGGGCGTCGTCGACACGCCCTACATCAAGGCGACCTACGGCCACTTCCACGAGATGCACCCCGATGAGGACGGCACCGGCATCCTCGCCGTCTACAAGGGCGCCATCGCCGTCAACCGGCAGGGCCGGCGTTTCGTCGACGAGTCGCTCAACTACAAGGCGATCGGCGACCGGGCGCTCGCCCAGCCGGGTGTGACGACCTTCCAGGTCTTCGACAGCCGGGTGCTCGCATCCTCGAGCGACGAGGTGCCGATCTACGACTTCGCCGGCCGCGCCAGCTCTGGCCTGCTGGTGCGCGCCGACACCGTCGCGGAGCTCGAGACCCAGCTCGGCCTGCCGCCGGACTCCTTGGTGGCGACCGTCGAGGACTACAACCGAGCGATCCGCGACGGCTCGCCCGACCCGCTCGGCCGCCAGCACCTGTCCGGCTCCGTCGGCGCGCCGTTCCCGCTCGAGCAGCCCCCCTTCTTCGCCCACCCGTCGGGCAGCGTCGTGCTCGCCACGTACTGCGGGCTCACCGTCGACACCAGCCTGCGGGTCCTCGACATGTACGGCGAGCCGATCGAACGGCTCTACGCCGCCGGCGAAGTGATCGGCGGCTTCCACGGTGCCGGTTACATGACCGGCACCTCGATCGGGAAGGCCGGCATCTTCGGCCGGCTCGCCGGCACTCACGCCGCAGCCGAGGAGAGTGAGCTCGAGTGGTGAGCCCGTTCGACCTGACCGGCCACGTGGCGCTCGTCGTCGGCGCCGCCCCCGGCGGCCTCGGCGAGCGGGCTGCGCAGGCGCTGGCCGAGCACGGCGCCACCGTGGTCCGCGCCGACCTCAACTCCGATCTTCATGGCGACCTTCAGGGCGACCTTCAGGGCGACCTTCAGGGCGACGTCCTGCTGCACGTCGACGTCACCGACGAGGCCTCGGTGCACGCCCTGGTGGCCCACGTCCTGGACCTGCACGGGCACATCGACGTCCTGGTCAACGCGGCAGGCGTGATGCTACGCAAGGCCTACGACCAGACCAGCCTCGCCGAGTTCGAGCACGTCGTCCGGGTGAACCTGACCGGCAGCTGGCTGCTGGCCCGCGAGGTCGCCCCGGCCATGTCCGACACCGGCCGCATCGTCAACCTCAGCACCGTCTACGCCGAACGCGTCGGCCCGGTCCCGGAGTCGGCCTACTACGCCTCGAAGGCCGGCGTCGCCAACGTCACCCGCGCCCTCGCCGCCGAGCTGGGGCCGCGTGGCATCACCGTCAACTGCCTGGCCCCGGGCGTCTTCTACCCCACCAAGATGACCGCCGCCCTCGGTGCAGACCCTGAGCGCCTGCAGTGGTTCTCCGAACGCACCATGCTCGGCCGGCTCGGCGACCCCGATGCCGACTTCGCCGGCCCCCTTCTCCTCCTGGCCTCCACCGCCTCGTCGTACGTGACCGGACAGGTCCTCTACGTCGACGGCGGCTGGTCCGCCTGGTAATCGCACGCGACCTGCTACCCGACCCGACCCGCACCCCAGATCGAAAGCGAACCCCGATGACGAACCCCACGACGAGCTCCACGACCAGCCCCCGTCCCACCCGAGCTCTTCTCCTGTTGGACTACCAGGTCGCCCTGTGCGAGGAAGGGCCGCACCTGCGGATGCCCCCGCTCGCCGCGCAGGTCGCCGAGCGCGGCGTGCTCGCTACAGCCGAGAAGGTCCTCGCAGCGGCCCGCACCGCCGGCTGGCTTGTCGTGCACGTGCGGCTCGCGTTCGACCCCACCTACACGCTGCGGACCAACCGGCTCGCCCGCTTCGACGCCTACCCCGACCAGCAGGCCATGCTCGCTGACTCCCCCGAGGCCCAGGTCGTCGCCCAGCTCGCACCCGCCGCAGGCGAGCCGGTCATCGACAAGGGCTGCGTCGACCCATTCGTCGGCACCCCGCTGCGCCACGTGCTCGCCGCCGAGGGCATTACCGAGGTCGTGCTCGGCGGCGTCGCGACCAACCTCGTCGTCGAGTCCGCGGCGCGGCACGCCAGCGACGCCGGCCTTCAGGTCACGGTCGTGGAGGACATGTGCGCGTCGTTCCGCGCCGACTTCCACGACTTCTCCGTGACCAACATGCTGCCGCTGTTCGGCACCGTCACCACCGCAGCCGACCTCCTCGGGGGCCTGTCGTGATCGGGACAAGCGACCACCAGAGCAGCGAGTACGACGTCATCGTCGTCGGCGGCGGGGTCGCCGGCTTGGCCGCGGCCTGCGCCGCCGCGGAGGGCGGTGCCCGGGTCGCCCTCCTCGAGCGGTCCACCGAGGCCGAGACGGGCGGCAACACTCGCTACACCGAAGCGTTCTTGCGGATGAAGTCGCTCGAGGAGACCGCCGAGGGGCTCGAGGACACGCTCGTCGATGACTTCATGGGCCACCCGGACCCCGCCCTGATGGCCGACGCCGCGCACGACCCGTCCCGCCGCTCCGCGCTGTACCGCGCCCACCACACCGTCGACCCCGACTACGTCGCCCGGTTCGCCGAGGCGGCCCCGGACGCGTTGGCGTGGATGGGCGGGCACGGGGTGCGCTACGACTTCCTGCCCACCCCGTTCCTCACCACTTCCACCACCCGCATGGCGCCGGTCGGCGGTGGCCTGGCGATCGTGGAGACGATGGGCAAGGCCGCTCGCGGCCTCGGGGTGGAGTTCCACTTCGAGACCACAGCCCGCTCGCTGGTCATCGACCACGACGACGCCGTGCACGGCGGCGGTAGCGGTGGAGTCGACGGGGTGGTCGCCGACACCCCCGCCGGTCGCCGCGTCTTCCGTGGCCGGGTCGTGCTCGCCTCCGGCGGCTATCAGGGCAACGCCGAGATGATGGCGCGGTACCACGGTGACCGCGCACTCGTGGCGCGCCCGGTGGCGCGCGGTGGCAACTACAACAAGGGCGAGGGCATCGAGATGGCCTTGGCGGTGGGCGCCGCCACGGCCGGCAACTTCTCGCTCTTCCACGCCGAGCCGATCGACCCGCGCTCCGGCGAGCCGGAGGCGGCGATCTTCTGCTTCCCCTACGGCGTTCTCATCAACGCCGAGGGCAAGCGGTTCGTCGACGAGGCCCGCGGACCCATCGACGCGTGGTACGAGCGCACCACCCGCGACATCGCCGCACAGACCGGCGGCATCGCGTGGGTCGTGCTGGACCAGAAGGCCCTGGCGGTCCCCAACATCCGCTCCGGCATCCGCACCGACATCGCACCCGTCACCGCGGACACGGTCGAGGGACTGGCGGCCCGCATCGGCGTCCCCGCCCCCGAGCTCGTGGCGACCCTTGCGGCATACGACGCCGCATGTGGCGACGGCGACTTCGACCCGCTGTCCCCCGACGGTCTCGCCACCACTGGCGTGACGCCGCCGAAGTCGAACTGGGCCCGCCCCGTCGGCCAGGGTCCCTTCGAGGCCTACCCGATCATGGCCGCGAACGTGTTCACCTTCGGTGGGCTCAAGACCACCGAGCACGCGGAGGTCGTCGACAACGACGGGCGCGTGGTCCGTGGGCTGTGGGCAGCCGGGGAGATGACCGGCCTCTACTACTCCAACTACACCGGGTCCACGTCGGTACTCCGCGGAGCGACGTTCGGCCGCATCGCCGGAATCCTGGCGGCCGCCGGATGAGGATCTGGCACCAGAGCTTCACGGTCCTCGACGACGTCCCGCACTACCGCGACGCTCTCGCCCGGCACCTCGCGAGCCAGGTCGCGGACGGCACGACGGTCGACCTGCACGGCATGGCCGAAGGCACCTACCCGAGCGACTACCCGGGCACCCACATCGGCTACGCCTACCTTTCCGGTCTGCATCGCGAGCAGTTCGTTCAGGCGGCACTACGCGCCCAGGACGAGGGCTACGACGCGTTCCTCATCGCCACCATCCCCGACACGGGGTTCGAGGAGGTCCGCACCCTCATCGACATCCCGGTCGTGACCCTGGGACACACCTCGGTCCTGATGGCCGCACAGCTCGGCGACTGCATCGGCATCGTGAACTTCATCGAGGCCTTGGTGCCGCAGCTGCGCCGCAACCTGCGCAACTACCGGCTCGAGGGGCTGGTCGGGCCGATCGTGCAGGTCGCAGCCGCCTTCACCGACGTGATGGCCGCCTACGCCGACCCGCAACCGCTCCTGACCGCGTTCACCGCCGCTGCACGTCAGGCCGTCACCCAGGGCGCCACCGTGATTGTCCCGGGTGAGGGGCCCCTGAACGTGTTCCTCGCCGACCAGGGCCTCGTCGAGGTCGACGGGGTGCCGGTGCTCGACTCGCTCGGTACCTGCGCGAAGGTCGCCGAGCTGCGAGCGGCGCAGCACCACTCGAGCGGCATCCGCCCCACCCGGGTCGGGTTCTACGGCGCCCAGCCGCCGCGTGACCTGCTCGACACCGCCCGCTCCTTTTACGGCGTACCGGCCGCGCTCACATGATGGCGACCAGCGAGGGCGAGGACGTCGATGTCGCAATCGCCGGTGGAGGCGCGGCCGGCCTGATGACCGCCCTGCGCGCCTCACAGAACGACCAACTTGTCGTCGCCGTCTTCGAGAAGTCCACCCGCGAGGGCTGCAACGCTGCCATCTCCAGCGGGTCGCTGGCCGCTGGCGGGACCCGCTTCCAACAGGCAGCCGGCATCATCGACTCCCCGCAGCAGCACGCCGACGACATCCTGGCCGCCAGCCGCGACGAGCCTTATCGACCGGTCGTGGAAGCCCTCTGTGAGGCGGCACCCGAGCTGGTCGAATGGCTGGCTGAGACCGGCTACCCCATCGAGATCGGGGTCGACATGCCGCGGGCCGGGATGTCGGTCCCCCGCCTGCACACCGACAGCGGACGCCTCGGTGGCGCCCGGCTCGTGCGGCACCTGCACAACCTCCTCGCCGCACGCCCCAACGTCGCGTTCGTCGACGAGGCACCGACCGTCGGACTGGTGACCACCCCCGGCGGAGTCGGGGGGCTGGTCGTCGAGCAGAACGGCTCCCGAGGGGCCGTCCGCGCCCGTCACACCGTGCTGGCCACCGACGGCTTCGCCGCCAGCCCGGCCATGATGGCCAAGCACCTCCCCCACCTCGGCGACCCGTTCCACGGCGGCACGTCGACCAACACCGGCGACGCACACGCATGGCTGCACGCACTCGGTGCCCAGTTCCGCAACATGGGTGCCGCGCTGCGCTCCGGGCTCGTCGTCGTCGGCCACGGCACCCGCGTCTCCCCCGCGCTGCAGTTCAACGGCGCCATCCTCATCTCCACCGACGGACGACGTTTCGTCGACGAAGAGGCGCACGGCTACTCCTCGATGGCCGGCATCCTGCAGCAGCAGCCAGGAGAACGGGCTGCGATGGTCTGGGACACGACCGCGATGGCGGCCACCGTCGAGTCGGAGATGATGCGCGACTGTCTCGCGAGCGGCGCCATCGCCTCCGTCCCTTCGGTGACCCACCTCGCCGAACGGCTCTCGATCGACGTCGACATCCTCCGAGACGCGCTGTCTCCGCTGCCGGGCCGCCGCCCGCTCGAAGCACCGTTCCACCTCGCCTGGGTCACGCACGGCGTTCTCACCACCCAGGGTGGCGTCGTCATCGACCCCGGCGGGCACGTCCTGGACCAGTGCGGCGTACCCATCCCCGGGCTGTACGCCGCCGGCGGCACCGCGTGCGGTCTCGCGGGCCCCAGCTCCGACGGCTACAGCTCCGGCAACGGCCTGCTGTCGGCGTTCGGGATGGGCTGGATCATCGGCAACGGACTCGCCGCTGCCGACCACCTGAGCACGCCCCCAGGGCGTGCGGATGAAAGGAACGACGATGTGCGGCATTCCTGACACACCCTTCACCCGACGAGCACTGCTGCGGACCTCCGGTGCGGCTGCAGCGGTTGCAGGAGCGACCGCCACCGCCGGCCTGGCCACACCGGCGCACGCCGCCCACCCGGCCAAGCCGCTCGACCGGCGCACCCGACTCGTCCTCCTCGGCACCTCGGGCGGCCCCATCTGGTGGACCGACTCGAACAGGCGCGGCATCTCCTCCGCCGTGGTCGTCGGCGACGCCGTCTACATGGTCGACTGCGGCGACGGTGCCCCGGAAGCCTGGCGCCCGGCCGGCCTGCTCGGGCCCGGCCAGGGCCAGAACGACATGACCAAGCTGCGGGCCCTGTTCCTCACCCACCTGCACTCCGACCACATCTCGGACTACCCCACCCTGCTGCTCCAAGGCTTCGTCGGCGGCGGCCTGGCCACCGCGGACCGACCCCTGCACGTGTACGGGCCCGGCCGGCGCGAAGGACTGCCCCACGTGTTCCCCCCGGGCCGACCGACGCCCGCCCCGGTCAACCCCGAGAACCCCGGCGCCGGCACAGTCGACATGACCAACTCACTCATCGCCGCGTTCGCGACCGACATCAACGACCGCATCTTCGACAGCGCCTCACCCGACATCCGGTCCCGCGTCGTGCCCCACGACATCGCCGTCCCTGCCGGCGCCTCCACCCCGAACATCCCGCCCGTACGTGTCTCGCCCTTCCACGTCTACGAGGACGACCGGGTCAAGGTCACCGCAACCCTCGTCGACCACGGCCAGATGTATCCCGCCTTCGGGTTCAGGTTCGACACCGACGACGGGTCGATCGTCTTCTCCGGAGACACCACCCTGTCGGACAACCTCATCGAGCTCGCCCGCGACTGCGACTACCTCGTCCACGAGGTCATCGACCAGCCGTGGGTCGAGCAGAGCGTCGCCGGCCTCCCCGTCCCGCCGGAGGTCAAGCAAGCCTTCTTGAACCACCTCCTGGGAGCCCACACCACCGTCGAACAGGTCGGCGCTGTCGCACAGGCAGCAGGCGCCAAGACGCTGGTCCTCAACCACTTCGTGCCCGGCGAACTGCCCAGGAGCCGGTGGAGGCGCGCGGCACGCACCTACGACGGACGACTCGTCATCGGCGAGGACCTCATGCAACTCGGTGTCGGAAAGGCACGCGCATGACCAACCACCGCCCGCGCACGCTCGCCGCGGCCCTCGCCGCGTTCACGATCGTCATCGCCGCCGCTCCCGCAACCCTCGCCGCACCCGCCGAGTCCTACCGACTGTCGTTCATCCCGGCACCGCCCTCACCCGAAGACATCATCGCCGTACCCGGGACCAGGAAGGTCGTCGTGAGCGCCCTCGCCGCGGACCCGCTCGCCGAGGGCAGCGTCGGCCACCTCTACGCCATGGATGCCACGACCCGGAAGGCCACCGAGATCTGGCCCGACGCCGCATGGCGCACAGCCTGGGACAAGGACACCTACCCCGACTGCCCCGGCCCGCCCGACCCCACCAAGGCGTCACCGCACGGCATCAACATCGCAACCGACGCCGCCGGCCGGTCCACGCTGTACGTCGTCAACCACGGCGGACGCGAAGCGATCGAGGTGTTCCGCATCCGCGGCGGCAAGAACGAGACCCTGCGCCTCACCTGGAAGGGATGCGCCGAGATGCCGGCCGGGACCTTCCCCAACGGCGTCGCCCCACTTCCCGACCGAGACGGGTTCGTGGTGTCCAACTTCCTCGACCCGACCAGCGCCAACCCCTTCGCGGGCATGTTCACCGGAGCCAAGACCGGAGACGTCCGCGAATGGACGCCGCGACGCGGCTGGCGAACCGTCCCGCGCTCGGCCCTCGGCGGCGCGAACGGCATCGAGGTGACCCCCGACGGCAGGGCCGTCATCGTGGCTGCTTGGGGTGAGCGGAAGCTCTACCGCATCCCGCTGCGCCGCGACATCCGATCGCAGACCAGGACGTGGGTGCAAGTACCGATGAAGCCGGACAACCTCCGCTGGACCGCCGACGGGCGGCTGCTCCTGACCGGCCAGGACATCACCGAGCAGCAGTTCCTCGCATGCGAAACTGGGAACCTCACCGGGTGCCCCACCGGCGTGCGCGTACTGCGCGTCAACCCGAACACGATGCGAGTCCGCACCATCCTCCACTCGGACACGAAGCGGTTCAGGGTCCCCACCGTCGCCGCACCGGTCGGCGACGACGTCTGGGTCGGCACCGTCAAAGGCAACACGATCGCGCGGCTGCGCTCGCGCTGACGTGCCACCCGGGTCGTCTGGCTCTTTCCTGTGCGGCGGAGCCAGACGCGCTCTGGCGACTCGCGAGCACCCGCAAGGCGTCGACGGTGCCCTCGATGGACCGGCGGAGGCGCTGCTGTTCGCGATCGCGCCGTAGAAATCGGGTCGTGATCGCGCGCACCGGAGCACGCCGAACGTGTACGCACGCGTCCCACGCGCCGCGTCGCCGGCCACCCCCTACGCCGCTCACCAAGTACCTCGCACCCCATGCACTGTCGGTCGGAGTTGCGGCGGACGAAAATCGGTGAGGCCTGGCTGGTGGTCCTCATTTACCGCACCGACAGCGCCCGAGACGCCGGAGTTGTCCGATCAGCGCTCGGTTGGCGTGCTTTTCCTGAGTGTCGACAACCGACGACGGCTAGCGCCGAGACACACCGGAGGAGAACTCGCCATGAAGGACGACACCGACACTTCACTGCAACCGACGCTTTGGGGGGAGGCGCCCGAGCACCAGGCGACCGGCGCGCGCCCACGGGGTGCCGCACGGCAGCCTCGTCAGCACCGTGCGGCCACTGAAGCTAGCGAGTTGTGGACGATCGACGAAGTCGCCCACTACCTCGGCGTCCCGAAGCAGACCGTCTACTGCTGGCGCACGAGCGGCTACGGGCCGGCCGGTTTCCGCGTCGGTAAGCACCTGCGCTGGCGGGCGTCCACGGTGATCGCGTGGACCCTCGAGCTCGAGCGCCAGCGGTGACCGACCAGAACGACGCCAACGAGCTGACCGAGCGCCCGCGGTCGTGTCCGCGATGCGGCGAGGCCATCGTCGACGTGTTTCCGAGGTTGCCGGGACGGCCGCGGCGATGGTGCTCGTCGAAGTGCCGCCGATCAGCATCCGAGGAGCGGCGAGCCGCGGCGGCGGGGGCGATCGCCACGCGATATGTCCAGGCCGACGTCACCCTCGACGACCACGTGCGCGCGGTGCTGGCGTCGCCGTCCGCGTGCCGCCGCGTCCTGCGCGATCTGCGCGAGAGGTCTGAGGCGGGGAAGCTGGGCGACGCGCGGTGGAGCTCAGTGGCCGAGGAACTTCAGCGCACCCGTCCGCAACCCCGTCCGGCCGTTCGATGGGGTTCGCGGTGAAGGGCACCCGACACGAGCAAGCGCCACCATCGATTGACCGACCCGGCAGCTGCGGAATCGTCGCCTGCCGGTTCGCGCTTTCGGTGCGTCGCTGACCCCGCTCGAAAGCGACATCGTGCTCTGGCGAGTACTGGAGTCCTCCGCCGGACAAGATAGAACCGCCCACGGTCTCGGGTCCGTGAGCGGTTCTGGCCTCAGAGTACGCGGCCGCTATCCCCAGTGCTGGTACAGCACATGCACGCGCTTGCAACGGATCGGTAGCGCATGCGACGCGAGCCCGTCGTGACCGATGGTCTAGCCCTCATTCACCCCGAACGGTGAAGTTCGAAGCCGACGCCGCTTCGCGGCCCGTCGCCGCGCGTACGGTCACCACGCGATCACTCGTGGGGGCGTTGAGGTTGTAGGCCCCGCCGGGCCCGGGGGGCCTGGCGGGGCTGACCACCGCCCGGGCGCAGGGGCGACCGCAGAACGTGCCGACGCGGCAACAGCGGCGCGACCTCAAACGGGGGGATTGGTCGCGCCGCTGCCTCCTGCTGGAGCGACCGCGGCGCCATCCGCATCTCTGCGGGAGGTAGAGACAGGCGGCAACGCGGCCACTCACTCCCTCCAGCGTCACGGCGCGGGGAAGTGTTACGGATCCGCGTTCCGCGGCCGCAGTGACGCTGATCCTTGGACAGAGATTGCCCCCGCCAAGGGGCGGTTCATCCTTTGGTCTGCGACATCCGAGGTCGCGCATCACCGCTCCAGCAGTGGGAACCGATTCCGCAGGTCACTGCAGCAGCCCGGGCTGCCGCCGTGACCAGGCCCGGGGAGTCATGAAGCGGCCCCCCGGGCCGACCCCGTTCACGACACGTCAGGGACCCGGCGAGTCTCCGCAATCTCGGCGGCCACGACGGCGACCTTCCTGTTGGTGCTCGACGAGATCCGCCGCAGGTAGTCGAACGCCTGGCCCGCGGTCACGTCGTAGCGCTCCATCAACACACCCTGCGCCTGACCGATGATGTTCCGGTTGTGCAGCGCCAATCCAAGCTGATCGATCTCCCGCTCGGCCGCCATGAGCACCGACAAGTGGCCGGCCAGTGCCTGGGCGACGGCGACATCGTCAGCCTCGAATCGACCGCTCTCGCAGTACAGGCTCAGCGCGCCGAACGAGTGCTCGTCGGTGTACACCAGCAGCGACATCATCGAATCGACACCGAGCTCGGCGTGCACGGCCGGAGCCCACGCCGGCCACCGCGGCTCGACGGCCAGCGACGGACTCACGAGCGTGTTCTGGTCGCGACGCACGTCCAGACACGGTCCCTGCCCCAGCTCGGTCTGTCGTTTGTTGGCCCGGCAGACCAGGTCGTCGCTGCTCGCACAGGTGACCAGGCGGCCGCCCTCGTTGATCGTGATCCCCGCATGGTCGCAACGGGCGACGAGTGCCAACGCCGCATCAACGGCAACCTTGAAGCGGGCGTCCTCATCAGGAGCCGCAGCCAGGGCCTGAGCCAGCTGGGTGAACTCACCGAGTAGCAACTGGGCGTCGTGCATACCCGCCTCCCCTGTGTGACCTCAGCCGCCTCCCGGCTGCATCGGGATTTTAGGCGCCTGAGCACACGGCGTTCTACACCCCGCAGGCGTATCTCCTCAGGCCTCAGAACAGCTCTGGACAGCCAGACCGGGCGTCGGTCACGATGGCCGTTTCCCGCTACATCACGGATGCGCGCGCCGGCGAGGTCAGCATCGCAACGGCCGCGCAGGCCCGGTCGGGACGGACACCCCCGCCGCCCGGCCGGGTCCCCCCGAGGGCGCGACCAGGTTCAGGCAAAGGGGGTCACACTGGGCCGTGCCGGTGCGGCTGGTGCACCGGAGTGCGAAGACCTACACCGAGCCATTTGGAAGCCGCGACCTGGCCGCCGCCATCGGCCCGAAGGCACAGTTCGTCCTAGTCAAGGACGGACAGCACGAACTCCACAGCGACACGGCGACGCAGTCCTCGGTCAACTCTTGCACTTCCTCAGCCGCGTCGGGCACGACTAGTAGGAGCACCATCCGCATGTCGGCAGATCCGGACCTCCCGACAGGCGGCGCGATGACGCGTGCGACCGTGCGTGGGATCAGCGCGCGATCGGAGATGCATACGTGCCCTCGCCCGCCCGAGCCGAGAGGATGGGTGCCGAGTCGCTAGGCGCAGTCTGCACAGAGGTCGACAGCCGGCAAGGATCGTCGAGATTCGTGCTGAACGAGGAAACACGACGTGCAGGTGAACTCGTCCGTCTGCTTTGGCACGACCTCGATGGACAGCGTCTCGTGCGAGAGATCAGCGCCAGGAAGTTCGTATGACTCGGCAAGCTCGGTTTCGTCCTCGTCTACCTTCCCTGAGGTTTTGTCCTTGTCACCTGATGCGAGGCGGCGGGCCTCAAGGCTCTCTTCCTTCTGCTCTTCTTCGGTCTTGCGGGATGCGTCGTAGTCGGTAGCCATTTGCAGGTCCTCTCAGGGCGAAGCGCGAATCCTAGTTTCGACTGCGGAGGCGGCCGCAATGGGAGGGGCTAGGAGCAAGGGGTCGCCGATGCGTGACTGCCGGCAGCTACCCGACAGGCGGCGGAATGGGTCACCTTTGCGACTGCGCCGAGAGCGGCAGATCCGGATGTCCAACCGCGGGTTACAAAGTCCACTGCACGGTCGTCCGGTTAGCAGAGGGTGAGCCGAGCCAGGTTGAGGTCCGCGGTGAGCCTTTCGCGCAGTTGCGGACGGAGCCCGTCAGCCGGTTGTCGATCGTCGCGCTACGAGCGCAGGCTGGAACAGGGCCTGCCGGTGGGCGTGACTAGGGTCGCTGGCTTCTTCGACCAAGAGTCGGGCGGCTGTCCGACCTAGTTCGGCTCGGGGCTGGCTTACTGAGCTCAGTGGTACGGCCGCGGCGCCGGCGAAGTCGATGTCGTCGTATCCGACGATTGCCAGGTCTTCAGGAACGCGGGTTCCGGACGCAATGGCGTGCTGCAGGAGTCCGAGGGCTACGAGGTCGTTTGCGCAGAACGCCGCACTGGGTCGACGGCGCTTCGGGATGCCGGCGAGCCGCTCGCCAGCGCGCCGGCCGTCCTCGACGCTGAGTCCTGTGGTCGCAAGCACGACGAGGTCTGGGTGGGCCATGCCTGCGGCGTGCCATGCCTGCCGGGCGCCTTGCAGACGTTCTTGTACCTGGCCCAGCGTGTCCGGACCCCCGATGAACGCAATGCGCTCGTGGCCGAGGTCGAGGAGATGCCGCACGGCCAGCTGTCCGCCCAGGACCTCGTCGACGGACACGGTGCAGAACTGGCCGCCGGCTCGGGTCCGGTCAACAAGCACGACAGGGGTGACGGCGGCTGCTTGCTCGAGGAAGGAAGACGCGGGGTCCACCGGGGTGATGAGGATGCCCGCCACCCGTTGTTCGCGGAGGTGGGCCAGGTGTGCGGCCTCACGGTCGGCTCGGTTGCTGCTGTTGCACAGGAACAACGAGAGATGCTTCTGCTCGGCGGCGTCCTCGATGCCTCTGGCGACATCGGTGAAGAACGGGTTCGTTGCGTCCAACATGACGTAGCCCAGCGTGCGACTGCGTCCGGCGCGAAGCTGCCGCGCGGTCTCGTTGCGGACGAATCCCAGTTGTGCCATGGCGTCGTGCACTCGCGTCACATTCGCGGCGGACACCTGATGGGGACGGTTCAGCACGTTGGAGACCGTCCCCACGGAGACGCCTGCGAGCGCAGCGACGTCAGTCATGCGCGCAGCGCGGGGCAAGTCGAGCGAGCCGGTCATCAGTCCTCTCAAACGTAGGCAGGCGGTTGCAGGACGCGCGCCCGCCGAGCGACGACGGTAGCGGCAGACCAGTGAGAGTGGAATGGCTCTCGCCGGTGCACTACGACGTCGGCACAACGGTGATAACCGACATACAAACGGTGAATGCCCACTTGTGCCTGTGGTGTTGCGGTCGTCACAACGCTCGGACCAAACTTGTGAAACACACCACATGAATCGTTTCACATCGGACGCCTGAAATTGCGACCCAATCTCAGGACGCCAAGTCGAAGTGAACGTGATGCGAGGAGTCGCGGGGGACGGTGGCACTCCCCGGCGGCGCTTCACCACAGCTCTGCAGCTGGCCCACCACCCGGTCCGTCTGGCTCGGTGGCAGTCACGCCCGCATGTCGGGCACACAACAAGGAGTACGCATGTCCCAGCGTCCAAGCGCGTCGCCAAGGCGACGAAGGGTAGTGATGGTGAGCGCTCTCGCCATGCTCGCCGTGACGGCTGCCGCCGGCTCGGTGGCAGCCCCGGTGGTCACCGCTTCGGCAGCACCCGCTGCCTCGCCAGATGAAGCCAAGGTCAGCTACTGGAACGGGGTCAACCCCGTCACCGAGCTCACCGCGTCGACGTTCGCCAACCCTCCGGCCAACGACAAGGCTTGGGTGCGCTGGAACTGGCCGCCGGCCACCACCACGAACGAGCAGCTGCTCGCCGACCTGCAGGACCTCGCTGACGCGAACATCGCGGGCGTGGAGATCGGTCAGGGCGGCAACCCGACCAACGAGCAGCTCTCCCTCATCCTCGACAAGGCCAACGAGCTCGGCATCAAGGTTGGCATCAAGTACTCCGGGGGCGCTCCCGTCACGGGAACGTGGGTCAACACGAACGACTACACCCGCAAAACGCTGACCAACAACCGCACCACGGTCAACGCCGGCGAGAACTTCACCGGCGCCCTGCCCGGCACCGGCACCCTGGTCGCCGTCATCGCCTACCGCTGCTCGAGCGCCACGTGTGAGACCACGGGTCCGCGCCAGCTCGACCGCAGCTCCGCCATCAACCTCACCAGCCAGGTCACCGACAAGAACACGGCCGGCTTCTTCGGCGGCAGCACCGTCGGGAACATCAACTGGACCGCTCCGGCCACGCCGGCTGGCGCGCAGTGGCAGCTCGTCACGTTCCGCGCCTCGGCATTCCAGAACGCCCCCGAAACCCTGACGAAGCAGGGCACGCAGGCGATGATCGACGGCTACGAGGCGCTGTGGACCCCGGAGTTGAAGGCGAAGCTGAAGGCGAACGGCGCCGACATCTTCGTCGACTCCCACCCCACCGACCCGTGGGGTACTCCCACCGAGCTGTGGAGCAGCAGCATGGCCACCGACTTCCAGTCGCGTGCCGGCTACAACCTGGTCCCTGACCTCGCGGCGCTGTTCTACGCCGACTTCCGCTACAGCAACGGTCGCGACCAGCGCGTGCGCAGCGACTTCTACCAAGTCCGCAACGACCTGTTCATCGAGAACCGCATCAGGCCGTTCACTGCGTGGTCCAACACGTACGGCATGACGCTGCGGCTGCAGCCGGAGGACCCGAACATCGGTGGCGCCGACGCCCCGTACCAGGACCAGATCGACATGGCGTACAACCTCCAGCGCCCCGAGCACGAGTCGTTGGTCGGTGACAACATCGACATCTGGCGTGCCATCGCCTCGGCGAACAGCTGGACCGGCAACCCGTGGTACTCCGAGGAGTGCTGCGCGGTCGGCAGCCAGAACTACGTCGAGACGCTGCAGGACGTCCAGGCCCGCATGAACAAGTCGTTCGCCGCGGGCATCACGAAGAACGTCTACCACGTGTACCCGACCGGTTACTCGCCGACGAGCACGTGGCCCGGTTACGGCAACTTCGGCCCGACGAGCTTCAGCGGCTCGTGGGGTCCGCGGAACCCGAACTGGGAGTCCGACGCCCCGGAGTTCAACACGTGGATGGCCCGCAACCAGCAGGTCATGACCCAGGGTCGCTCCGACATCGACGTCGCCGTGTACCTGCACTCCTTCGAGTGGCCGGCCGGTGCGCTGGTCAACACCGACGGTTCCCCGTTCAAGAACCGCATGTGGGAGGACCAGGCTATGCAGCGGGCCGGGTACAGCTGGGACTACGTGAACCCGACCCTGCTCGCGTCCAAGGACGCCAAGGTCACCGGCGGAGTCCTCAATGCCGCAGGCCCGTCCTACAAGACCCTCATCGTCAACACCGGCATGCAGACCCCGTGGCACCCGCTGAAGTCCGCCATGCCGGTCGCCACCGCCAAGAAGATGCTCGAGCTCGCCGAGGACGGGATGAAGCTCCTCCTCGTCGGTGCCGCCCCGGACACCACCCCAGGTGACAACGGCGACGACGCCGAGCTGCGTGCCGTGTGGTCGGACATCCTCGACCAGCCCACCGTGCGTCGCGTCGCCTCCGAGGCTGGCGTGCCCGCCAAGCTCGCGGCGTGGGGCGTGCAGCCCGACATGAAGCCGTCCGAGCGGTCCACCATGTTCGGCCGCCACCTCAAGGATCGCGCCGCGGGGACGGACTACTACTTCCTCTACAACCAGGGCGAGGAGCGTCTCGACTGGGCCTCGCGCGACATGGTCTACGAGGAGCCCGAGGCTTGCCGCTACACCGGCACCCTCACCCCGTGCCGGCAGAAGGGTGAGCCCGTCGACCTCGACGTCACCCTCACCGGCGAGGGCGCCCCGTACCTGCTCAACACGGTGACCGGCACCATCACGCCGATCAGCCAGTACACCGTCGGCAACGGCACCGTCACGGTCAACGTGGCGCTCGGACGCGACGAGTCCACCATCGTCGCCCTCACGAAGAACCCCAACAAGTTCGGCGTCAAGGAGCTCAAGCGGCACGTCGTCAGCACCACCGCCGACCGGGCCGTCGTCACTGACGACAAGGTCATCCTGCGTGACACCGAGCCCGGCACGTACACCGCCGAGCTCTCGGACGGCAGCACCGTCAGCGCCACCATCGCTGCCGCAGCCCCTGCCGTGGAGCTCACCGACAAGACGTGGAACGTGTCGGTGGAGAAGTGGACCAACGCCAACCCGGCCGGCGCCACGGGTGCTGCCGGCGCGGAGATCGCCAAGAACGTCGTCGACGTGACCATGGACGGTCTCAAGGCGTGGCCGGACGTCCCTGAGCTGGCCGGCGTGTCCGGTGTGGGCACCTACTCCATCAACGTCGACATGCCGTCGACCTGGCAGCAGGGCAACTCCGCCGTCCTGTCGCTCGGTCAGGTCGTCGACACGATGGCGCTCACCGTCAACGGGAAGTCGGTCTCCATCGACCCGCTGTCGGCGAAGGCTGACATCGGCGAGTACCTCAAGGCCGGCAGCAACGCGGTCACCGTCCGGGTCTCGACGACGCTGAACAACCAGCTCGCCACCGTCCTGCCGGCCGTCGCCACCCGCGGCGTCACCCAGGAGTACGGAATCGTCGGCCCCGTCACCCTGAAGCCGATGGCACAGGCCGAGGCCACTGGACCCGGCACCGGAGGCCCCGGCACCCCCGGTGCCCCGGCCAACACCGCAAGTCCGACCATCTCCGGAACCGCGAAGGTGGGCTCGACAGTGCGCTGCGAGCCCGGCACGTGGACGAACGCCACCTCGTTCGCCTACAGCTGGTCCGCCAACGGCACGGCCGTCGCCGGCGCCGATGCGCAGACTCTCGCCCTGGACACCGCGATGGTCGACAAGTCCGTCACCTGCGCCGTCGTCGCCACCGGCGCAGGTGGCAACGCCACGGCCACCTCCGCCGCGGTGAAGGTCGCCAAGGGTGACGCACTCAGGGCCACCACCAAGCCCAAGCTGGTCGGCAAGGCACGCGTTGGCTCCAAGCTCACGGCACGCAACGGCCAGTGGACCCCCGCCGCGACCTCCTACACCTACGTGTGGAAGGCCAACGGCAAGGTCATCAAGGGCGCCAAGGGCAAGAGCTACAAGCTGAAGGCGAAGGACCGTGGCAAGAAGATCACCGTCACGGTCACCGCGCACCGTGCCGGCTACACGGACGGCAAGGCGACCTCGGCGGCAAGGCGGGTGACCGGCCGCTGAGTCGCACATCAGGCGTGGGCCCGGGAGACGTCCCCCGGGCCCACGCCCTCGCACGTACGGCAAAACGGTGCGCTCGATCAACCACCGGGGTCCATGATGGGGCCGACGGAACCGACACGACCTGTCAGACAGCGTGGCGGAAGGCCTTCGGTTCGCGGAAGCCTTCGGCCTGAGCGGGCGGCCTCAAGGCTTCGAGACCGACATTGGAGGAGCAGGAGTGGACTGGAACCTGATCCCTACGCTCGAAGCCCTGCTCGCCGAACGCAGTGTCAGCCGGGCGGCGCGTCGCCTCGGGCTCAGTCAGCCGGCCGTGAGCAACGCGCTTGCACGCCTGCGGCGCCAGTTCGGCGACGAGCTCCTGGTCCGCCGGGGTTCCGGCTACGAGCTCACCCCACTGGCCGAACACCTCGCCGTCGCCACCCGCGACGCCGTCGAGGCCGTGTCAGCAGTCTCCGCGGCCTCCACCGAGTTCGACCCCGCGACGAGCACGCGCCTCTTCCGCATCGCCGCCAGCGACTACGCACAGATGGCGGTCGCCCCCCAGCTCCTTGCAGAGCTGGCCCGCCACGCGACATCCGTGCGCGTCGCGTTCGTGTCCCCGTTCAGCGACCAGTTCGGCAACGACGAGGAGCTGGTGGACGCCACCGACGGCTGGCTCGCCCCGCGTGAGGTGCTACCCGGTCACGAACACGTCGGCGCAGGCGCCGACCGTTGGGTATGTGTGGTCGATCAACACCACGCGGGAGTGTCGACGTCCCTGACGCTCGATGATGCCGCCGCCTACCCGTGGGTCGTGCCGGCGGTACGCGGCACGACGCTGCGCCTGCACCGTGACGGACTGACCTCGCATGGCGTCGAACCGGTCGTCGAAGTCACCACCGAAACCTTCGGCAGCGTGCCGTTCTTGGTCGCTGGGTCCACGCGCATCGGGCTGGTGCAGGAGTCCGTGGCTCGGAGGGTCGCCACGGCCGCTGGTGTGCGCATCCTGGAGTGCCCGTGGACAGTCCAGCCGCTGCACCTCACCTTCTGGTGGAGCCCCAAGAAGAACGGAGACCTCGGCCACGCCTGGCTGCGCGAGCGGGTGGCAGCCGCGATCGACGCCATGCACTCAGAGCCACCCATTACGACGAACCCCTGAACCATGACGGCGACGAAGGACAGCGAGTCTCGCAGACGATCGCCCAGCCTGACAGCGACGGCTGGCATGGCCTCCTACCTGGACAGCGGCGCACTCGTGGCGTCCGGATTCGCCATCGGTGGGTTCTACGTCGACCCGCTCGGCCTCGATGCCCTCACCGTCGGCGCGCTCCTCGGCCTACAAACGCTCTCGTTCGCAACCGGCGCCATCGCCGGAGGCCGGCTCGGCGACCATCTCGGACGTCGGCGCGTACTTGTCACGTCCCTCGGCGTCTACGCGTGCGGCGTCGCGGTCCTGGCGGGCGCTCACCACCCCACCACCCTCGCCCTCGGCTGCCTCCTGACTGGACTCGCCATAGGCGCCGACCTACCCAGCTCGCTCGCGCTCATCGCGGAGGAAGCCCCCACCCGCAAGGCGCGAAGCCTCGTCATCGCCCAGCTGTTGTGGCTCGGCGGCCTCGGCGCCACCGGCATCCTCGCGCTGGCCTTGGCAGATCACGGGGAGCTCGCAGGGCGCCTGCTATTTGTCCACCTACTCATCGTCAGCCTCGCCGTGCTTGCACTGCGCGTGAACCTGCCGGAGTCGCGCGAGTGGCGCGCTGCCCGCCAGCGAGCCGACGGCCGCACACCTGACCACGCCACCACAGCAGAGCTGAGCGAGGGTGTGACCGCTTCCCAGCCCGCCGGACTGACTCGTTCCCGAGCCGCGGCCGGGGGCGCGGTGAGCTCACCGGCCGGCCCCGACAACCGCACACGGCGCATGCTTGCCCCGGCTGTCATCGCGATCACCGCCTACTACACACTGTGGAACCTCGGAGCCAACACCCTGGGCCAGTTCCGGCCCTACCTCTGGACGCAACTCCTGGCGGGAACCGAACGCGGCGCCGCCCTGCTGATGTTGCTACCGCTGCCGATTGCCGTCATCAGTGGTGTCCTCTTCGCGCGAGTCGCTGACCGCCCCAGGCGAGCAAGATGGGTGGTCGCAGGATCGCTGCTGACCGCTGCGGGCTGGCTCGCGGTCACAATCTCACCCAGCCCAGTCGCCTTCAGCGCACTCGTCATCTGCTTCGCGGCCGGAGCGGCGGTATCCGGGGAAGCCATGTACAAGATCTGGGTCCACGAGTTCGTTCCGACGCTCGCCCGAGCCACAGTCCAAGGCACCAGCCTTGCGGTTGCCCGAGTCGCCGCCGCCGCGTTCGCTCTGGTGACTCCGACGCTGGCACTCGCTGACCCCCGGGGCTTGTTCGCCGCTCTGTGTGGCGCGCAGGTCGCAGCAACGCTCATCGCGGTGCGCCTCAGTGCTCGCTCCGGGCCGTAGCTCGAGAACCGAGGTTTGGATCGCCCATCCGAGAAGCGAGCTCACGGATACGGACCTTCGATGCTGACGACGCACCTCCACCGACCATTCCGCTTGTCCGTGCAGGTTCCTGAGGTCCTGGAGGGCAACGGAGCTAGGATCCGTCGAATCACGTCCCGAACGAGGCACACCAGTCGGTGGCCGCTCATCGGTGCGGGTGCAGGCAGTCACGTCGCGCCGACAGGCGGCGGAGTGATGCGGGTTGAGTTGAACGAGACGAACTCAACTCTTGGTCCGGGCTTGCTCCTGAATCCAGTCGCTGGCCGAGCGTGGAGTGATGCCGCGCTCGCGGAGCGGGGCGTCGTCCCAAGTAACCCGAAGGAGGTCCTGCATCAACCCGGTGCCGAAGATCGTCGCCATCGCGGGATTGGGACGGTCCAGGACCCGCATGCCCAGACGCGCTAAGGCTCGGGGCATCCGCTGGACCTTGATCGTCCTCCCAGTTGCTTGTTCTGCAATGGCGATGGCCTCGTTGCGGCTGATCGCCTCTGGCCCGCCGAAAGTGATGATGTCGGGTGGATCGACCTCCACAGCGACGGCGGCGACGAGAGCTGCGACGTCTTCTGTAGCGACCCATCGCCGCTTGGTGTCGCCCTTTCCGAACACCGCGACCTTGCCGCCATGGATGTCGAACCGCCCGATGGGAGCGAGATGAATCTCCTGAAACGCATCGGGCCGCACGACGACTCGCCGCATAGGTGACCGAGCGAGCCGCCTCTCGGTGGCTGCCTTCGCGCGCTCGATAGGCGTGCCCAAGGCCGAGTCGGCACCGGCGTAGGAGACGTAGACGAACCTCTCAACACCAGCGCTCTCCGCAGCCTCGACAAGCGACGCCATCCCGACTTCATCGGCTTCGTGGATGCTCGGATGCTTGGTGCCAGCGAGCACCCGGGCGATCGCGGTAGCCGACGCGACCACCGTGCGCACTCCCTCGCACGCCGTCGCAAGGCTCGCGAGATCGGCGAGATCCCCGCGGATGACTTCGGCCCCCGACTCGCGAAGTCGCACAGCCTCCGTGCCCGGACGCACCAAGCATCGGACCGAATGCTCACCATCACGCAACCACCGGACGATGCGACTCCCCAGGTCTCCTGAGCCACCAACCACCAAGATCATTACCAAGCTCCCTTCGAGCCAGGCATCGGGCGCGAGCCTGACCCTCCAGCATCGTCAGCCATCCCATAGAAGGCAACGAGGGCAAGCGGGCACCTTCGACGAGCACCACGACAGGCAGGCACCACCCTCACGCACATCCCCCGATTGCGGCGTAAAGACGCGCCTCATGGGACGAGTCCGGCGGACCCCGATCCTGCGGGAGCCTCGACGTAGCCCCGCCTTGCAGCGGCCGGTTGGCCCCTGGCGCGGCAGCGGGCCAGGGAGTAGGCATGAGGCAGACCGAAGGAGCTGTCATGGTTGCCCCAAAGCAGACATATGCCGCACGCCTCGAGATCGACTACCCCGATCGGCTGGACCGGGTCACCACGCTTTTCCGCGTGGTGCTCATCATCCCTATCGCCATCGTGCTGTCGCTGGTGAGCGCGTCCGCGACGTCGACCACGGTCATCTACAAGTCGGGCGAGGTGGTCGAGAGGACGACGAGCACCGGTGGCGGCATCGCCGGTGGTCTGTTCGCCGCCACGGCGCTGATGATCGTCTTCCGGCAGCGCTACCCTCGCTGGTGGTTCGACTTCGTGCTCCAGTTCAACCGCTTCGTGACGCGTGTGGGCGCCTACCTCGCCCTCCTCACCGATCGCTACCCCTCGACCGAGGACGAGCAGAGCGTCCACCTCGAACTGGACTACCCCGACGCACGCGAGGGCCTCAGCCGGTGGCTACCGCTGGTCAAGTGGCTTCTGGCTCTGCCCCACTACGTCGTGCTGCTGTTTCTCGGGGTCGGCGCCGTGGCGGCGGTGGTGATCGCATGGTTCGCGATCCTGTTCACCGGTCGCTACCCGCGCGCACTGTTCGACTACATCGTCGGAGTCGGCCGGTGGGCGCTGCGCGTGCAGGCCTACGCATTCCTCCTCCTCACCGACTCCTACCCACCCTTCAGCCTTCACTGATCCGCGCATCAAGGACACGCCGCGTGGTGGAGTGCCTTCGCGGCGGAATGGGGCACTTTCGAGGCGCACACTGCGGCAGTGTGCGTGGTCCCGGCTCAGATGGCGAGGTCGACCTCCGCCGTCGGGCTCAGGCGGCAGTCGTCCCGGCGACCCCTCGCGAAGCAGGTCCGCGTGTTCGCAGTGCTGGGCGCACCCGATAATCACCGGAGCATCAGCCGCTGCAGCTCGACGCCCTCGCAATCCATCGGCCGCGCGGTGTCGTCGAGGTCGTGCGCGGCGACGATCTGTTGGGAGACCGCACACGCCGCGCTCCAGACGTCCAGGTGGGCGCCGAAGTCAGTGTCCGAGAGTGGGTCGAAGTCGAGGTTGGGTTGGTTTGGTGTGCAACTCAGGCTGGCTCGTCGCTCGTCCACGCAGCACACCCGGGGGATCCGGAGTACATTTGGCATTGGCGAGAGTGGCCGCGCCGACCGTCGAGGCGGAACGCAACGTTAGCTCTTCTCCAGTATGCGAAAGCCGCCTCTTAGGTACGCCTTGGGCGGCGGCTTTGCGTCCGGGCATGGCGTGTCACGGACAGCACCCCCGAGACGCTCGCAGACGGCAGCGCCCATCCGAGACACGCTTAAGGCACGTGCGGATGCCTTGAGCTGCATCGGCAGGCGGCTGCGCAGAGATCAGCCCCGCCAGGCCTGCCCGGCGGGGCCTCGACCCAAACGCCCCCGCGGGGGTCGTGCGCCGACCGTATGTCAACTCCCGCGCCAACCCAGGCGGCGTCTCACAACACCGCCGCTGAGGGTGGGACAGGGCTAGACCATCCGTGGACGTAAGCCTCGCCGGGCCTCTGTCGCAAGCACCGCGGCGGGCGCGACTCCTTCGACGTCGCTCAACTGAGACCGGCCTTTCCTGCGCGGGCGTGGCGGTTCGACTTCGCCGCCAGGCGGCGCAAGGACGCCCTTGAGCGAATCCGGTCGTGCCGCGGCCGATTGGATGCGCGTCGGAGGCACCGCACATTGACGGTGCGGTGGTGGACGGCGGGAAGGAAGTCGAGCGTTCAACCATGGTTGTGCCCACCCGACGCCCGGAGTAGACCTAGTCCTGCTCACGGGGTGCCCGAGGGTGCTCGCTCACGCAGTCGAGCGCCGGCGGGCACCCGGTGAGACCAAGACTCGTCAGCGCTCTACGGCCAGCCGGCCGACTCGGGCTGGCTGTTGACCACTCCGCTGATCCTCCCTGGACCAGGGCGAGGTGACACCCAGTCGCGGCAAAGAGACGCGCCCAGTCGGCCGCGCCGCCGCTGGTCAGCGCTGCCCAGACGCTGGTGTTCAGGTCGACCAGGATTACGTGAGGGCCTGGTCGATGCCGACGTGGGGCGACACCACGCCGGCAGCCCCGCCGTAGATGGTGTGTCTGACGATGTGTCTGCCCTTTTGCGGCCGCGCGCGCTTTGGCCTAGACGGCCGTTGTTGTTGCCGGTCGCGTGGAGGACTGTGGCAGGAAGGGCCAAGTCCATAGAAGGGATCGAACCATGTCGCACGTCTCCAAGAAGGATGAGGTCGGTCAAGGTAGCTGTCGACTACCGGCGAGTGGCGCTTCGGTGCCGCCGGCGAGAGGACTCAAGAAGGCATTTGTCGCGGCGATCTGCGGTGCCGTCGTGGCGTTGATGACACCTGCAGCGGCGGTTGCACCGATTGACGCCGACAACATCAGTCGGGCAGCGGCTGCCGAGGACCAGTTCGAGCACAGGGTGACGAACGTCGCTGCGCACGGTCGCTTCCGGTGTGGCGACCTCATCTTGGAGGTGGTTGCGGGACGGGAAATTGAAACCCAAGACGGCTTCCTGCACGACGGTGTCGCTCATGTCTTTATCAATCGCGTGTGGCGTCACATCAAGCTGTCTGGCTCGGACGGCGAGACCTACCGATCCTCGGGGGTGGCGAGCGCGTGGTTCGTCTTGAAGGCGCCCCACTTCAATCGCCCCGTTCGGGGTGACGAGACCATCGTTGCCGTGTTCCGGTCCGGAGCAACCAAGAGCCCGGGCTACGTGAAGGAGCACATCTCCATCAGAGACAGTAAGGAGAAGGAAGTCGTCAGCGGTCCCTGCGACTACGCAGACGAGTGAGGCCGCATCCACCTGCTCAAAACTGGCATGCATGGGTCGATCAGGCCCAATTCCTCGGGCGGGCGTCGAAGGCCACGACGTAATCCGATCGGGCAGCCACACCGCGCCCTGATCCCCGTGCCGCGCAGGGCGCCAAACGACTCGCGGCAGTAATCGCGGCGGAATGGGTCACCTCTGCGGCTGCTGGGAGAGCGGCAGATGAGTGCGTTCATCGCGGCATGAGCGACCGTTCAGGCACGGCAAGGTTCCTTCGCCGGTCCGGTGTGCCTCGTTACCGAGCACGACATGTCGTGGCCCTTGGCGTCAGTGCAGGCCGGCCTGGTCGTAGGCGGGGTCTTTTGTCCACCCTTTCGGGGTGCACCGTGGGAAAGACCTTGGACAACGCCTCGACAAGGTCGCTAGCCTCCAAACCGACTGGAGGAGGCCACGAATGGCGGATCCTTTGGGGCGGAAGCCGTCCGGCAATGATGGTGCGCCTCGCGCCGCGTTCGGTGACGTGGTCGAGTCGAAGCTTCACCGCCCTCCCGTGCGCGAGGACTGGATCGACCGCACGCGGCTGCTTGAAGCCATGATGCGGGCCGTTCGGCATCCGGTCACCCTCGTGTGTGCCCCCGCCGGGTACGGCAAGACGACACTGGTCGCTCAATGGACGCAATGCGAAGGCCTTCCTCCGACCGCCTGGGTTTCACTCGACAACGGTGACAATGACCCCGACCGGTTGTGGAGTCACGTGGCTGCGTCCTTGGAACGGGCTGGCTGCGTTCTGCCGGTCTCCGACCCGGTGCGCGTGCTCGACGGCACTCCGTCCTGGCGACCGCGGGCCCTGCTGTGGGCGATCACGACCGCTCTGGCGGCAGCACCCGAGGACCTCGTCCTCGTCCTCGACGACTTCCACTTCGTTCAGTCGCCCGAACGCCACACCGAGGTCGAGACGCTGGTGGCAAGTCTTCCCGAGCACGCGCACCTGGTGATCACCAGTCGCGCGGACCCCGGCCTGCGCCTGGGACGGCTCCGCGTCTCCCACGACCTGGTCGAGCTGCGGGCGGAGCAGCTGGGCTTCACCGTCGTCGAGGCGCGGAAGATGCTCGCACATCAGGGGGTGACGCTGTCCGACAATGCCCTCGTGCAGCTCGTCGAACGGACGGAGGGGTGGCCCGCCGCCCTCTACCTCGCCGCTTTGTCGCTGACTGGTCGGACAGATGCTGACGACTTCGTCCGGCGGTTCAGCGGAGGCAACCGGTTCGTCGGGGACTACCTCATTGAGGAGGTCCTGAGCAGGCAGCCTGAACGGCTACGCGACTTCATCCTCGGCGTCTCGGTGCTCGACCAGCTCACCGCGGAGCTCTGCGACCACGTCCTCGAACGGACGGACAGTGCCACGGTCCTGCAACAGTTGGAGCGCGCCAACCTGTTCCTGGTGCCCCTCGACGCGCAACGACGCTGGTTCCGCTTCCACAACCTCTTCCGCGCCGTCGCTCTCAGCGAGCTCGAGCTCACGCTTCCCGATGTTGTCGACGTCCTGCGTGCCCGGGCCGGTGACTGGTTCTCCACGCACGGCGATGTCTCCGAAGCCATCAAGAACTGGCTGAAGGCCGGGCGCACCCAAGAGGCAGCCACCCTTGTCCAGACCAACTGGCTGCAGTTCGCCGACGCGGGACGTGCCGGCACCGTGCTGTCCTGGCTCAACGACCTGGGCCCTCCCAGCGGCCCGGCGGCCCTCGTCACCGCGGCGTGGATGGCGGCGCTGACCGGCGATGAGACGGCCTTGGCGCGGCACCTCGAAGCGCTCGACGGGCTCGAAGAGCTCGGCCCGCTACCCGATGGGTCGCAGTCCGTCTCGTCCTCGATCGCGCAGATGCGCGGCCTGTTGGGCTACGGCGGGCCTGCCGACATGCTCACCGCAGCACGGCTCGCCGTCGCGCTCGAGACGAACCCCCGGTCCCCGCAGTACACCATCGCGCACCTGGCGTTCGGGCACGCGCTGTACGTCCACGGGGACCTCGACGGCGCCGTCGTGTCGCTCCAGGCAGCCACCCACAGCCGTCCCGCTCCCGGCATCATCCGCATCATGTCGCAGTCGCTCCTCTCGTTTGCCGAACACGAGAGAGGCAACCTGATCGAGGCGCGAGAGCACGCTGAACAGGCCATGGACATCCTGAACCGCCAGACTCTACGGGCCGCACCGCAGGCCTCGTGGGCGTTCGTCGCCCTCGCCCAAGCTCAGGCAGTGGCAGGCAAGACCGACGAAGCCGTCAACACCCTCGAGCTCGGACTCGCCGCCCGACGGACCACCAACGCCCAAGGCGTGTGGGCGCCGATCCACCACCTCCTCCTCAGCGCACGGCTGTTCGCCCAGCTCGGCGACACCGACCAGGGTCGCGAACTGCTGGCCGAGCTGACACAACGCATGAACCGCTTCCCGGACACCACCCCGGCGATGATGGCCAGGGTCGAAACGACCCGCCGCCTCCTCACCAACCCCGGCGCAGAGCGGATCCTCGACGAGCCGCTGAACGAGCCGCTGAACGAGCCGCTGACCGGCCGCGAGCTCGACGTGCTCCGACTCATGCAGGGCCCGCTGAACCTCTCAGAGATCGCCTCGGAGCTCTACCTTTCATCCAACACCGTCAAGAGCCACGCACAGGCGGTCTACCGCAAGCTCGGCGCGCACTCCAGGGCCGAAGCCGTCGTCATCGGTCGCAGGCGTTCGCTCATCTGACCACCCGTGCCACTAGGTGTGTTCCCCCATGACGTTGTCGACGCGGAGCAGCGCACCCATCGCGGCAGATCTGGAACTCGGCTGAAGCGCGTCAGCCGGGCGATGCTGGCGGTACAGCAACGACAGCGTCGTTCAGACCCGTGCGGTCCAAGCAGTCAATGACTGCATCGACGTCTACCCCGTCCAACCCGCCGAGGTTGCCTTGCGAGTAGTGGCCACCGCCGCCCGAGAACTGGTCACCAACCGCGACCTGTCCCCCGGACTTGAAGACAACTGAACGCTCCGCTGGGTCCCAGGAAGTCCCGTCGGCCCAGAACGCCACTGAATCGCCAACCATAAGACAGCCCTTGTTCAGGCTGAGTCGTCCAACGACTTCTGCCGTCGGGTAGGCATTCCACTCCCGCACAGCGATGACGGGGCCCTGCTCCTCAGAATCGGTGTCGGGCCTCTGCGAATAGCCGCATGCCGCACCTGCACCCAGCACGCTCAGTGCTGCGGCCATGCGCATGCCGACCATTGTGATGCGACGAATCATCAGCTCTCCTGCCCCTGTCCGAGGCTAGACGAGGAGCGCGCCAAGATGGTGCGTTCCTCGCTGGCCTGCTCTCGGACTGTCACTCGCACATCGGCAGATCCGGCATCTCACGGGGCGCCATCAAACGGCGGATAGACGCTGCCAGACCGGCCACGACATTCAGGGGTAGTGGGGGCGATGATGCTCGTGTGAGGGCCACACGTGGCGTCCGACTCATCGGACGGGACGAGGAGCTCGACCAGTTGCGCCGAGCGGCTAATGAGGCGCGCGTCGGGAACGCCCGGGTGGTCGTGGTCGACGGTGAACCGGGCATTGGGAAGACCCGGCTTGTTGCTCAACTGGTGGCCGAGCTGCGCGCCTCAGGCGACCTAGTCGTTTCCGGTCACGGCATCAACCTCGCGGGCGGCGAACTCGCCTACGGAGTAGCCGCCGAGATGATGCGGGACCTCACCAACCAGCTCGGCGAGTCCGCAGTGCGCGACGCCGCCGGCCCGCACGCCCAGCGGCTGGGTGTCCTGCACCCGGCGTTCGCCAGCCAGAGCGGCGGCGACGCGTCGGTCGCGGTCGACCGAGCGGTGCTGTTCGGCGCGGTGCACGCCGCCTTCCTGGGGTTGATGCGCGACCGGATGGTCTGTTTGGTCGTCGACGACCTGCAGTGGGTCGATGCGTCCTCCCGGTCCCTGATCGACTACTTGGCGCTGGTGTCCGCCTCCGCCCCGTTGCTGCTCGTGTGCACGGTCCGCTCCACGCCACATGATGCGGGACCGATCACGGTCGATCTGGCGGACCTCTCTCGAGCCCCAGGTGCTCAGACCATCACGCTGGGCCCGCTCCCGCCGTATGCGGTGGAGACGTTCGTCCGGGCGGCCTTAGGCGACCACGTGACGCCGGAACTCGTCGAACGAGTCCAGGTGGCGAGCGAGGGCGTCCCGCTCTACGTCGAGCACCTGCTCGAGCCTGACGAGCAGGCCGGCTCGACCGTGTTGCGGGTGAACCTCGCAGCCCGCCTGACCGGGCTGGACGAAGACACCGCGCGATTTCTGCTGGCCGCCGCGGCGGGAGCCGGACACTCGTTCGAAGATCTCGTGGTGGCAGCGAGCGACCTCGACCCGGACCGTGCGGCGCGAGCACGGGCCGACGCGACCGCGCGCGGCCTGCTCTCGGGCATCGACCACGGTCAGGTGCGGTTCCACCACGCGCTGCTACGCGACGCGGTGCTGGACGGCGCGTCCGCAGCAAGCCTGCTCGAGTGCCATCGTCGGTGGGCTGCCTCGCTGGAACTCACCCCGCACGCGCTCCCGGCCGCCGAGCGGCTCACCGCTCTCGCGCAGCACTGGTACGCGTGTCGCGAGGAAGACCGGGCGCTTCGTTCAGCGGTCGATGCCGCCCGTGCGGCGTTCGACCGCGGAGGCCTGGTCGAGGCGGCGACCTGGTTCGACCGGACGATGCGGCTGTGGGATCGCGTGCCCGACCCCGAGGCGGTCACGGGCCTGGACCGTCGCGAGCTGCTGGTCAAGACCTTGCGGAGCCACTTCGGCCAGGGAACCGACGCCGGGTTCCTCCGGATCACCGAGTTGTGCCGGGCCGAGCTCGAACGGAGCCAGGACGACTGGGTCACGAGCTTGTACCTGCGGCTTCGGATCGCCTGGTTCACGAGGCTCACGCAGGGTGTGGTCCAAGAGGTGCTCGATTCCGACCAAATTCAAACCACCGCCGAGGCGTTGCTGGCCGAACACGCTCATCCGCTCGCGGCCTTGTGCGGGATAAACCTCATTCAGCTGTACCCCGCGGCCGTTCCCTGGTCGCTGGTGGAGCAGACAGGCGCCCGGGAACTGTCAAAGGTCGAGCAGAGCGGCGACCTGGGTGAGTTGATGGCCCTCCTGTGCTGGCAAGGCTACGTGGCGACCACGCGGGGACAGGCAGCGCAGGCCATGGCCAGCAACCGGCGAATCATTACGTTGACCGCGCACGGACCCCCGCCCGCGCCGACGGTCATGGTCAACACGGTGCTCAGCATGGGATCGCTCGGCCATTTCGCCGAGGCACTGGCCTGGGTCGACTCGCTGGTGGACCTGTCCTCACCGGCCGACGGGCGGGCGTGGGCCAGCGTCGCCGAGAACTTGGTGGAAGGCCTGTACGCGGCCGGAGATTGGAATCGAAGCGATCAGCTGGAGGCTTTGGCCGGCGACACCGAGCCCATGACAGCCGGCATGAACTGGGCGATCCGGACCCGAATCGCCGCAAGCCGTGGTGCAGTCGAGGCTGCCCGTGTGTACCTATCCCGGACTCTCGAGGTCCTCCCAAAGCCCGGTGACCCACGGGCCCCACTCATGGCCGCGCACCCGGCGGCGACGGCCACCGCCGAGGTGGCAATCCTCGATCGCGCGCCGGAACGGGCGCTGGAACACCTGCTGCTAGCGCTGCAGGCTCCCGACATCGTCGAAACGTCCGGCCTAGCCGCAGAGCTCTTGGTCCTGGCCGCGCGGATCGTGCCGGCGCTCCACAGCGCGCCCGCGGGTACCACCGAGCGGATCCGCGAAGTGTCCGAGCAGCTGCACCAACTGGGTGACCTCGGCGTCGCGTGGTCCGGCGAGGTTGCGGCACTGCTGGCAGAAGCGGAAGGCCATCCCACGCCGTCCAAACGGTGGCGTGAGGTCAACGCCGCGTGGAAGCGCGTGGGGCATCCCTTCGATGCACTTCAAACTCAAACACAGCTCGCGGGCGCGCTGCTGCGGGAAGGAGCACGACCCGCAGCAGCGCAAGTCATCGCCGAGGCGCTGCAGCTGGCAGACGAGCTCGGCGCTGTTCCGACGGCCGACCGGCTCCGCGCGATCGCCCGGTCGGCACGCCTGCCCGGTCACGACGCGACTGGGTTACCGGGTCAACTGAGCAGGCTGAGTCAGCGGGAGCTGGAGGTTTTGCGGCTGCTCGCGGCCGGCCGCAGCAACGGACAGATAGCCGAGGAGCTCTTCGTATCGCCGAAGACGGCGTCCGTGCATGTCTCCCACATCATCGGCAAGCTCGAGGTGGCCAACCGCACCGAAGCCGCCGCGCTCGCTCACCAGCACGGGATCACCTAGGCGCTGCGCCAGCCGGTGCGTCAGTGGACCCGGCAGGCGGCTGCCCGACGGGTCCGATTCGGAAGCGCCTGTGGCCTCTCAGCGGACACGGGCCATACCGCCGAGCCAAGCGTCGACGCTGTCGGACCGCAAGGTGTCGCCGGGCTCCGTGGCGGTTCCCGATGCCGTCTCCGTCCCGGGGCAACGCGGAACCGGGCCGTCGAGAGCGACGTTCCAGCGCGGCTGCTCGATGAAGCACTGGCGGGTGTACGGACGTTGGTCTCCATCGCGGGTCTCTGTGGCGGACGAGGGCACGGCGGCCAGCGCAGCGATGGTCACCGTATAGGCGACGACGAGCGTCCAGCGCGTGACGTGCTTGGAAGTGCCCCGGGTGCCGGTGTTGCGGTGCTTGATGTTCATGGTGTGCTCCTTGCTCAGTGTTTCCGGATGCCTCCGACACTTCTTGTAAGGAACGGGCGAGCACATTGGGTAAACGACTAATCGATCCCGACGTGAGGCACTCGCAGACGAGGCACCCTGCGTTCGCTCGTGTTCAGGACCGAGGCCGCGTCATAGTGGGCGGTTCGCAGCGCCTCTGAGGCACGCCCAATCTGGGCGGCATGCCCGTGACGGGGCGGATCGGCTTGGGCCTCTAGCTGCTGCCCTTCGAGCCCGAGTCCGAGTGATCGCCGTGGTGGCGTCAGCGGAGGTGCTTTGGCGACGCGGCGGTCGTAAGGACGTAGTTCGTGGTAGCTCAGGGTCTAGGCGAGCGATGTCCTTGAAAGCGGGTGACTCGTGTGGTTGTGCGGGTCGAAGCCGGTAGTAGCTCGACAGAATCAGTTGGTTGGGAGGGATGCTGACGGCGGGCAGGTCGAGGCGGCTCGTCCGCCTTCTGCGATGGATCGCTTTGAGGATGGCGAGCAGCACGGACACCTTGCTGGCGACAGCGGCGGCCCATGACCACCGCCCGCCAGAGCCTCGAAACTGCCCACAAAGTGCCCGGAAAGTCCGGCGGAAAGAGCCCGCGCGATGAGAGACGGCAATCGGCGGAGATCGACGAAAGCGCAGGTCAGGCCGCCATTAGCCGCAACTACACGTCATCGTTCACTGCTGCGGAGAGTTCTCAGCGGGTTCGGGGTTCGAGTCCCTGATGGCGTACAGAAGCGAAGGGCCGGTCCTGCTGGACCGGCCCTTCGTCGTGCTCCCGCCGGTCGGACACTCTGCTCGAGCACCCGGCCGCGCTCAACAGCAACGTAGGCAGTTGACCGTTCCGCCGCATGGCCCACGCGTGGACGGACCCAAGGGCGGCCGAACTGCCTACGTTGGACAGGCGCGGCCGCCATGATGGCGCACATGAGCGAAGGGCCGGTCCAGAGGACCGGCCCTTCGTCGTTTCTCCCGCGGGGATGCTACTTCGTGAACAGGCTGACTCCGCCGGGGCCGACGAGCAGCCCGACGATGATGAGAACGATGCCCCAGAGCATCTGACCCCTGATCAACGAGACGATGCCGGACACCACGAGGATGACGGCGAGGATCCACAGCACAAATGCCATTGCATGCTCCCTTCGGTTGAACCCTCAACCTAGCCTTCACGGTTCCCCAGCGGTAATGCTGCACACCCGGATGGGCGTGTCGCCGGCCTCAGGCCCGGTCCTCCTCGCGCAGCCGCGGGGGCGTGAACCCGTCGGGGTTGAAGCCGGTCTTGTCGGCGTAGAACTCGCGCAGCACGTCCATGTCGGCGCTCACGTCGCCCGTCGGGTGGAACGTCGGACCCCAGCCGACGGTGCGCGAGGGCACGTCGAGGAAGGCCAGCGTGATCGGGAGGCCGGTCTGGCGGGCGATCCGGTAGAAGCCGGACTTCCAGTAGTCGCCGCGCGATCGCGTGCCCTCCGCCGCGATCCCGAGCAGCCAGGAGTCGCCGCCCTCGGCCTCGGCCAGCAGGTCCTTGATCGTCGCCGCGGGGTTCTTGCGGTCGAGCTCGACGGCGCCCGTGCGCCGCAGGAGCCAGCCCAGCGGTCCCACGAAGAGCTCCTTCTTGACCAGCAGCCGGATCGTGATGCCGTAGCGCCACGCCAGGAGCATGGTCAGCACCCAGTCCCAGTTGGAGGTGTGGGGTGCGCCGACGAGGACGCCGCGCTGCGGCACCTCGCCGACGGCCTTCCAGCGGGCCGCGCCGAGGAGGAGGCGGGCGAGCGAGCGTCGCGCTCCCCCGCCGCCGGGCGCCGGGGCCGGCACCGACCCGAGCGACGGCGCACGCGTCGCCGCGCGCTCCCGACCGGCCTTGCGCTCGCGGTCCAGGTCCCACAGGTAGTGGTCGAAGTCGACCTCCATGGTGTGCCGCGGCGAGGCGTAGAACTGCTTCTTGTCCCGCCGGTGCTCACCCTCCATCTGGCGTCGTACGACGTCGTCCGCGGGTGGCACGTAGCGACCGGCGAGCGTCTCGGCGATCCACGCCGACTGCGCCTCGGAGATCGGCATCACCGCACCGATGGCCTGCACGAGGCCGATGAAGTAGAGGCCGGGAAGGTCGGGATGGACGGTGCGCTTCCACAGCGGCAGCTCGTTGTCGTGCGCCGACACCAGGTCGGGATCGAGGAACGGGAACGTCACGTGGTAGCCGGTGGCCCACACGATGAGGTCCGCCGGGGCCGTGGTGCCGTCGACGAAGACGACCCGGTCGCCGTCGAGCCGCTCGATGCCCTGCCGCGCCGTCACCGCACCGGCGTCGAGGCGCTCGCGGATCTTGTCGGACTGCACGGGGTGCGACTGCCCGGGCTTGTGGGCAGGCGCCGGCAGGCCGTACTTCGTCATGCTGCCGGCGTACGTCGCCCCGATGCGCAACCGCGCGGCGGTCACCCACCACGGCAGCCATCCCGGCAGGGCGACCTGGTCGCTCGGCTTGCCGAGGAGGAACTTGCGCAGCACCCACTCGGTGCGGCGCACCGACCACGTCGTCGTACGCGCCACGTAGGAGGACTCGACCGCGATGTCCATCGCCGAGTTGCCGGCCCCCACCACCACGACGTCGCGTCCGGCGAGCTGGTCACCGGAGCGGTAGTCGTGGGCGTGGATCTGCTCGCCGGCGAAGGTGCCCGGGTAGGCCGGCTCGGGCCAGCGCGGGTCCCAGTGGTGGCCGTTGGCGACGAGCACGGCGTCGTAGGTGCGGGTCTCGGAGCCATCAGGCCCGGTGACGCGAACGTCCCAGCGGCCGTCGGCCGACCGGGAGACGTCCTCGACCAACGTGTCGAAGGTGATGGTGTGGCGGAAGCCGAAGTGGTCGACGTACTGCTCGAAGTAGGCGCGCACCTGGTCGTGGCGCGCGTAGGGCGGGTAGTCCGCCGGCATCGGGAAGTCGGAGAAGGCCATCCGCGGGCACGACGTGTTGATCTCGAGGGTGTCGTAGCAGGCCGACTGGCCGTTGGAGTTGTCGAGGACCCACGTCCCGCCGATGTCACTGCCCTGCTCGAAGCAGTCGAACGGTATCCCGGCCAGGTAGAGCTGCTTGGCCGCCGCGATGCCCCCGGACCCGGCGCCGATCACGCACGCGCGCGGCAGCGACTCGTCGACGGGAACCGGTGAGGTCACCGCCGGCGCGCGGTGGGACTGCTTGACGAGGTAGGCCATGGCCAGAGCCTAGGGCTGGCGTCAGAGGTAAAGACCGGTGGAGCCGCCGTCGAGCCGCTCCGCGGCGACCGCGTGCACGTCGCGCTCGCGCATGACGACGTAGACCTCGCCCTGGACCTCGACCTCGGCCTTGTCCTCGGGGTCGAAGAGGACCCGGTCGCCCACCTCGACCGCACGGGCGTGCGGGCCGACCGCGATCACCCGCGACCAGGCCAGACGGCGGGCGCCCATCGCCGCGGTGGCGGGGATGACGATGCCCCCGCTGGAACGACGCTCACCGGCCTCCTGGTCGACCTCGACGAGCACGCGGTCGTGCAGCATCTTGATCGGGGCGGACCCGGGGTCAGTGCCCCCGGTCGCCCTGCTGCTGGAGGACACGCTCAGCTCGCGACCTTGCGGACGAGGGCGAACAGGACGATGACCCCGACGACGGCACCGGCCGCCTTGAGGATGTTGTCGGTGCGGGGCGCGCCCGTGTCGAGCTCGACGAAGTGGGACTTCACCGTCGTCACCTGCCGACCGACGATCGTCTTGGGGTGGGCGCGGTAGGCGAGCTGGTCGATCGTCGAGGCGAGCCGCTCGCGGGTCGCCTCGATCTCGCGCTCGAGCGCGCTCATGTCCTGGGTCACCGGGGAAGGCTATCAATGCGCCGCGGGTCGAAACCCCACGGCAGCTCGAGCCTGTGGGCAGACATCAGCTCGTCGTCGGTGAGGACGTCGAAGGTCGGCCGGTCTGCGACCACGACCCCCTCGCTCAGCACGACGCTCCGCGGGCACAGCTCCAGCGCGTAGGGCAGGTCGTGGGTGACCATCAGCACCGTCACGTCGAGGCTGCGCAGGATGTCGGCGAGCTCGCGGCGCGAGGCGGGGTCGAGGTTGGACGACGGCTCGTCGAGCACCAGGATCTCCGGTTCCATCGCCAGCACGGTGGCGACCGCCACCCGGCGGCGCTGGCCGTAGGACAGGTGGTGCGGCGGCCGGTCGACGAAGTCGGCCATCCCGACCCGGTCGAGCGCGTCCATCACCCGGCGGTCGAGCGCAGCGCCCTTGAGACCGAGGTTGGCGGGACCGAAGGCGACGTCCTGGCGGACCGTGCCGAGGAAGAGCTGGTCGTCGGGGTCCTGGAAGACGATCCCGACACGACGACGGATCTCCTTCAGGTGCTCCTTGGCGACCGGGAGGCCGCTGACCGTGACGGAGCCACGCCCCGCGGCGAGGATGCCGTTGAGGTGGAGGACGAGGGTCGTCTTGCCGGCACCGTTGGGCCCGAGCAGCGCGACCCGCTCGCCGCGGTGGACGTGGAGGTCGACCCCGAACAGCGCCTGGTGGCCGTCGGGGTAGGCGAACGCGAGCCCGCGCACGTCGAGCACAGGGGTGGTCATCGGGGGTCCCCGCGGCGTTGTCCGGAGGAGCGAAGCGGAGGAGGAGAAGGTCGTGGGGTTCTCATCGCACCTCCCCCGACTGCGGCAGGCGGCCGTCGTACCCCCGCGACAGCATGGCGAGGTGGACCCGCTCGCCGCGCTCGTAGGACCGGATGAAAAGGGCGCCCAGCGAGCGGGCCAGCACGGGCCAGTGACGCGGCGAGCGCGGGTCGCAGCCGCGCGAGCGGAGCGCCGTCATCATCCGGCCCAGCTCCGCGGTGACCACGTCGAGGTAGCGGATCATGAAGCCCATGATCTGCACGACCAGGTCGGGGGTCCGCAGCCGTTGCAGCCCGCGGATCAGGTCCTGCGGCTCGGTGGTGGCGGCGAGGGTGAGCGAGGCGAGGACGCCGATCGTGCCCTTGATGAGCAGCGCGACACCGGCCACGAGGCCGGGCTCGGAGACGCTCACGCCCAGCACCTCGGTCTGCGGTCCGTGGGCGATGAACGGCATCAGCACCGCGAAGACGACGAACGGCACCTCCACGACCATCCGCGGCAGCAGGTAGCGCACCGGCACGCGGGAGAGCGCGACGACGCCCAGCAGGACGGCGGCCCAGAGCGCGAAGACGGCGTACGCCTGCCGCGGGGTCGCGACGACCACCAGCATGAACCCGAGCAGGGCGAGGACCTTGAGGTGCGCGGGCGCGCGGTGCACCGGGCTGTGGCCGTGGAAGTGGAGCCGGTGCCCGTGCCCGGCGCCCATCAGGCCTCCGACTGGTGGGCGCGCTCGGGGCGGGCGTCGTCCGAGTCGACGTCACCGGAGTCGGCGTCGTCGGTCCCGCGGCGTCGTACGAGCCAGAACAGGCCGGTGCTGAGCAGGAGCATCACGACCACGCCGATCACCCCGGCGAGGCCGCCGCTGATGCGGGCGTCGTCGACGCCGGACGTCTGGTAGTCGGCCAGCGGGCTGTCGACGGTGGCCGAGTCCTCGGCGGAGTCGATGAAGCCGGTCTGCTCGGCGACGTACTCGAGGCCGTCGGGGTGCGAGCTGGCGTAGTAGCTCGCGACGCCGGCGACGAGCAGGCTCACGACCAGGGCGACGGCGAAGAAGCGGCGGGTGCTCATCGAGCGACCCCCGTGCGGAGCTCGAGCTCGCGCTCGACCAGGAGCGGACGGGCGCCGTGGACCAGGTCGGGGCGCGCGGCCACGACGCTCGCGACGACCAGGCCGGTCACGACCGCCTCGCCGACGCCGATCACGGCGTGCCAGCCGAGCATCGCGGTCATGACGGCGCCCAGGTCGACTGGGACGCTGCCGCCGACGGCGAAGAGCAGGGTGAAGACCAGCGCCGCGGCGGGGACGCTGACCAGGGCGCCGACCGCGGCTGCCGGCGCCACCATGCCGAGCCGCTTGGGCAGCACCCGGCGCAGGACGACGAAGACCCCGTAGCCGACGACGACGGTCACGATGCCGATCAGGGTGATGTTGGTGCCGAGCGCGGTGATGCCGCCGTCCGCCATCAGCAGGGCCTGCACGACGAGTACCACCGACAGGCACAGCACCGCGGTCCACGGTCCGACGAGGACGGCGGCGAGCGCGCCGCCCATCAGGTGTCCGCTGGTGCCCGCGCCCACGGGGAAGTTGATCATCTGGGCGGCGAAGACGAAGGTCGCGACCAGCCCCGCCGCGGGCGCCGTACGGTCGTCGAGCTCGCGTCGCGCGCCGCGCAACGAGCACGCGACCGCGACCACTGCCACCGCCCCCGTCGCCACCGAGGTCGGGGCGTCGAGGAATCCGTCGGGCACGTGCACGTGGTCGCTCCTGCTCGGGCGGGGCTGGTTGGATGTCTGGTGACCGGCTCGGATCCCCCGATACCGGGCCGGCACGCCTCGACCTTATTGCAATCGTCTTGCAACAACCAACCGGACCGCCCTCCGGACCGACCGCGCACAGGAGTCCCCATGTCCGACCGCCTCGCCGCCGGCGACACCGCCCCCGACTTCACCCTGACCAACGACACCGAGGAGCAGGTCTCGTTGTCGGACCTGCGCGGCAAGAAGGTGATCCTCTACTTCTACCCGGCCGCGATGACCCCCGGCTGCACCAAGCAGGCCTGCGACTTCTCCGAGTCGCTCGACTCGCTGCGCGGCGCGGGCTACGAGGTGCTCGGCGTCTCCAAGGACAAGCCGGCCAAGCTCGCCAAGTTCCGCGAGCGCGACGCGCTCACCCTCACGCTGCTCTCCGACGAGGACCTGGCGGTGCACCAGGCGTACGGCGCCTACGGCACGAAGAAGCTCTACGGCAAGGAGGTCGAGGGCGTGATCCGCTCGACCTTCGTGATCGACGAGGAGGGCAAGGTCGAGCTCGCCCAGTACAACGTCAAGGCCACCGGCCACGTCGCCAAGCTGCGGCGGGACCTAGGGTTGGACTGATCGTCCAGCGCTCGTAGCCCAATTGGCAGAGGCACCACGTTTAGGTCGTGGCCAGTGAGAGTTCGAGTCTCTCCGAGCGCACCTGCGGCACCACTCGCATCACGTACGAGCGGACGTCGACCTAAGTACACGTCTGCCGCGACTTCCTCCCATGTGACGCCCGTCACCACTAGGGTCCGCGCATGGACTCCGCGCTGACCACCGTCGGGCTGCCGCTCGCCCTGGCCATCATCATGTTCGGCCTCGGTCTGGACCTGACGATCGGCGACTTCAAGCGGGTGGGCCGGGCGCCGAAGGCCGTGGCCGTCGCACTCGGCTGCCAGATCCTCCTGCTGCCGGCGATCTGCTTCGGGCTGGTCGTGCTCTTCGACCTCCCGGCCCTGCTCGGCATCGGCATGATGCTGCTCGCCGCGTCGCCGGGCGGCACGACCGCCAACCTGTTCAGCCACCTCTTCCGCGGGGACGTGGCCCTCAACATCACGCTGACGGCCATCAACACCGTCATCGCGGTCGTCACGCTGCCGGTCATCACCGGCCTCGCCATCGCCTACTACGACCGGCAGGACGACGTCTCCATGCCGCTCGTCGAGATCGTCAAGGTGTTCGCGCTGATCCTGCTGCCCGTCGGCATCGGCATGCTGGTCAACGCCCGCGCGACGGGGTTCGCCCGGCGGATGGACAAGCCGGTGCGGATCGGCTCGGCGATCATCCTCGCCATCCTCGTGCTGGGGATCCTGCTCGACCAGCGCGAGAACGTCAGCGACTACCTCGCCGACGTCGGCCTCATCACCGCCCTCTTCTGCGCCATCAGCCTCGTCGTCGGTTACTACGTGCCCAAGGCGTTCGGCGTCACCGGCCCGCAGGCCATCGCCTCCTCTATGGAGGTCGGGGTGCACAACGCCACGCTCGCGATCTTCGTCGCGGTCGAGGTGCTCGACGAGGTCGAGATCTCCGTGCCGGCGGCGGTCTACTCGCTCGTGATGTTCCTCTTCGCGGCCCTGTGGGGCGCGTGGGTCAGCAGGCAGGTCGGCGCCCGCGAGGACGTGTCAGTCGCCTGACAGGTCCGCCGCGACCTGCGGCGCGAGGGCGCGCAGCGCCCGCCCGCGGTGCGAGATCCGGTCCTTCTCCCCCGGCTCGAGCTCGGCGGAGGTCAGGTCCTCGGCGTCGTGCTCGACCGCGACGAAGACCACGTCGTAGCCGAAGCCACCGGTCCCGCGCACCTTGCGGATGATGCGACCGTCCATCCGGCCCTCGACCACTCGCTCGCGACCGTCCGGCATCACCCACGCCACGGCGCACGCGAAGTGCGCGCCGCGCCGCCCGTCGGGTACGTCGTCGAGCTGGGCGAGCAGGAGCTCGTTGTTGCGCTCGTCGCTCTTCGGAGGCCCGGACCACCGTGCCGACAGCACGCCCGGCATCCCGTTCAGCGCGTCGACGCACAGCCCGCTGTCGTCGGCGACCGACGGCAGCCCGGTGGCCGCCACGCCGGCGCGCGCCTTCAGCAGGGCGTTGCCCTCGAAGGTCGGCTGGTCCTCGACCGGCTCGACGTAGCCCTCCACGTCGGCGATGCCGAGCACCTCGATCCCCGGCACGTGCTCGGCGAGGATGCGCTGCATCTCCAGGATCTTCTTGGTGTTGCCCGACGCGAGGAAGATCTTCACCGGCCCAGCGCCTCCTGCTGCAGGCGCGTCAGGTCGGCACAGCCCTTCTCGGCCAGGGCCAGCAGGGCGTCGAGCTCGGCGCGGTCGAAGGCTGCGCCCTCGGCCGTGCCCTGCACCTCGACGAACTTCCCGTCGCCCGTCATCACGACGTTCATGTCGGTCTCGGCGCGCACGTCCTCGACGTAGGGCAGGTCCAGCCGCGGCACGCCGTCGATGATGCCGACGCTGACCGCCGCGACGGACCCGGTCAGCGGCTCGCCCGTGAGTGCGCCGTTGGAGCGCAGGTGCGCGACCGCGTCGGCCAGGGCGACGTACGCCCCGGTGATCGCAGCGGTGCGGGTGCCGCCGTCGGCCTGGAGGACGTCGCAGTCGAGGACGATCGTGTTCTCGCCGAGCGCCTGATAGTCGATGACCGCACGCAGGGAGCGGCCGATCAGCCGGGAGATCTCGTGGGTGCGGCCGCCGATGCGGCCCTTCACCGACTCGCGGTCGGAGCGGGTGTTGGTGGCCGCGGGGAGCATCGCGTACTCGGCGGTGACCCAGCCCAGGCCGGAGCCCTTGCGCCAGCGCGGCACGCCCTCGGAGGCGGAGGCGGCGCAGAGCACCCGGGTGCCGCCGAACTCGACGAGCACCGAACCGGCGGCGTGGTCGAGCCAGTTGCGGGTGATGGTGATCGGGCGGAGCTCGTCGTCGGCGCGGCCGTCGGCCCGAGGGGCCGGAGTCGGGGCAGAAGTCATGGGCACGACCCTAGACGTGGCTGAGCCGGGTCCGGTCACCCCCGTGTGTCACCGGACCCGGCTCGAAGCCCCTTCCCCTGCGGGACCGTCCACTCGTGCGCGGCCCCACGCCGCGCAGCTCCCTCCACGCGGTTGGTGGGACCACCATGCGCCGACGGGACCGGCACACGCATCGGCCCTGAGGCCATGTCCATGCGACCAAAGTAGGAATTCGGCTCGTTAACCTGAGCGCCGTGGAACCACGACCCGACACCCAGCCCGAGCTGACGTGGGTGTCGCACGCGTGGCGCTACGGGCTGTGCGTGGTGTTCTCGGCAGCGGTCTGGCAGACCGTCGCGGCGGCCGAGTGGCGCGACCACCGCCTCCTCTTCACCGTCGACGTGGTCCTGGGCGTGGCCGCCTTCGTGCTGGTCTACTTCCGCCGCCGGGCGCCCAAGCGGGTCGCCCTCGTCATCGCTGCGATGAGCGCCTTCTCCGGGCTCGCGGCCGGCCCGGCCACCCTGGCCGCGGTCTCCGTGGCGACCCGCCGGCGCTGGCGCGAGGTGGTCCTGGTCGGCAGCGCGAACTTCGTCGCCGCGCAGACCTGGACGACGATCGCGCCGATCGAGGACAGCGACTTCCTGGTCGCCACGCTGGTCAACCTGGCCGTCAACACGGGGATGATGGGCTGGGGCCTCTACATCGGCTCGCGGCGCGAGCTGCTCTGGAACCTCCGCAACCGCGCCGAGCGTGCCGAGCTCGAGCAGGAGCTGCGCCTCACCCAGGCCCGCTCGACCGAGCGCGCCCGCATCGCCGGGGAGATGCACGACGTCGTCGCGCACCGCATCACCCAGGTCTCCATGCAGGCCGGGGCGCTCGCGTTCCGCGACGACCTCGACGGCGACCGCCTCCGCGAGGGGCTCGGCCAGATCCAGCAACAGGCCAACGACGCGCTCCACGAGCTCCGCGGCGTGCTCGGGGTGCTGCGCGAGGACGACCCGAGCACGACCACGGCGCGACCGCAGCCGACGTACGACGACATCGCCGCCCTGGTCGACGAGGCGCGGTCGCTCGGCCTCGACATCGACTGGGCCGACCACGTCGACGGTGACGTGCCGGTGCCGCCGGTGACGGGCCGCACGGTCTACCGGATCGTGCAGGAGGGCATCACCAACGTCCGCAAGCACGCCCCCGGCGCAGGGGTGGAGATCAGGTCCTCGGGGGACGAGCACGGCGGCATCACCGTCGTGATCAGCAACCCGCTCGGCGACCGGCCGAGCGCCGCGCCTGGCGCTGGCCTGGGGCTGGTCGGGCTGCGCGAGCGCACCGAGCTGCGGGGCGGCCGGCTGCACCAGCGCACGGAGGGGTCGAGGTTCGTGCTGGAGGCTTGGCTACCGTGGACAGCGTGATCCGCGTGCTGCTCGTCGACGACGACCCGCTGGTCCGTTCGGCGCTGACCCTGATGCTCGGCGGACAGTCCGACATCGAGGTGGTGGGCGAGGCCCCCAACGGCGAGGCCGGCCTGGCCCAGGTCGCCGAGCACCGGCCCGACGTCGTGCTGATGGACATCCGGATGCCGGTGATGGACGGGCTGGAGGCCACGCGCGTCCTGCACTCGCGACCGTCCCCGCCCGCCGTGGTCGTGCTCACGACGTTCGACGCAGACGACCACGTGCTCAGTGCCGTCGCGGCGGGCGCCGACGGCTTCCTGCTGAAGGACACCCCGCCGGGCGACATCGTCGGAGCGATCCGCACGGTGGCGGCCGGTGACGCCATGCTGTCGCCGTCCGCGACCCGCAGCCTGGTCTCCCGGCTGCGCAACACCTCACCGACCGACCGCACCACGACCGCCGCCGACCGGCTGACGGTGCTGACCGAGCGCGAGCTCGAGGTCGCCGTGTGCGTCGGCCGCGGGCTCAGCAACTCCGAGATCGCCTCGGAGCTCTACCTGTCGATCCCCACGGTGAAGTCCCACGTCTCCCGCCTGCTGACCAAGCTCGACGCCACCAACCGCGTGCAGGTCGCGATGGTCGTGCACGACGCCGGGCTGGTCTGACGCGCGGTCAGATGTCGTACGTCGCGCCGGCGCGGGCCAGCTCGACCGGACCCGACCACTCGGCGCGGGCCTCGGCCTCCGCGTCGGCCGGGTCGTGCCACGGCGGGACGTGGGTCAGCACGAGGCGCCCGGCACCGGCGTGCGACGCCGTGCGTCCGCAGTCGGCGCCGGTCATGTGGAGCTCGGGCGGGTTGTCGTCGCCGCTGCGGAACGACGCCTCCGCGAGCAGCAGGTCGGCCCCGACGGCCACCTCGTCGAGCTCCGGGCAGGGCCCGGTGTCGCCGGAGTAGACGAGCGTGCGGCCACCGGCGGTGACCCGCAGGGCGTAGGCAGCGACGGGGTGGACCACCCGGCGTGCCTCGACGCGGAACGGGCCCAGCTCCACGACCCCACCGTTGTCCCCGTAGGCGTGGAAGGCGAACTCCTCGGTCATGCCGGGCTCGACCGGCAGGTCGTAGGCCCGCGCCATCCGCTCGGCCGTGCCGGCCGGCCCCCAGACGGGGATCTGCGGCTGCGCACCGGTGGGGTGGTACTTGCGCATCACGTAGTAGCCGCAGAGGTCGAGGCAGTGGTCGGCGTGGAGGTGGCTGAGGAAGACCGCGTCGATCCCGAGCGGGTCGGTGTGGCGGTGCAGCTGGCCGAGCGCGCCGTTGCCGAGGTCGAGCAGGATCCGCCAGGTGCGCCCGGCCTCCTCTGCCTCGAGGAGGTAGCAGCTCGCCGCGGACTCGGGGCCGGGGTAGGAACCCGAGCACCCGACGATGGTGAGCCTCATCGGGTGATCACTCATCCGCGTCCCCCGGCGAACTGCGTCGCACCGAGCAGCTCCGAGCCGAGGAAGCGGCGGCCGATCGTGGCGAAGTCGTCGGGGCTGCCGGTGGTGGAGAAGGTGTAGCTCGCCTCGCCGTCGGGACGCATCAGCCCGGTGCCGGCGAGCATCTTGTAGACGTCCTTGGCGCACTCCTCCGCCGAGCTGACCAGGGTGACCTGGTCGCCCATCACGTAGGAGATGACGCCGGTCAGCAGCGGGTAGTGGGTGCAACCGAGGATCAGGGTGTCGACCCCGGCCTCGGCCAGCGGGTCGAGGTAGTCGTGGGCGGCGGCCAGCAGCTCGTCGCCGCCGGTGACACCCTGCTCGACGAACTCCACGAAGCGCGGGCAGGCCCGGATGTGCAGGTCGAGGTGCGGCGCGGCGGCGAAGGCGTCGTCGTACGCCATGGAGCTGGCGGTGGCGCGCGTGCAGATCACGCCGACCCGCTGGTTGCGCGTGGCCGCGGCCGCGCGCCGGGCCGCGGGGAGGATCACCTCGACGACGGGGACGTCGTAGCGCTCGCGGGCATCGCGCAGCATCGCGGCGCTGGCGGAGTTGCACGCGATGACCAGCGCCTTCACCCCCCGCTCGTAGAGGTGGTCGAGGCACTCGAGGGCGTACTCGCGGACCTCGCCGATGGGCTTCTGGCCGTAGGGCTGGCGCGCGGTGTCGCCGAGGTAGACGACCGACTCGTGCGGGAGCTGGTCGATGACGGAGCGCGCGACGGTCAGCCCGCCGAAGCCGGAGTCGAAGATGCCGATCGGGGCGTCGGCGGTCTCTCTCGGCATGGGCGTCGGCACAGGCAGCAGGCTAGGCGGTCGGGGCGTCGCGGGTCACGCGGTCGCGTGCGTCGGCCCCGTCACACCGTCCGCGCCGGGTTAGGGTCGCCGCGTGACCATGCGTACCGCGATCGCCTCCCTCCTCGCCTGCTCCGCCATCGGGTTGTGCCCGACGTCCGCCCCGGCCCAGGTGCCCTCCGGCGACCCCCTGCCGAGCACCCAGCGCGGCTCCGCCGACAACGCCATCGACTCGGTCGTGGCCATCTCGGTCGACGGGCTCAACACCGACGCCCTCGGCAAGCTCGGCCCCGCACGGACACCCCACCTGCACGACCTCATGGCCTCCGGCGCGTCGACCCTCAACGCCCGCACCGAGCACGAGCTCACCATCACCCTGCCCAACCACACCGGGATGGTGACCGGCCGGCGCATCGAGGCCGCGACGGGCGGCCACGGCGTGACCTGGAACGACGACCGGCGCCGCCCGGCGACCGTCCAGGCGGCGGCCGGGCAGCGCGTCGAGTCGGTCTTCACGCAGGTCAGCGCCGCCGGCGGCTCGACGGCCCTCTTCGCGAGCAAGACCAAGTTCTCCCTCTGGAAGCGCAGCTGGCCGCTCTCCATCGACACCACCCGCATCCAGCTCGACAACACCCGCCTGGCCCGGTCGGTGCGGCGCGACCTGCGCGACAACGAGCGCGCGTTCCGCTTCGTGCACCTCTCGCTCCCCGACGCCGCCGGCCACGAGTACGGCTTCATGTCCCCGCGCTACCTGCGCGCCGTCCAGCAGGTCGATGCCCTCGTCGGCTCGATCGTCGACGCCGTCCGCAACGACCCCGAGCTCGTCGGTCGCACCGCGATCATCCTCACCAGCGACCACGGCGGCCTCGGTGCCGACCACTCCGACGCCCGCCGCCTGGCCAACTACCGCGTCGCCTTCATGGTGACCGGACCGGGCATCCCGGCAGGCGCAGATCTCTACGCGCTCAACGCCGACGACTACCGCGACCCCGGCACGCGGCGCACGACCTACCGCCAGACCCCGCAGCCGGTCCGCAACGGCGACCTGGCCAACCTCACGCTCGACCTCCTCGACCTCCCGGCGGTGCCGGGAAGTGAGCACAACTCCGACCTCGACCTCGACGTCTCACCTCCGCCTGCCTGACCCAGCCGCCCGGACGACGGGCCGAGGAGACACCGTGCCGCTGTTGAAGAAGCCCTTCCTGGGACGGCTGAGCGTCGCGACCGCGCTCGCCGTCGCCGCGTCGACCGTCGTGCTCTCCCCTGCCTCCGGGCGTGAGCCCACCCCGACCGACCGGGCCACCGCCGCCGTCGGGTGGCCGCCGGCCGCGCCGACCCAGCTGGTCATCGACACTGCGGGCGCGGTCATCGGCCGCGAGGACTACGTGGCCGGCACGGTCACCCTGGACGGCGTCACCCGGGTCACCGAGGTCCGCGGGCGGGGCAACTCGACCTGGGGCTGGGCCAAGAAGCCCTACAAGCTCAAGCTGGAGGACGACGCCGCCCTCGTCGGGTCGCGGGAGTACGACGAGTGGGTCCTCCTCGCCGGCTACGGCGACCGCAGCGGGTTGCGGACCGCCGCCGCGTTCGCGGTCGCCGCGCAGACGCGGCTCGGCTGGACGCCGAGGTTCCGCTTCGTCGAGGTCGTGCTGAACGGCGCGTCGCAGGGCCTCTACCTGCTGACCGAGCAGGTCGAGCAGGGAAAGGGCCGCGTCGACCTCCCCGACGACGGCTACCTGCTGGAGTTCAACAAGCGCTACCTCCGCGACGACGAGCCCGGCTTCCGCACGAAGCGCGGCTCCTCGATCGCCTTCAAGGACCCGGACGAGATCACGAAGAAGCAGCGCCGGCAGGTGCGCGGCGCGGTCACCCGGTTCGAGAAGGTGCTCTACGGTCCCGGCTTCGCCGACCCGAAGACCGGCTATGCCGCCTACGTCGACGTGAAGCGGATCATCGACTGGTACCTCGTCGAGGAGCTGTTCGCCAACCAGGACTCGAACTTCCAGTCGAGCGTGCACTTCAGCTGGGTGCCCGGGAAGCGGTTCAAGTTCGGCCCGGTCTGGGACTTCGACCTCAGCGCCGGCACCAAGTGGCGCTCGTCGAGCTCGCCGGAGAGCTGGTACACCCGCACCGGCAAGCACTGGATCTCGCGGATGCTGGAGGATCCGGCGTTCTCTCGCCGGGTGAAGGGCCGGTGGGCTCGCCTGCGGCCCGCCGCGGACGCGGTCGTGTCGCAGCTCCGGGTCGCCTCGGCGACCCTCGAGCCGCTCGCCGAGGCCGACTGGCGCCAGTGGCACGCCGACGGCACCGACCTGGAGTGGACCCGCCACGCGACGACCCGCAACGGGGAGGTCGCCTTCCTCGAGGACTGGCTCTCCCAGCGCGTGCGCTGGCTGAGCCGCAACGAGGCCCGCATGGGCGACAACCGGATGTCCACCGAGGAGCGCGCTCGCACGGTCTGGGTGCCGATCGAGCTGCAGAGCGCGGCGACGCAGCCGGTCGACGTGACCTGGACGATCGCCGGCCTGACGGCCGAGCCCGGCGTCGACTTCGTCGCCGGGGACGGTCGCACGACGTTCGCCCCGGGCGAGAAGCTGCACTACGTGCCGGTGCAGGTCCTCGACGACGACGACACCGAGCGGCGCGAGCTGCTCACGGTGCGGCTCCTCGGCGCGAGCGGCGACGTGCTGCCCGGCTCCCCCGGCACCACCGTCGTGGCGATCGCCCCCAACCGGCGCTGACCGTCGCTGGACCGAAGGGCCCGCACCCGGCTGGCGCGTCAGCGTCGCCTGACCGCCGCGGCCTCCCGCGGCAGCGGCCACGGGTTGAACCGGCACCCGCCGGTGCCCTTGGACTGCTGCATCATCACCGGCGCCCGGCCGCGCCCGTGGCACGTGGCGTGCCCACGCCCCAGCCAGTGGCCGGTCTCGTGGTTGACGACCATGTGCCGGTAGTCGCGCAACGACCGTCCCGCGCGGTTCCAGGCAGGCGAGGCCCGGGTCCACCTCAGCTGGTTGATCACGACGTGCCGCCCCACGCGGCACGACCACTGCACCGAGCACCCCGACGAGAACGACGGCAGCGTGCCGGCCGCGGCGAGCACGAGGGTGAAGTCACCACCGCGCCGCACGCGGCGGAACTGCACACCGGCCGCGCGCCAGCCGCGCGGGTGGTCGAAGGTCTGCTGGGCCTGACGGCGGAACACCTTCATCGACGTCGTCACCCGTCCGCGGGTGGTGACGGAGTAGGTGACGCGACGGCTCACCGGGACGGCGTACGCCTCCACGGTCGGTTGCGTCGGCGTGGGGGTCGCGCGCCGGTGCTCGCCGGCGTCCTCGCCCGTCGCGTGGGACGGAGCGGCCAGCAGCGTCAGGACGAGCGGCGCGAGCGCGACGAGGAGTCGGAGGAAGCGGGGCGCTCGGTCCACCGCACCAGCCTAGGACACGCGCTCTAGGCCCAGAGCTGTCCGTCGAGCCTGTCCTCGGCCTCGTCGATCGTGCCTTCGTAGGCGCCGGTGGAGAGGTACTTCCACCCGCCGTCGCACACGACGAACGCGATGTCGGCGCTCTCCCGGGCCTTGACGGCCTTCGCGGCCTGGCCGAGCGCGGCGTGCAGGATCGCGCCGGTCGAGATGCCGGCGAAGATGCCCTCGAGCTCGAGCAGCTCGCGCACCCGGCGTACGGCGTCGCGCGGGCCGACGCTGAACCGCGAGTCGATCAGCGAGGCGTCGTAGAGCTCCGGGACGAAGCCCTCGTCGAGGTTGCGCAGGCCGTAGACGAGCTCGCCGTAGCGCGGCTCGGCCGCCACGATCCGCACGTCGGGCTTGGCGCCCCGGAAGAAGCGGGAGACGCCCATGAGCGTCCCGGTCGTGCCGAGCCCGGCGACGAAGTGGGTGATGCCGGGGAGGTCGGCGAGGATCTCCGGGCCGGTGCCCTCCTCGTGCGCGAGCGCGTTGGCCTCGTTGCCGTACTGGTAGAGCATCACCCAGTCGGGGTGCTCCCCCGCGACCTGCTTCGCGACGCGGACGGCCTCGTTGCTCCCGCCGGCGGCGGGCGAGGAGACGATCTCCGCGCCCCACATCCGCAGCAGCTGGCGGCGCTCCTCGGAGGTGTTCTCCGGCATCACGCAGACGATGCGGTAGCCCTTGAGCTTGGCGGCCATCGCGAGCGAGATGCCGGTGTTGCCGCTGGTCGGCTCGAGGATCGTGCACCCCGGCCGCAGGACGCCGTCCTTCTCGGCCTGCTCGATCATCCGCAGCGCCGGCCGGTCCTTGATGGACCCGGTCGGGTTGCGGTCCTCCAGCTTGGCCCAGAGGCGTACGTCCGGGCTGGGCGAGAGCCGCGGCAGCCCCACGAGCGGGGTGTTGCCGACCGACTCCAGGAGGCTGTCGAAGCGCATGCGGCAAGCATGACATCCACCGATCGATGGATGGCCGACAGCGCCGGTTGCCCGATGCGCGAGACGCGGTCGGCGACGAGGCTGGACCCATGATCGAGAACATGCTCGCGCCCGCCGTCGAGGTCGAGCGCCTGCGCAAGACCTACGGCGACAAGGTCGCGGTCGAGGACGTGTCCTTCCGCGTGGAGCCCGGGGAGGTGTTCGGCATCCTGGGCCCCAACGGCGCCGGGAAGACCACCACCGTGGAGTCCGTGTGCGGTCTGCGTGTCGGGGACGCCGGCAGGGTCCGCGTCCACGGCGTCGACCCCTGGACCGACCGCGACGAGACCACGCGGATCGTCGGCGTCCAGCTCCAGGAGAGCCGGTTGCAGCCCAGGATCACGGTGCGCGAGGCGCTGGAGATGTGGGCGGCGTTCTACGACGACCCCCTGCCGTGGTCGGAGCCCGCCGAGCGGCTCGGCCTCGCGGACCACCTCGACCAGCGCTTCGGCACGCTCAGCGGCGGCCAGCAGCAGCGACTCTCCATCGCCCTCGCTCTGGTCGGCCGGCCGCGCGTCGCGATCCTCGACGAGCTGAGCACGGGCCTGGACCCCCGCGCCCGCCGCGAGGTCTGGTCGCTCGTGCGCGACCTCCGCGACCGCGGCACCACCGTCCTGCTGGTCACCCACGGCATGGAGGAGGCCGAGGAGCTGTGCGACCGGGTCGCCATCATCGACGCCGGAAGCGTGCGCGCCATCGGTACCCCGGCCGAGCTGATCGGCGGGGCCGCGGCGGCGACCGTGACCTCGTTCGAGCCGTCCGAGCCCGTCGACCTGGTCGCGTTGCGTGAGCTCGAGGGCGTGGCCGACGTCCGCGTCGACGCCGGCCGGGTGACCGTGACCGGCGCCGAGGACGCGGCGGTCGCCGTGCTCGCCCGCCTCGCGAGCCGGGGCGTCGTACCCCACTGCCTCCGGGTCGTCGACGGCTCGCTCGACTCGGCCTACCTGGACCTGACCCTGAACAGCACGGACACCACTCCCGCGGAGGAGACAGCATGAGCACCGCCAGCCCCACAGCCGCCGTCATCCGGACCGAGTCGCGGCTCTTCACCCGCGAGCTCGGCTCCGTGTTCTGGATCGTGCTCTTCCCCACGATCCTGGTCGTGATCCTGGGATCGGTGCCGAGCATGAACGAGCCCGACCCGAACCTGGGCGGACAGCGACTGGTCGACGTCTACTCCTCGGTCGCGGTGCTGCTGTCGATCATCATGGCCTCCCTGATGGCCATGCCCGCGGTGATCGCGGGCTACCGCGAGGCGGGCATCCTGCGGCGCCTTCGCACCACGCCGGTCCACCCGGGCTCCCTGCTGCTCGCTCAGGCCGGACTGCACGCGCTGGCCGTGCTGGTCTCGCTGGTGCTGGTGCTGGTCGTGGGCCGGGTGGCGTACGACGTGCGCCTCCCTCAGGACATCGGGTGGTACGCCGTGGTCGTGCTCCTGGCGACCGCCGCCGCGTTCTCGATCGGCGCGGTGATCACGGCCCTCGCCCCGTCGGCCCGGCTGGTGCAGACGATCGGCACGCTCGTGTTCTTCCCGAGCATGTTCGCCGCCGGCGTCTACTTCCCGGTGCAGGCCATGCAGGGCTGGCTGCACACCGTGGTCGTCTCGACGCCGATGGGAGCGGCCACCGAGGCACTCAACGACGCGGTCGTGGGCCGCACCCCTGACCTCGTCGACCTCGCCGTGATGGCCGGCTGGACCGTCGTCCTGTCGCTGGTCGCGGTCCGCTCGTTCCGCTGGGAGTGACATGGGCGCCGGCTGCGAGGATGTGTCCGTGAGCGAGGACAAGTGGCTGACCTGGCTGCCCTTCGGGCTGCTCGGCCTGGCCACCGTCGTCTCCACGGCGGCGGCGCCCACACTCGGGGACGCAGCGGCCGACGCCCGGTGGACGCTCGCGCTCACGGCCGTCACCGCGGTGTGGATGCTCGCGACGCCGCGGCCGGGACCGATCAACTACACCGGCCGTACCGCCCTCGCGTTCGTGCTCACCTGGATGAACCCGTTCTACGCGATCTTCGGTGTCGCCGGCTTCTTCGATGTCTACGACTCCCTGAAGGGCCGGTGGGTCTACGTCGCGATGCTGGCAGTGGGCATCACCCAGGCCGGGTCGCAGTCGGGCGGCTTCCCACCCGATGACGCGGCGCAGGCGTGGGTGTTCGTCGCCCTCATCGGGCTCAACGCCGGGCTCGCCACGGCGTTCATGAGGATCTCGCTCCGCACCGAGCAGCGCACGGTGGACCTCCAGCAGCTCAACGCCGACCTCGAGGCGGCGCTGCTGGAGAACCAGAACCTGCAGGAGAGGCTCGTCTCCCAGGCCCGTGAGGCGGGGGTCCAGGAGGAACGCGCCCGCCTGGCCCGGGAGATCCACGACACCCTCGCGCAGAGCCTGGCCGGCATCGTCACCCAGCTCGAGGCGTCCGTGGGCGGCGAGCGGCACGAGCGCGCACTGGTCCTCGCCCGGCACGCGCTCGCCGAGGCGCGCCGCTCGATGCTCGACCTCTCCCCCGGCGACCTGGACGGCGTCACGCTGCCCGACGCCCTGTCCTGCGTCGTCGCGGCCTGGTCGGCGGAGCACGCCGTGCGGGTGGAAGCCGTCGTCGTCGGCGACCCGGTGCCGCTCCACCCGGAGGTCGAGGCCACGGTGATCCGCATCGCCCAGGAGTCGCTCACCAACATCGCCAAGCACGCCGACGCGGCCCGCGTCGGCGTCACGCTGTCGTACGACGGCGACGAGGTGGTCCTCGACGTGCGCGACGACGGGGTCGGGTTCGACGTCGACGCCCCGACCGGTCCGAGCTCGTTCGGCCTCCGCGGCATGCGCCAGCGGGTCGCGCGGCTCGCCGGCGACCTCACCCTCGAGTCCCTGGCCGGACGCGGCACCGCCGTGTCCGCCCGGCTCCCCGCCCTGGCACGCGTGGCCGCATGAACACTCCGCGCCCGACCGTCACGATCGTCGTGGTTGACGACCACCCGGTCGTCCGCGACGGCGTACGCAGCATGCTCGCCGGTGTCACCGGCTTCGAGGTGGTCGGCGAGGCCGCAAGCGGTCCTGAAGCGGTCGAGCGGGTGCTGGCGACCGACCCCGACGTCGTCGTCATGGACCTCCGGATGCCGGGCGGCGGTGGCGTCGACGCCGTCCGCGAGCTGCGCGCACGCGGCGCCCGCGCGTCCGTGCTGGTGCTGACGACCTACGACACCGACTCCGACACGGTGGCCGCGATCGAGGCGGGAGCGACGGGCTACCTGCTCAAGGACACGCCGGCCGAGACGCTCTTCGACGCGGTCCGGGCGACGGCGGCCGGGGAGGCGGTGCTGTCGCCCGCGGTGGCGTCACGCCTCGCCTCGCACGTGCGTCGTCCGGCCGCGTCCGGCGTGCTCAGCGCGCGTGAGCGCGAGGTGCTGGCGCTGGTGGCGCGAGGCCGCTCCAACCGGGTGATCGCCGAGGAGCTTTTCGTGAGCGAGGCGACGGTGAAGACCCACCTCGTGCACGTGTACGAGAAGCTCGGGGTGAGCGACCGCGCCGCCGCGGTGGCGACGGCCTACGAGCGCGGGATCCTGGGCTGACGCCAGCGGACGAGGGTCAGCAGCCGCCGGCGACGGCCGGCAGGACGACGACCTGGTCGCCGTCGGAGAGCTCGGCGTCGAGGCCGCCGATGAAGCGGACGTCCTCGTCGTTGATGTAGACGTTGACGAAGCGGCGCAGGTCGATCGAGCCCGACTTGTCCTCGAGCAGGCGGTCCTTGAGCCCGGGGTGGTTGCCCTCGAGGTCGTCGATCAGGGCGGACAGCGTGCCGCCGGCGCCCTCGACGGCCTTGGCGCCGTCGGTGTAGGTGCGCAGGATGGTGGGGATCCGGACCTCGATGGCCATCAGGGGGTACTCGCTTCCTCGGTCTGCTGGGGGTTCGTCAGAGGGACGATCGTGACCTTCTCCTCGGTCACGACTCCGTCGGTGATTCTGTAGGACCTGAACTCCACCGGGCCCTCACTATTCCCGTGCGCGCGTGTGCTCACGAGCACGTAGTGGGCGTTGGGCTCGCTGGCGAGGCCGATGTCGGTGCGGCTCGGGTAGGCCTCGGTGGCGGTGTGGGAGTGGTAGATGACCACCGGCTCCTCGTCGCGCGCGTCCATGTCCTTGTAGAGGTGCAGCAGCTCCGTGGAGTCGAACTCGTAGAACGTCGGGCTGCCGGCGGCGTTGACCATGGGGACGAAACGCTCGGGACGGTCACTGCCCTCGGGGCCCGCGACGACGCCGCAGGCCTCGTCGGGGTGGTCGCGCTTGGCGTGCGCCACGATGGCGTCGAAGATCTCCTGGGCGATGGTCAGCACACCGTCAAGGGTAGGCAGACCCTCGATGCGACCCGGACACGTCTCACCACATAGTCTTGACGTCGAGAGACTTCGAGGGGGAGCCACATGTCGTTGCCGCACGCGCAGGCGCCGTTGACGCGCCGCGGCATCCCGCTCGAGCGCGACCTCCGGGTCCTGGCGCTCGGCTCGTTCGCCAACCGGTTCGGCGCCGGCGCGGTCATGACGACCAGCGCCCTCTACTTCACCCGGCAGGTGGGCTTCAGCGCCGCCGAGGTGGCCCTCGCCCTGGCGGTCGCCGCCGTCGTCGGGATCCTCGTCCAGGTGCCGGCCGGCCAGCTCGGCGACAGCCACGGGCCGCGCCGGGTGCTCACGGTGTGCATGGTGGGCGCCGCCCTCACGAGCGCGCTACCCGTCCTGGCGCGTACGCCGTGGCAGCTCGCGCTGCTGCTGGCCGTGCTCACCCTCTTCGAGCGCTCGGCCGGCTCGGTCCAGCAGGGCGTCATCGCGCAGCTCGCCACCGGCGGGCGCGGCGTGCAGTTCAAGGCCTACCTGCGGGCGGTGACCAACACCGCGATCGGGCTCGGCTCGGTCTTCGGCGGCGCGGCGCTCGTCGTCGACGAGTCGTGGGCCTACATCTCGGTGTTCGTGCTCAACGCCGTCTTCACCGGCTTCGCGGCATGGAACTCCACCCGACTCCCCGACCTGCCGGCGTACGTACGCCTCGAGGGCGAGCCCCGCCTCGCCGTGCTGCGCGACTGGCCCTACGTGGTGGTGGTCGCGCTGACGGGACTGTTCTCGCTCCACTTCTTCGTGATGGAGCTCGGTCTGGCGCTCTACATCTCCGAGCGCACCGCGGCACCGCCGGTGATGGTCGCGGTCCTCCTCGTCCTCAACACCGCCTGCGTCGCGCTCTTCCAGGTGCGGCTCTCGCGCCGGGCCGACTCCGTCGAGGCAGGTGCCCGCGCCCTGGTTCGCGGAGCGGTGTGGATCGCGGCCGGCTTCGCCATCGTCGCCCTCGCCGACCGCGGCGACGCCACGTTCGCCGTCGTGGTGCTCGTCGTCGGGTCGCTGGTGCACGTCGTCGGCGAGATGATCGGCTCGGGCGGACAGTGGGGCCTGCAGATGGGCCTCGCACCGCACGAGCGGCAGGGCCAGTACCAGGGCTTCGCCGGGCTCGGCTTCAGCGTGATCGCCGTCGTCGGCCCCCCGCTGGTGACGCTGCTGTGCGTCGAGATGGGCGAGACCGGGTGGCTGGTGCTGGCGGCACTGATGCTGGGCGTCGCCCTGGTCTCGGTGCCCGCCTCGCGCTGGGCGCTCGCCTCGCGGGAGCGCTACGGCGTGCTCACGCACTCCGGCTGAGGGCGACGACCGCCGCACGTGCGCGGCCTCAGACCCAGATGGCCGCCGGGATCCCGTCGGAGAACACCTCGGGCACCTCGGGGTACGACTCGGAGACCCCCAGCGCGTGGCGTACTGCCGTCCACGCGACGGCGCAGGCGTCGAGCAGGTCGTCCTCGCCGAATCCCGCGCCCCGGAACCACGCCGGCGCCACGATGCCGTGCGCGGCGAGCGCCTCGCGGCGGGCGCGGACGCCGTCGGCGTCCTTCTTCCGCGCCAGCAGCGGCGCTCCGGCCATCCGGGCGAAGCTCACCTCGGGGTGGACCTCGATCACGCGTGCGCCGGGCCGTCCCCGCACCCACGCGTCGACCTGCAGCACCTTCTCGCGCAGGGCGTACGCCTGGGCGCTGACGCTGGTGCGCCCATCGGTCGCCGCGAGGTTGGCCGCCCGCGCCTCCTCGTAGGTGGCGGCCTCGACCGCGGCACGCACCGGGGTGGAGAACACCGACGAGGCCTTGCCGACGAGCGCGCGACGGGCCTCGGCGTCGGCCTGCCGTCCGCCCGCGTCGGGCAGCCCGATCGGGATGTCGACCGCGACCACCGGGACGTCGTGCCGCTCGCGGACCAGGTCGACGAGGCCGGTGATGTCGGGTGCGACGAAGACCGAGGCGCGGCGCTGCGGGTCGATCACGACCCCGACCCACCCTGCCGGACAGGCGTCCACGCCGAGCACGGGCGCCGGCGGAGCGAGGACCGGCGCCGGCGCCTCGTCGTCAGCACCCACGGGGCCCACGAACCGGGCCGCGGTCTCGCCGCTGGTGGCGGCCTCGATGCGCGCGGTCATGATGTCGCTCATCGGCGGCAGCGCCGACAGGGGCCACCACCGCACCTCGCTCGACTCGTCGTCGGCCACATGGGCCTCGCCCTCGAGCCAGGTGCAGGCAAACGTGAGGTCGAGGTAGGTCGCGCGGTCGCCGTTGGCGTGGACGATCTCGCCGTGGACACCCGTCGCGGCGAGCCGGTCCACCCGGATCCGGACACCGGTCTCCTCCAGCGCCTCGCGGGCCGCGGCCACCGCCGGCTCCTCCCCCGGGTCGGGGATCCCGGTGACCGGGGTCCAGTGACCGTTGTCGGCGCGGCGCACGAGCAGCACCTGGTCGCCACGTCGTACGACGGCCGTGACCCCCGGCAGCCACAGCGGGTCGTGACCGATCTTGTCCCGCAGCGCGAGGACGAAGTCCGGGACGGGGCTCACGGGACCGTCACGAGGTCGGTGGCAGGGTCGATCACGAGGTGAGGGCCTCGACGACCGTCTCCTGCAGGTAGCCCACCCACTCGTAGATGTCGTGTGCCTGGGCGCGCGGGTCGTCGTCGGGCAGCGAGTGCCAGTAGTGCTCGTCCCCGGCCTCCACGCCGAGCCGGGTGGCGAGCGCGAGCCGGATGTCGGTGAAGGCGCGCATCCAGGCCTCGGCGTCGGCGTGGGTGAGCTCGACGTCGATGACGAGGCCGTCCTCCGTCAGCTCGGGCGGGAGCCCGGCGTCCTCGAGCGTGTCGATGATCGACCCCGCCGCCGCGGCCTTGCCGTCGCGCAGCCCGCTCTCGGTGAAGCGGCGGAAGTCGGCGGCCGACTCCTCGTCGTCGGTGTAGGCGGTCGGGAAGAGCCGCGCGAGCACGGGGTCCTCGGGGATGGTCGTGGCACCGGAGAACTCGGCCATCATCGCCTCGAACGCATCGGCGGTGGGTGCCGCGGGCTCGGCGCGCTCGTTGCGCAGCAGCTCGACCATCTGCGAGGCGAGGGAGCGCAGGAGATCGGCCTCGAAGCCGGTGAAGGTGGCGATCACGCGGCCGGACCTGCGGTGTCGTTCGAAGCCGCTCACCTCAGGATGCCTTCTCCATCGTCGCCCAGAGTCCGTACTCGTGCATGGCCTGCACGTCGCGCTCCATCTCCTCGCGCGTGCCGGTCGAGACCACCGACCTGCCCTCGGTGTGCACCTCGAGCATCAGCTTCTCGGACTTCGCCTTGTCGTAGCCGAAGTACTTCTGGAACACGTAGGCGACGTAGGACATCAGGTTGACCGGGTCGTCCCACACGAGGGTCACCCACGGCTTGGCCAGGAAGGTGATCTCATCGGGTGTGAGGGTCGGCTCGACCTCTACGGGACTGGCGGCTGACACGTTGCCCATCGTGGCACAGTGTCGGTCGTGACGAGCTCACCCCGTAGGTCATCGGCGCTCCTGACCGACCACTACGAGCTGACCATGGTGCAGGCGGCGAGGCAGTCCGGGACGGCCGACCGGCGGGCGGTCTTCGAGCTGTTCCCGCGGCGCCTCCCACCGGGTCGTCGCTACGGCGTCGTGGCCGGGGTCGGGCGGGCGCTGGACGCGATCGAGGACTTCCGCTTCGACGCCGCCGCGCTGACCGTGCTCGAGGGGATCGTCGATCCCGACATGCTCGAGTGGCTCGGTTCCTACCGCTTCTCCGGCGACGTGTGGGGCTACGCCGAGGGCGAGGCCTACTTCCCCTACTCGCCGCTGCTGGTGGTCGAGGGGACCTTTGCCGAGGCCGTCCTCCTCGAGACCGTCCTGCTGTCCGTCTACAACCACGACTCGGCGATCGCGTCGGCTGCGTCCCGGATGACGCTCGCGGCAGGTGGCCGCCCGTGCATCGAGATGGGGTCGCGCCGCACCCACGAGGAGGCCGCGGTCGCGGCTGCGCGGGCGGCGTACGTCGCCGGCTTCGACGCCTCCAGCAACCTGGCCGCCCGTGCCCGCTACGGCGTGCCGTCCACCGGCACTGCCGCCCACTCCTTCACGCTGCTCCACGACGCCGAGGCCGACGCGTTCCGGGCGCAGGTGCAGACCCTCGGCGTGGGCACGACGCTGCTCGTCGACACCTACGACGTCGCCGAGGCCGTACGCCTCGCGGTCGAGGTGGCCGGCACCGGCCTCGGGGCGGTCCGCCTCGACTCCGGCGACCTCGGCGAGGTCGCCCGCGAGGTGCGCGCGCAGCTCGACGGTCTCGGGGCGAGCGCCACCCGCATCGTGGTGACCAGCGACCTCGACGAGCACGCGATCGCCGCCCTCGCGGCGGCGCCGGTCGACGCCTACGGCGTGGGGACCCAGCTGGTCACCGGCTCAGGCCACCCGACGTGCGGCTTCGTCTACAAGCTGGTGGCGCGCGAGGACGACGCCGGCGAGCTGGTGTCGGTGGCGAAGAAGTCGACGGACAAGCAGTCCATCGGCGGACGGAAGTACGCCCTGCGCCGGCGCGGCCCGAGCGGGGTCGCGGAGGCCGAGGTCGTGGGGATCGGCACGCCGCCGGAGGACGACGGTGACGACCGCGCCCTGCTCGTCCCGCTCGTGCGTGACGGCGAGGTCGTCGGCCGCGCGACGCTCGAGGAGGCGCGGGCCCGCCACCGTGCGTCGGTCGCCGAGCTGCCCCGCTCCGTGACGATGATGTCGGCCGGGGAGCCGGTGATCCCGACGGTGCACCTGGGCCCCTGAGCGGCTGGGGCGACTTTTTCCCCGATGCCCCACGGCCCGTCGGCTGTCATCATGCCGACATGGGTCTCGTCGCGCGCGACGCCGAGCTCGAGCTGATCGCCGAGGTGCTCGACCGCGAGCCGACCTCGGTGCGGGCGCTGGTGCTCGAGGGCGAGCCGGGCATCGGCAAGACCAGCCTGTGGGAGCAGGGCCTGACCGGGGGCCGGGACCGCGGGATGCGGGTGCTGGCGGCGCGGGGCAGCGCGTCCGAGACGGGACTCCCCTTCGCGGGGCTGATCGACCTGCTCGACGAGGTCGCGGTGGACGAGCTCACGTCGGTCCCCCCGCCGCAGCTGCACGCGCTGGAGGTGGCGCTCTACCGGGCCGAGCCCAGCGAGCAGCCTGCCACCGAGCAGGTGGTCTCGCTCGCGCTCCTCTCGGCCCTTCGCTCCCTGTCCCGCGAGCGGCACCTCCTCGTGGCCGTCGACGACCTGCAGTGGCTCGACCGGTCCTCGCAGGCCGCGCTCGCCTACGCGGGGCGGCGGCTGCAGGACCGGGTGACCGTCCTCCTCGCTCGTCGTCCCGGCCCCCGCAGCGCGGTGGAGGGTGCGTTCGGCGACGAGCGGGTCGACCGGCTCGTGGTGCGGTCGACGACCCTCGGCGGCACCCGGCAGATCCTCGCGACCCGGCTCGGGCTGCGGCTCCCCCACCACCTGCTCCGGCGCGTCTACGACACGACGATGGGCAACCCGCTCTTCGCCCTCGAGGTCGGCCGGCTGCTGGCGGGCCGGGACCCGGCGGCGATCGGCGACGAGCTGCCCGTGCCCGACGCGGTCGAGGACCTCCTCGGCCTCCGCGTCGCCGACCTCGACCCGGCCAGCCGCCGCCTGCTGCTCGCGCTGGCGCTCGACGCCGACCTGCGCGCCCCGCAGGTGCGCGAGCTCGTCGGACCGGACGCGCTCGAGCACGCGACCGCCACCGGTGTCGTCGACCTGGACGGGGAACGGGTCCGACCGGCCCACCCGCTGCTGGCCGAGGTCGCCCGGCGCGCCGCGTCGGCCGACGACGTACGACGTCTCCACGCCGACCTGGCAGTCGTCGTCACCGACGACCAGCGCCGGGTGCTGCAC
>NZ_JBFUMR010000029.1:0-64895 GCF_054049275.1 Nocardioides sp. P5_E3
GGCCTGGTCCTGCTCGCCGCGGCACTCGTCGTGGCGCCGTCGGCCCCGCCCGAGACCGCGCTGCTGGTGCTGCCGCTCGCCGCGATCGCCGTACGCCGCTGGCGCGACCTGCTGGTGTGGCAGGCGCTGCACCTCCTCAGCTGGGTGCTCACCGGGTGGTACGTCGGCGAGGCCCTCGTGCCGACCGTCGCCGACGACTCGCGCGCCTACTGGCTGGCGGTCCTGCTGCGGGTCGTCGGGCTGGGCTGGCTGGTGGTGGCGGTGCTGCGCGACGCCGGGTCAGGCGATGACGACCCGGTCGAAGTCGGTCGCGGTGAAGCGGACCCGGACCTCGATGTCCTCGCCGACGCACGGGACCCGCGCCCCTGACGGGACGAACAGCATCGACGCCTGCATGTGGGGCGGCTCGGCGAAGAGGCGCTGCTTGCCGTCGATCGAGAACGGCGAGCGCACGAAGCCGACGGCGTCCAGGCCACCCCGGGCCAGGGTCGCCGCGCGCGCCTTGAGGGACTGGTCGCCGGTCGGTGCCTCGAGGCCGATGCCGTGGGCGGTGCCGCCGCTGACGACGACGATGTGGCCCTGCTTGGGTGCACTGCGGCCGCGGTAGCCGAAGGTGTCGCCGCGCTCGACCTCGTGCACGTCGAGGACCGTCGCGGTCACCGACAGGGCGCCGCGGTCGCCGAGCCACAGGTCGGTGCCGATGCGGGGACGGACGGCGAAGTCCGGGTAGGTGGTCGCGAGCCGGCCCAGCTCGGCCTCGGTGAGGTGCGAGACGAAGACGGTGCGGGTCGGCAGCCCGGAGGCCACGACGTCGTTGATCAGCCGACTCACCTCGCCGAGGTGCGAGGTGGTGTTGAGCGGGAGGTGCATCGCCACCCCGCGCAGGCCGCTGCGCCCGGACCCGAGCGCCGTGGCCGCGGCGGCGAGGTCGCGGCGCGTCATCCCGTGGCGCAGCATCGAGGTCAGCTGCTCGAGCACGAACCGGGCGTCGGGGTCGCGCTCGCGCAGGGCGGTCAGGTCGTCGGGGCGGCTGACGGTGTGCACGACCCGGGAGGCGAGCCGGGCGTCGAGGTCGAGCGCCGCACCGAACGGGCGCCACGGCGTGAGCACGAGGAGGTCGCCCGCATAGCGGCTGGCGGCCTCCGCCACCTCGTCGTACGTGCCGACGGCGATCATGTCGACCGCGGCGCCGGTGTCGTCGACGTGGTCGGCGAGCCACTGCGCCCGCCGGGCGAGGCGGGCGACCGACAGGCCGTAGCCGTTGCCCTTGGCGACCGGCACGATCCCGGGATGGGTGCGGACGGTGCGGAGCAGGTGCGAGCGCCAGCGCTCGCCGTCCACCGTGAGGCTGAGGCTCATGCGCGTACTCGCTTCGCTCCGTGCGCGCACGAGGCACGAATGACGCTGCGCCCGATGACTCGCTCGCTGCGCTCGCTCATGCCCTCACCCGCGCCGGGCCAGGTAGAGCTGGAACGCCTTGTAGATGGCGCGGTTGACCGGCAGGTCCCACTCGCCGGCGTACTCGACGGCCTGCCCGCCGGTGCCGACCTTGAACTGGATCAGCCCGACGTGGGAGTCGTCGGCGTCGAGGGTCTCGGTGATGCCGCGCAGGTCGTAGACGTGGGCCCCGGCGTCGAGGGCGTGGCGCATCATCGCCCACTGGACCGCGTTGGAGCCGCGGACCTCGCGCTTCTCGGTGGACGACGCACCGTAGGAGTACCAGGCGTGCGTGCCCACGCGGATCCCGATCGTGGCCGCCACGAGGTCACCCTCGTGGCGTGCGAGCCAGACCTGGATGCGGTCGGGGTCCTCGGCGGCGAGGGCGTCGTACATCGTCTCGAAGTAGGAGAGCGGGCGCGGGGTGAAGTGGTCGCGCTCGGCGGTGTGGACGTAGAGGTCGTGGAACGCCTTGAGGTCGGTGCGGTCGCCGAGCGCGACCTCGACGCCGGCCTTGTCGGCCTTCTTGATGTTGCGCCGCCAGAGCTGGTTCATCCCGGCGAGGACGTCGGCCTCCGAGCGCGGCTGCCCGTCCTCGTCGACCAGCGGGACCTGGAAGTTGAACTGCGGCTGCCCCGCGGTGAAGCCGCCCTCCGCCGACTGCTGCTGCCACCCCAGCTCGTGCAGCTGCGCGATGACGCAGGCGCCGTCCTGGGTGCGGTCGAGGGGAGGTACGTCGCCGAGGCGGCGCACCGACTCGTCGGCGATGCCGGCCTTGACCTGCTCGGCGGACCATCGCCGGGTGACCACGGGTGGGCCCATCCGCACGGCGAAGGCACCCTGCTTCTTGAGGTGGGCGACCATCGGTGCGAGCCACGAGCCGAGGTCGTCGTCGGACCAGTCGATGACCGGTCCCTCGGGGAGGTAGGCCAGGTAGCGCCGGACCTTGGGCAGCTGGCGGTAGAGGACGAGGGCGGCGCCGACGACCTCGGCGCCGCGGAACCAGCCGATGGACTCGGCCCGCCACTCGGCCTTCACGCTGGCCCAGCCGGGGGTCTGGAGGAAGCTGGCGGACGACCGGCTCGCGATGAGGTCGTGGTGCTGCTGGGCGGAGATCGGTCGCAGCGTCAGGGGGGTCGTCACCCCGGAAAGGCTACAAGGGACCAGACACGACCCCCGTACGTGTCTGGTCCCCGCACCATTGAAGACGCGGACGGCACCGGTTTGGTTGCGCGAGGCGCAGGAGTTTCTTGACAGACGTACGCCGACGACACCTTGACCGACCCCACCCGCACGGGCGGGCGTTGGTGCGAGGTATCCCGCAGTTCGTCAGGAGACGGTCAAGACGGGCGCAAGGTTGGCCCGATTGTGCTAGTGGGCCGTACCACGCGGGTACCGGAGGACGTTGCACAAGTGGGGGAGCGGAGCGGCCCGTGGGGACGAGGTCGTCCGTACTCCCTCTTCGACGGCGCACCTCGCGCCGCACTCACCCTTGGGGGACACCAGCATGAACTCGATCGACCGCCATCGCCTTGCCCCACGACTGGGGCTCGCCGCCCTCGTCTGCCTCGGAGCCGTTGCCGGCTCCCCCCTCGCCAACGCCGCCGGCCCGCAGGGCAACAACGGCACGGTGAAGGTCGCCCCTGACGGCGACATCGACGCCATCCCGAACAACCACCCGCACGTCGGCTGCACCTTCCAGCTCGAGTGGTACGGCTTCGACGCCAACGTGGTCTCGACCGTCCTCTTCGAGGAGCAGGCACCGACCACCGGCGTCGGCATGACCGTGTCCGGCGACACCACCGTCCAGCTCGACAACGACCCCGGAGCCGGGGCAGGAAACGACGGGATCGACGGGTCGCAGGCCTACACCCTGTCCTTCACCGGTGCGCCGCACCCGCAGCAGGGCTACCACGTGAAGCTCACCATCAACACGCCCGAGTCCAACGGCGCGACCGTGAAGCACAAGGTCTTCTGGGTCCAGGGCTGCGGCACCCCGCCTCCTCCGCCGCCGCCGCCCCCGCCGACCACGCCTCCGACGACTCCGCCGACGACGCCTCCGACGACGCCTCCGACGACGCCTCCGACGACGCCTCCGACGACACCGCCGACCACGCCTCCGACCACGCCTCCGACGACGCCTCCGACGACGCCTCCGACGACGCCGCCGACGACTCCGCCGACAACCCCGCCGACCACACCTCCGACGACGCCGCCGACGACGCCCGCGACGACCTCACCGACGCAGCAGCCGCAGGAGTCCGAGGACACCGAGTCGCCCGAGGTGCTGGGGGTGCAGGCCTCCGGCGGTGACAACAACGCAGGTCCGGGCGCCAACCAGGGCGGGACCGGCCCGGCCTCCTCGGCTCCGCAGTCGCAGCAGGTCCCGACGGCGGTCAACGCGGGAGTCGAGGGCTCGACTCCTGTCGGACCCAGCCCCGTGCAGGTGCTGCTCGGGCTGCTGATGGTCCTGATCGGTGGGGCGGCTGCCCGGCTGGGGTGGCACCGCCTCCGTGGCTGACCCTCGCCGTCGCCTGACGTCGCTCCTGCTGGGAGCAGCCGCATCCGCGCTGGTCGTGGGTGGGCTGTTCCTGGCAGGCGGCGCGCTCGAGGCGACGCCGGCCGCGCCGGACACGGGAGCGCCTGCCGCGCCCCCACCGGTGATCCGGGTGGCGGGACCGTCCGGCACCTCGTCGCCCGCTCGGTCGGACGCGCAGTCCGCCCCGGCGACGCCCGCGGCCGGCGTACGACCCGAGGCGCTCGTCGTACCGGCGATCGGGGTGCAGGCGCCAGTGACGCCCATCCGGACCGAGGACGGGGCGCTGACCCCGCCGTCGGACCCGCAGCAGGTCGGCTGGTGGTCCGACGGCGCCCGACCCGGTGCCGCCGAGGGTGCCGCCGTGGTCACGGGGCACACCGTGCACACGGGGGGCGGGGCGTTCGACGACCTCGACACCCTGGCTCCCGGTGACCGGGTGCTGGTGCGCTCGGCGTCCGACGACCTGGCCTACCGGGTCGCGTCGGTCGAGGTGCTGAGCCGCGACGAGCTGGCCCGGCGCAGCGCCGACCTGTTCGGTCGGACCGGGCCGCCGCGGCTCGTCCTCATCACCTGCGAGGACTGGGACGGCACCGAGTACCGCAGCAACGTGGTGGTCACGGCCGAGCCGGTCGACTGATCAGAGGTGCTCGCGGAGCCAGGCGAAGTCGGCCTGGTGCTCCGTCGCACCGCCCGGCGTCTCGCAGATGACGGGGGCTCCGGCCTCGCGCACCACGCCGGCGAACTCGTCGGCGGGCAGGTGGCCATGCCCGAAGTTGGTGTGGCGGTCGGCGCCCGAGCCGAACGTGTCGCGCGAGTCGTTGGCGTGGACGAGGTCGATGCGGCCGGTGATGCTGCGGACCTTCTCCACCGCGTCGCCGAGCTCCATGCCACCGGCCCAGGCGTGGCAGGTGTCGAGGCAGAACCCGACGTCGTCGGCGCCCTCGGCAGCGGAGATCGCGTCCCACACCCCGGCGATCCGGTCGAGGTGGCGCGCCATCGCGTTGTCGCCGCCGGCGGTGTTCTCGATGAGCAGCGGGATCTTGAGGTCGGTGGCGTCGATCGCCTTGCGCCAGTTGTCGAAGCCCACCGACGGGTCGTCGTCCTTGTTGACGTGGCCGCCGTGCACGATCAGGCCCTTCGCCCCGATCTCCGCCGCGGCGTCCATGTGCTGCTGGAGCAGCTTGCGGCTCGGGATCCGGATCCGGTTGTTGGTCGTGGCGACGTTGACGATGTAGGGAGCGTGGACGTAGAGGTCGACGCCCGCCTCCTCGGCAGCCACGCGCAGTGCCTCCGCCCCGCCGGCGAAGCGGATCTCGGGACCCTTGTAGCCCTGCGGGTCACCGAGGAAGAACTGCACGAGCGACGTCTCCCGCGCCAGCGCCTCGGCGATCGGGTCGGTCTGCTCGACGTGGGCGCCGATCGAGAGGGAGGTGGAGGGGGAGGGGCTCATGGCGTCCAGCCTAGGAGCACCCACAGACACCCGACGACCACGCCGAACAGGCCGGCGACCGCGGCCCAGCCGAGCCAGTCGACGACCGCTCCCGACCCCGACGTCGTACGCCGTCCACGCGGACGCGGGCCCAGCCGGTCGGGCACCGGCGGTCCCGCCGGCGGCGGGACCGGAAGCCGGCGGAGCAGTCGCAGTGCCGCCTCGGCCGTCGCGATGCGCTGCTCGGGATCGGCGACCAGCAGCCGCTCGACGAGCGGGCGCAGCGGGTGCGAGGGAACGGCGTCCTGGCGAGCGGGCGGCTCACCGGTGACGAGCTCGAGTGCCACCCGACCCACCGCGTAGAGGTCCTGGGTCGGCTCCGGCGGTGCACCCCGCGCCTGCTCGGGCGCCATGTAGCCGTCGGTGCCGATCGCGCCGGGCACCGTGGTGAAGCGGCGGTCGGCGACCGGGGCGGCCACCCCGAAGTCGCCGAGCCGCAGGTGGGGCGGCCCGTCGTCCGTCGCCTCGAGGAGGAGGTTGGCGGGCTTGACGTCGCGGTGCACGAGGCCGGCTGCGTGGACGGCCGCCAGGCCCAGCAGCAGCTGCTCGACCAGCAGCGCGCAGGTGCCGGCGTCGAGCCGGCCGTGCTCGCGCAGCAGGTCCGCCACCGACCCGCCGGCCACGAGCTCCATGGCGAGCACGACGAGGTCGTCCTCCGCGGCCCAGCCGTGCGGCGCCACCACGTGCGGGTGCCGCACCCGGACGGCCTGCTCGCGCACGAACCGGGCCAGCAGCGTCGAGCTGTGGCGCCCGAGCACCTTCAGGGCGACGTCCTGACCGGTGCGCAGGTCGTGCGCGCGCCAGACCGAACCCATTCCGCCGGAGCCGACCTGGTCGAGCAGTCGGTAGCGGCCCGCCACCACCAGGTCGGTCCAGGTGGCGGTCTCAGGGGCGGTGCGCGAGGAGGTGGTTCGCACCCTCCGACGCTAGACCGGCCGGGCCCTCGCGGGACCCTCCTCCACAGGCGGACCACGAGGATTCCAGCCGCGGGGGCCGCCGCTGATAATCTTCTGCGGTTGCCCCCGGGTGACCGCGGTGCACGACCCACGTCGTAACGCGCCGCGAACGCACAGTCCCTCCTGCCACGGAAAGCCCGTGGCCGCTCTAGCCCAGAGGAGGTGGAGACCGCTATGCGTGCCTATGAAGTGATGGTCATCCTCGACCCGAGTCTCGACGAGCGCACCATCGAGCCGTCGCTCGACAAGTACCTCAACGTGATCCGCAAGGACGGTGGCTCGATCGAGTCGCTCGACGTGTGGGGTCGTCGCCGGATGGCGTACGAGATCAAGAAGAACGCCGAGGGCATCTACGCCGTCATCTCGCTGACGGCCGAGCCCGCGACGGTCAAGGAGTTCGACCGCCAGCTCACGCTGAACGAGTCGATCCTGCGCACGAAGGTCATGCGTCCCGACGCCCACTGATCGCCCTCCCGGGCATCTGTGGAAACACCCTTCCCGCTGTCGGTGAGTGCCTGTTTGATGGGCGCATCACCGGGAGCACCCCGGATCAACCGGCACAGCAGCAGGACTTTCTGAGGAGACCTCATGGCAGGCGAGACCACCATCACCGTGATCGGCAACCTCGTCGACGACCCGGAGCTGCGGTTCACCCCCTCGGGGGCCCCCGTGGCCAACTTCCGGATCGCGTCGACGCCGCGCACCTTCGACCGCCAGAGCAACGAGTGGAAGGACGGCGACACGCTGTTCCTCTCCTGCGCTGTCTGGCGCCAGGCTGCGGAGAACGTCGCCGAGTCCCTCCAGCGGGGCATGCGCGTGATCGTCCAGGGTCGCCTGAAGTCCCGTCAGTACGAGACCCGCGAGGGTGAGAAGCGCACCGTCTTCGAGATCGACGTCGAGGAGGTCGGCCCGTCGCTGCGTTCCGCATCGGCCAAGGTCACCAAGACGACCCGGTCCGGCGGCGGTGGCGGCTACTCCGGTGGCGGCGGTGCTGGCGGTGGCGGCGGCTACTCGGGCGGTGGCGGGCAGCAGTCCGCGCCGGCCGACGACCCGTGGGCCAGCCCGGCGCCCTCGCAGGGTGGCCAGGCTGGCGGCGCCTGGGGCGGTCAGTCCCAGGGCGGCCAGTCCCAGGGTGGCGGCCAGTCCGCGCCGGCCAACGACCCGTGGGCCACGCCCGGGGTCAATGGCGGCAACGACGAGCCGCCGTTCTGAGGGACCCGCGGCTGAGCCTGCGAAGCCGTGTCAGGTCGCCAGGTTGAGTAGCCCGTGACCAGGGCGTATCGAAACCCGGCAACCGTGATCCGACACATCAAGCAAGACATTCCGAAATTCCATTCCGTCCCTGATTGCCTTCAGGGCCGGGCTCACTGAAAGGGAGCACCACAATGGCCAAGGCAATTCTGCGCAAGCCCAAGAAGAAGGTTTGCCAGTTCTGCAAGGAGAAGGCGACCGGTGTCGACTACAAGGACACCACCCTGCTCCGCAAGTTCATCTCCGACCGCGGCAAGATCCGCGCCCGTCGCGTGACCGGCAACTGCGTCCAGCACCAGCGCGACGTGGCCATCGCCGTCAAGAACGCGCGCGAGCTGGCGCTGCTGCCCTACACGTCCACCGGTCGCTGAGAGGAGCACGGGACATGAAGCTCATCCTCACTCAGGAGGTCGACGGCCTCGGTGCCCCCGGTGACGTGGTCGAGGTCAAGGACGGCTACGGCCGCAACTACCTCGTCCCGCGTGGCCTCGGCATCCGCTGGAGCCGCGGCGGCGAGAAGACCATCGAGTCGATCAAGGCCGCCCGCACCGCTCGCGCAGTGCGCGACGAGGACCACGCCAAGGACGTCAAGGCCAAGCTCGAGGCCAACGCGGTCAACGTGAAGGTCCGTGCCGGTGAGGGCGGTCGCCTGTTCGGCGCCGTCACCACCACCGAGATCGCCGACGCCATCACGGCCGTCTCCGGCGAGAAGGTCGACCGCCGCACCATCGTGGTGGTCAACCCGATCAAGTCGCTCGGCGCCCACGAGGTGACCGTCAAGCTGCACGACGAGGTGTCCGCCACGGTGGCCCTCAACGTCGTCCCCGCCTGACGCGACCGACGCACCACACACCACGGCCCGCCGCCCCTCAGGGGTGGCGGGCCGTGGTGCGTCTACCTGGGTCGACTGGGGTCTACTGGGTCGGCTTGTCGCAGCGCGCGGGTGGCTGGCTGCCGCCGGAGTGGTACTCGTAGGTCCGGCCCCCGGCCCGGAGCGTGATCCGTGATCCGTCGATCAGCGCCTGGGTGTAGGCCATCCCGGGCTGGGCGCACCCGCGGCTGCCGTCGCGCCAGGTGACCTCCTCCACCGAGACCACCTCGACCTCGTCGGCATCGACGCCGAGGCTGGCAGCCAGGTCGTCCACCGCGCGTACGACGTCGCGGGGGGCGGGGGTGCCCGACGGGCTGGTGGTGGGGTCCACGGTCGTCTCCTCGGCGACAGGCGGGTCGGTCGTCGGCCGGTCGGCACCCTCGTCGGGTGCGCCGCACGACGCGAGCAGGGCGCTCGACGCGAGCAGCAGGGCGAGGCGACGGCTCGTCGTCATCATGGCAGTGTGACGGCACGGTCCACGGGGATGTTCCGGACATGACGAAGGGGCCGACGGTGTCACCACCGCCGGCCCCTCGTCATGCGGAGAGGTGAGGATCAGGTCACTTCTTCGCGACCCTGATCTTCAGCCGGTCCTTGGACCCGAGCACCGCGGCGTCACCGAGGTACTCGACCTTGACCTTGATCTTGCCGACCTTCCGGGCCTTCGGCAGGACGAGCTGCGCCTTGCCGAACCGGTTGAGCGTCAGCGTCCAGGTCTTCTTCTCCAGCGCGCCCCTGACGGTGACCTCCACCGTGCCGGTGGGCGTCACCTTCGGAGCGGACACGGCGATCTTGAGCTTGGCCTTCTTGCCCTGCTCGACCACCTTCGGGGCGTCCACCTCGAGCCGCGACTTCACCTTCGGAGCCGGGGCGCCGGGGGCCGAGACCACCAGGTTGACCGGGTCCGAGGTGCTGCCCAGGTTGGCGCTGTCACCGAGGTACTTCGCGGTGACCGGGATGGTCCCGGCCGTGGGGAACCCGCTCAGGGTGGCCGTGGCCTTGCCCGCCGCGTCGAGAGTGGCGGTGCCGACCAGGCGGGTGCCCGCCCAGAACTCGACTGGCCCCGTGGCGACCGTCTCCCCCGCGCTGAAGACCGTGGCGGTGGCCGCGGTCGTCTGACCGGTCTCGATGCGGTTCGGGTTGATCGACAGCGCGACCTCGCTGCGCTCGGAGGCGCCCTTCACCACGACCGTGTTGGTGACCGACGCCGGCTTGGCGCCCGGGTCGCTCGTGGTGTGGACGGCCTCGTTGACCAGCCGCTGGCGCTCGTGGACGTCACCGTCGACGGTCACCTGGTAGGTGAACGACACCGGGTCGCCGAGTGCCGACTCGTAGGTCATGCACACGACGGTCCCGTTGGTGATCTTCGTGCCCACGTCGGCCTTGTTGACCAGCGCCTGCCCGTTGGTGCCGTCGGCGTTCTCCGTGCCCACGGTCACCTCCGACAGGTCGGCCTTGATGTCGTCGTAGACCCAGACCAGGTCGTTGCTGCCCTCCTGCAGGAAGACCTGCATGTCGAGGGAGTCGCCCGGGGCCCTCCAACCTCCCAGGTTGTCCCACTCGAGGATCCGCAGGCCGGCGCTCGTCTGCGCCGCGGTGACGCCCGAGTTCGAGGCCGCGTCGTAGAAGACCTGCCCGTCGCGCCACATGCCCGCGCTGATGTTGTTGGGCAGTGCCGGGTTGGGCAGGACCTGTGGGGTGTACGGCTCGTCGTCCGCGCTCTGGGCCCAGTTGTCCGCCCCTCCGTAGACCAGGAAGCCGTCGTCGGTGTAGCCGACACCCCGGAAAGCCTCGCCGTACAGGCCGAGGTCGGTCGAGGTGAAGGCGTTCCACAGCTTGCTGTCACCGGAGACCGCCGGGTCGGCCTTCAGCGCGCCACCCGTGGCGGTGAGCAGGTCGGTGTAGTCCGCCTTCTTCGAGAACGGGTTGACGCACGACGTGTCCGTCTTGCTGGTGGTGATGTCGTACGTGCCCTGCTCGCCGTAGGTGGAGGGCAGGTCCGCGCTCCACGTCACCTTGCCGTCGGCGTAGGTGGCGCCGTCGGTGGCAGAACCCTCGACGTACGTCGCCCCTGCCGGCAGGGTGTCGGTGATCGAGTAGGTGAGGTCCTCGCGGGTGACGTTGGGCGCCACCTCGACGGTGTAGGTGACGGTGTCACCCGGCCCCGCCTCGGTCACGTCCGACGTCTTGGTCACGTCGTCCTCGATCCTCGTGACGACCACGGGCACGACACCGATGTCGCCCGGGTTCGCGGACGAGGTGCCGAGCGTGAGCGTGCCGTGCCAGGTCTGCCCGGCCTCCATGGCGTCCTCGTCCCAGAAGGTGCGGATCGAGAACGGTGTGGCGGCGGGCAGGGCACCGTCGGGACCCTCGGCGCGCAGGTTGCCCTGGTCGCCGGCGACCACGGCGGTCACCAGGTCGGTGGTGTCGGTGCCGGAGGGCGATGCCTGCCAGTTCTGCACCAGCACCCAGTAGGTGCCCGGCTCGGGGTCGGCGATCTCGACCCGCTCGTTGGAGCCGGCGCTGGCGCTCGACGCCACCACGTTGGCCTCCGAGACCTCGCCCGTCCCGACGTAGAGGTCGAAGTCGGGAGCGGTCGGGTTCTGCAGCTCGGCGATGAGGCTCGTGGCGCCGGCAGGCACCTCGAGCTCCTCGACGTGCGTGCCGTTGCCGTCGAACGCGTTGGGGTTGGTGGTGTCCTGCGGGATGGTCAGCGTGACCTTGTCCTCGGGCACCAGGCCGCTGGCGTCGACCTGCAGGTCGGAGATCGCGATCGCCTCGATACCCTCCTCCACCTGCGACCCGGCGTCACGACGGGTCGTGATGTCGATCGAGGTGGGCAGCACGCCGGCCGACGGCAGGACGCCGACGGGCAGGTGGGCCACCGGGGCCTGCGAGCCCGCGGGCGGCGTCAGCACCAGGGTGCCGAACAGCCACTTGTCGGTCGCGACGTCTGCGCCGAGCTGAGCGGTGACCGTCACGTCGACGTCACCGCCGTCGGTGACCGCGACGCTGGCCTTGTCCGTCGACAGCGTCAGTCCGGGGGACAGGTTCTCCACCGAGACGCTCCAGGTGCCGACACCGGTCGAGGTGCCGGTGAACGTCCGCGTCCAGTCACACGTCTGCAGGCACTCGTCGTCCGCCATGCTGGCGGTGTTGAGCGCGCGGACGTCGCCACCGACGGCCGGGTTGGCACCCTGGTAGCCGGCGAGCGTCTCGTCGAGCACCAGGCCCGCCTTCGCGGCGCGACGGAGCTCGATGCGACCCGAGCCCATGTCGAACCAGTCGGCCTTGGTGCCGTCGTTGTCGGTGATGTCACGCTCGGCCGTCGTCATCAGCGCGGACTGGGACTCCGCCGGGGTCCAGTCGGGCTGGACCCCCTTGAGCAGCGCGAGGGCACCCGCGGTGTGCGGGCTGGCCATCGAGGTGCCGGAGATGAAGTGCCACTCGACGCTGTTGTCCGTGCCGGCAGCGGCGAGGATGTCCACGCCGGGGGCCGAGACGGACGGGCTGATCGAGGAGACCGACCGGTTGGGGCCGCGGCTGGAGAACGCGGCCATGATGTCGCCGTTGGCGTCCTTGACGTCGGCCACCGAGCCGGACAGGGCGGCCTTGGTGCCCGGGTGGGCGGCCATGAACGCCTTCAGCGCGACTCCGTCGGCGTAGGTGATGTGCGCGGCCGGGAGGGCGTGGGCGTCACCGTTGAGCGAGGTGCCGCTGGCCTGGTCGTTGGCCAGGATCATGCCCTCGGCGCCGAGCTCGGCGAGGTTCTCGCCCTTCTCGACGCGTCCGTTGCCACCGCGGTCACAGACCACGATGAGGCCGGACAGGTCCGTGCCCGCGGGGAAGGCGCCGACCGGCGTCTCGTCGTCGGGCTGGCTGCACCGGGCGTTGTTGTAGGGCGCGGAGCCCGCGTAGACGACCGGGAACGCACCGTCGGTGGCACCGGACAGACCGGCACCCGTGATGTCGGGCCGGGTGGCAGCGTCGGTCGCGGTGATGCCGGTGACCGAGGCGACGTACTTGCGGTCGTGCGTGGTCGCGCCGACCGTCGTCATCCACGGGACGTCGCCCGGGCTGCCGAGGGTGGCCGCACCGGGACCGTCGTTGCCGGCCGAGGTGGCGACGTGGATGCCGGCCGCGCGGGCGTTGAGGAACCCGATGGCGTCGAGGTCGGTCCAGGGGCTGGAGGCGGCGCTCGAGCCGATGGAGTAGTTGATCACGTCGACGCCGTCGGTGATGGCCTGCTCGATCGAGGTGACGATCGAGTAGCCCTGGCAGCCGCCGTCGCAGACGTCGTAGCCGATCACGTTGGCGTGCGGGGCGACACCCTTGATCTTCGAGGTCACCGAGAACTCGTGCTCGGTGCCCTTCGCGGCGTACGCCGTGGCCTCGACCTGGTTGCCGGCCGTGGTGCTGCCGGTGTGGCTGCCGTGGCCGTCGTCGTCGTAGACGTCGTCGAACGGGTCGGAGGCGGGGTTCTCCGGGTCCTCGAAGTTGTAGTAGCCGATGAGCTTGTCGTTGCAGCCCCAGCCCTCGTAGTACTGGTCCTCGTTGGAGGAGTCGCACATGCCGAGGTAGTTGCCGGCGCCGAGCGGGTTGATGTGGTCGTAGCCGTCACCGCCGTCGGCCTCCGCGACGCTGTCGGCGAACGACGGGTTGGCCGGGTTGAGGCCGGAGTCGAGGATGCCGACGATGACGCCCTCGCCCTTGCTGCCGACGCCACCGGGGACGTTGGTGCCGTCCCACACGGTGGGTGCGCCGATCCACTCGGGGCCCTTGTCCGTGGTGAGCTCGCGCTCGAAGTCGACCTGGACCGCGGAGACGCCGTCGATGCCGGCGACCTTCTTGGCCTGGGCGCGCGTCATCCGCACGGCGACGCCGTTGAGGGCCTCCGTGTAGCGGTTGAGCACGGTGACGTCACCGGTGGTGACGCGCGAGATCGAGTCGACCAGGTCGGACTGCTGCTCCTGCAGCTCGCGGCGGTAGCCCGACTCGGACCGGGTCGAGGTCATGCCACGCTCGACCGCGACCTCACGCCGCGGAACGGCCGGGGCCTGCAGCTGCACGAAGTAGGTCTCCGGAGCGGAGCCGGTGCCCAGCTCGAGCACCGTCCCCCTCTCGAGGGACCTGGCCAGCGACGACTGCGCCGGCTCCAGGCCGTCGAGGGAGCTGTCGGCTGCGTTGGCAGCCGTCCCCCACGGCACGAGTAGTGCGGCAGCGACGCTGGTGGCAGCGCCGGCCGCAACGGTACGACGGATCACACGGATCTCCCGTTCGGAATGAAGTGGCCCCACGGCACGACGACGCGACCCCACAAACGAATGCGTAGACGACGCGGGCAGAGAGTGAACAGGTGTATCTGAAGTCACAGGAACCGCACCTGTCAACGAAAAGATCTGCCGAAGTTCCTGCGTTAACCGAGACGTAACGCGGGAGGGCGTCCGGCAGGGGTCAGCGTCGGCTGCTGCGGCTGGCTGCGGGGAACCGGTTGGGACGCGCGACGACGGCGTCGAGGACGACCGGCCTGGCACTCAGCGACTCGATGACGATCCGTCCAGTGCGGATGCCGGAGTAGCGGTCGATGACGACGAGCTGCTTCATCGACGCCTTCGCACCGGCGAGGTCGACGACGTGCCAGTCGCGCCTGCCGACGCGTACCCGCACCTTGCCGTGGCCGCGGCCGGTGGCGGCGAGCAGCCGGAGCTCACCTACGGTCGTCCGGGGCAGCACGAGGCGCGCGCCGCGGCGGGACGCCTTGATCGCGTCGCCGCGGAAGTAGCCGGGGCCGGTCACCTTCGCCCAGCCGCGCTGGCGGGTGAGGTTGCGCGGCACGAAGAACTCGATCGGCTCCGACCAGGCGCTCGCGTTGCCGGCGGCGTCGATGGTGCGTGCGGCGAAGCGGTGCCGGCCGGCGGTGGGACTGGGCAGCTCCCACCGACCGCCCGTGCAAGCGACGGGCCGGTCGTTGTCGGTGCACTCGAAGGCCGAGCCCGCCTCGCTGCTGTTGAGCCGGATCGGCGCGCCCGCACCGGTGACGACCGGCTGGGTCGGGGTGATCTCGTCGTAGGAGGTGCCGGTGACGAAGACGAAGGGCGCGCGGGTGTCCTGTCCCCAGGTGAAGGTCGCCGGCGTGGGGTCCTCGTCGGGGGTGTCCGCCACGGTGGGCGGCAGCAGCGGGGCGGTGTCGGGGGTGCGGGCGCGGTCGCCGAGGTCGACGGCGCGGGCTTCGAGGACGTAGCCGCCGGCCGCGGCGTCGGGCAGGTCGGCGTACGTCACGGGGCTGGTGCAGGCACGCCAGTCGTGGGCCTGCGGCCCACCGGTCAGCCGGCACTCGATCCCGAAGGGGCCCTGGTCGCCGTCGGTGACCTGCCACCCGAGGGTGAAGGTCATCGACGACACGGTCACCAGCCCGGCGGCGTTGGGTGCGGTCGAGGCCGTGAGCGTGGTCTCGGGTGGCGTGCTGTCGTCACAGCCGTTCTGCAGGACGCTCGGAGCGGTCTCGTCGACGCAGCCCGGGGTGGCGCCTGCCGGCGCCGCGGCCAACGGCACCAGGCCGCCGCCCAGCAGTCCCAGCACGGCCAGCCGGCTCGCGGTGCGGTGTCGAAGCATCGGTCCTCCCTCGTGTCCGGCGCGCTCCCGAGCGCCCTCACCGAGGTCAACGAGCGGCGGTGGCTCCGGTCACGAGCCATCGGTCGCCGCGGGCGCGCCACGAGAGCAGCACGCCGCGCGCGCCCATGAACACGATGGTCATCGCCACCCAGACCGCGACCAGCCCGTGGGGGAGCGTGGCCGCCCAGAGCGCGGCCGGTGCGTACGCCGCCAGCACGACCAGGCCGGCCCATGCGAGGTAGGCGCCGTCGCCCGCGCCGATCAGCACCCCGTCGAGGACGAAGACCATCCCGGCGACCGGTTGCCCGATCGCGGCGACGAGCAGCACCGGCACGAGCAGGTCGCGCACCGCGGGGTCGGTGGTGAAGAGCGCGCCGATGAACGGGGCCACGGCGGCCAGGGCGAGCCCGGCGACGATGCCGCTGCCCCAGCCCCACCGCACCATCCGGCGGGTGAGGCGGCGGGTGCCGTCGACGTCGCCGCTGCCCAGCGCCCGGCCGGTGAGGGCCTGCGCGGCGATCGCGATCGCGTCGAGGGCGAAGGCGAGGAAGGCCCAGAGGGTGATCGCGATCTGGTGGGTGGCCACGTTGACGTCGCTCGCGCCGGTGCCCACGCGGGTCACGGCGTACGTCCCGACGAGCAGGCAGGCCCGCAGCGCGAGGGTGCGGACGACGAGCGCGACGGCGGCGTGCGCGGCGGCCGCGATGCCGGCGCGGTCCGGGCTCAGGGGAGCGTCGTGCTCGCGGGCGGCGCGGACCACGACGACGAGGAACCACAGCGCGCTGATCACCTGGGCGAGCACCGAGCCGATGGCGGACCCGGCGATACCGAGGTCGAGGCCGTAGACGAGCACGACGTTGAAGAGGATGTTGAGGCCGTTGCCGACGACCGCGACCAGCAGCGGCGTACGCGTGTCCTGCAGCCCGCGCAGCACACCTGTCGCGGCCAGCATGACCAGCAGCGGGGTGGTGCCGAGGAAGGCGATGCCGAGATAGGTCTCGGCGTGGTCGGCGACCTCGGCGCTGGTGTCGAAGACGCCGACCAGCGCCGGCGTGAGCGCGACGCCGCCGACGGTGGCGACCACCCCGATGATGACGGCGAGCCAGATGCCGTCGACCCCTTGGGCGAGGGCGGCCCGGAGGTCGCCCGCGCCGAGGTGGCGGGCGACGCTGGCGGTGGTGCCGTAGGCGAGGAAGACGCACAGCCCGACGACCGTCTGGAGGACGACCGCGGCGACGCCGAGGCCCGCGAGCTCGGGCGTGCCGAGGTGGCCGACGATGGCGGCGTCGGAGAGCAGGAAGAGCGGTTCGGCGACGAGCGCGAGGAAGGCCGGGACGGCCAGGCGCAGGATCTCGCGGTCTGTCTCCCGGTGGTCGGTCTTCACAGGTTCACCCTAGGAACCCCGCAGTCTTCGTCGATTGCGGGGCGTCATAGCGACGGCTGTGCCTCGACGTACATAGCCCGATGGGACTACCTGTGCATGGCCGTGTGGATGACGCGCCGCGAGCGCCGGTCGAGGCAGGGGAGGCGGCGAGCGGCGGGCATCCGCCAGATGGCGGACAGGTGAACGGACCCCGGGGCTGAGTATTTTTCTTCCACAGGGTGTGGGATGCGTTTGCGCAGGTCAGCGGCGTGACCGGCGTCAACGGTCCAGCTGCTTCCACAGGGTCGTCCACCGCATGTGCACCTGCGGCAGCGTGTCGTCCACGCGTGTGCCTGACTTGTCCACAGACCCTGTGGATAACTCGGCGTCGTTGGCTTCCCACGAGGCCCTGCGAGCACGTACGGTCCTGCGCGAACCAGTCGTGGAGATGGCTGGTGGACTCGGGTGCGAGCGGAGCCGGCAGCGATGTCGGTGGTCGTCCCTAACGTCGTGGTCAGTGGACCCGAGCGAGATGGAGGGAGCACCGGTGAGCGTCACCTTCGAGGGGGACACCGACGAGGCCTGGGGCGACGGACCGGCGGCCTACGAGCCCGGCAGCTCGCCGCGCTCCCCGGGTGACCGGACGCCTCCGCAGGACAACGCGGCGGAGCAGAGCGTGCTCGGCTCGATGCTGCTGTCGAAGGACGCGATCGCCGACGTCGTCGACGTGATCAAGGGCGTCGACTACTACCGCCCGGCCCACGAGGTCATCCACGACGCGATCATCGACCTCTACGGTCGCGGCGAGCCGGCCGACCCGATCACGGTGGCCGCCGAGCTGGTGAAGCGCGGCGAGCTGGTGCGCATCGGTGGCGCCCCCTACCTCCACACCCTCTCGGCCAACGTCCCGATCGCCGCCAACGCCGGCTACTACGCCGAGATCGTGCGCGACAAGGCGATCCTGCGCCGCCTCGTCGAGGCCGGCACCCGCATCGCCGCCCTCGGCTACGCCGGTGAGGGCGAGATCGACGACGTCGTCGACCACGCGCAGGCCGAGGTCTACAAGGTCACCGACCGTCGCGCGGCCGTCGACTATGCCCCCCTGAGCGACATCATGAGCGGCGTCCTCGACGAGATCGAGGCGATCGGAAACCGCGAGGCCGGCCTCTACGGCGTGCCGACGGGCTTCGCCGACCTCGACGACCTGACCAACGGTCTCCACTCCGGCCAGATGATCATCGTCGCGGCGCGTCCCGCCATGGGAAAGTCGACGCTCGCCCTCGACTTCTGCCGCGCGGCGTCGATCCACAACAACCTCACCAGCGTCTTCTTCAGCCTCGAGATGACGCGCTCGGAGATCATGATGCGCCTGCTCTCCGCGGAGGCGAAGGTGCCGCTCAACCACATCCGCAACGGCACGATGCGCGACGACGACTGGGAGAAGCTCGCCCGCAAGATGGGGCAGGTCTCGGGGGCGCCGATGTTCATCGACGACAGCCCCAACATGACGATGATGGAGATCCGGGCCAAGGCCCGGCGGCTCAAGCAGCGCCACGACCTCAAGCTCATCGTCATCGACTACATGCAGCTGATGAGCTCGGGCAAGAAGGTCGAGTCCCGCCAGCTCGAGGTCTCCGAGTTCTCCCGCAACATCAAGCTCCTCGCCAAGGAGCTCGAGTGCCCGATCATCGCGCTGTCCCAGCTCAACCGTGGTCCCGAGCAGCGTGGCGACAAGCGCCCGATGATGAGCGACCTGCGTGAGTCCGGCTCGCTCGAGCAGGACGCCGACATGGTGATCCTGCTCCACCGCGACGACGTCTACGAGAAGGAGTCGACCCGCCCCGGCGAGGCCGACCTCATCGTCGCCAAGCACCGCAACGGCCCCACCCGCGACCTCACCGTCGCCTTCCAGGGCCACTACTCCCGCTTCGTCGACATGGCCCAGGGCTGACGGCCACGCTCCACCCTCCTCTGCCGGAGGACAGAGGCGGGTCCGTCTGCAGACAGAGGTCCGGACCCGTCGCTCGGGCGTAGCCTGCCGGGATGACGGGTCGCGATGCCGAGCACGCGCTCGACCGCGGAGCCTGGGAGGCGCTGGCCCGGCGGCTGTCGCCCTACCTGGACCTCGCGATCGGCCTCGCCGCCGCAGCCCTGTCCGTCGCGTCGTTGCTCAGCACCGACATCGCCGGCATCGACCCCCGGCTCGACCCCGCCGACCCGTTGTCGGTGGCTGCCACGCTCGTGGCGGGCCTGTCCCTGGTCTGGCGTCGCCGCCGGCCGGTGGCCGCGTTCACCGTGTTCGTCACGTGCTGTCTCGTCGTGACACTGACCGACCACTACATCGGCCTGCTCTCGGTCCTGCTGCTGTTCAGCCTCTACTCCCTCGCGGCGCACAGCCGACGGAGGAACGGCGTGGCCGGGCTGGTCCTCTGCCTGCTCGTCTTCATCGGCCTCGCCGTGCTGGACGTCCCCGACCTGGGCACCTCCGACCTCCTGCAGGCCTGCGCCCTCCTCCTCACGGCGTGGGCCCTCGGCGACGCGATCCGCTCGCGCCGCATCCAGCAGTCCGAGCGGCTGCGGATCGCGGAGCAGGAGGCGGCTGCGGCCCGGGAGCTGGCGGCCCGTGCCGTCGTCGAGGAGCGGCTACGGATCGCCCGGGAGCTGCACGACGTCGTCGCGCACAGCATGTCCCTGATCGCCGTGCAGGCCGGCGTCGGCGGGCACGTGATCCGCACCGACGTGGCCGCCGCCGAGCGCGCGCTCGAGATCATCGCCGAGACCAGCCGCAAGGCGCTGGCCCAGACCCGCTCGATGCTGGGCCTGCTCCGGGCCGAGGACGCGGACCCGGCGGTCTCGCCCCTCCAGGGCATCGACGACCTCGAGGACCTCGTTCACGACGTCCGCGAGGCCGGCGTCGACGTCTCCCTGACCGTCAGCGGTGCGGTGCGCCCGCTCGACACCGCGATCGAGCTGACTGCCTACCGCATCGTCCAGGAGTCGCTGACCAACGTGCTCAAGCACTCCGGCGCGAGGCAGGCGCAGGTGACGGTGGCCTACGTGCCCGACGGGGTCGACGTCGAGGTCCGGGACCACGGTCACGGCGGGTCACGGGCTCCGGCCGGTGTCGATGTACCGGGCGGGCACGGGCTGGTGGGCCTGCGCGAGCGCGCCCGGCTGCTGGGTGGCACCCTCGACTACGGCGCGCTCGACGGAGCCGGGTTCAGGGTGGCGGCACACCTGCCCTCGTCGATGGCGGTGGCGCCGTGATCCGGGTGGCGGTGGTCGACGACCAGGAGCTGGTCCGTTCCGGGTTCGTCGTGCTCCTGGGCTCCAGCCCCGACATCGAGGTCGTCGGCGAGGCGGGTGACGGCGCCGCGGCCTGGGAGCTGTGTCGTCGTACGACGCCCGACGTGGTCCTGATGGACGTCCGCATGCCCCGGATGGACGGCCTCGAGGCCACGCGCCGGATCATGGCCGACCCGCGGTGTGCCGGCACGCACGTGCTGGTGCTGACCACGTTCGACGAGGACGAGCTCGTCCACGAGGCCCTGCGCGCCGGGGCCAGCGGGTTCCTGCTCAAGGACACCAGGCCGACCCAGCTGCTCGACGCCATCTCCGTGGTCGCCGCTGGCGACGCGCTGCTCGCGCCCTCGGTCACGCGTCGCCTGATCGAGCAGTTCGCGACCCTTCCGGGCCGCCCGGCGTCCCCCGCCGACGACGGCCTGACCGATCGTGAGCGCGAGGTGCTGGTCGCGGTCTCGCGCGGCCTGTCGAACCAGGAGATCGCCGACTCGCTGCACATGGGCTACGGCACCGTGAAGACCCACGTGAGCCACCTCCTCACCAAGCTGGAGTGCCGGGACCGGGCGCAGCTGGTGATGCACGCCTACGAGTCGGGCCTGACCGTCCCCGGGAGCAGCTGACCTCTGCCTCGGGTCTCGACGCGTGAGGACCCCGGACAGATGTGCGGACCCTCTCCGGCGGCGAGATTGGTGGAGCGGCCAGACAGGCCGGCACAGCCACCGGAGGTTCACATGTCACGACCACTACGCGAGGCCACGACCTATCTCGTGCTCGCCTTCTCACTGGCCATCGGCATCGCCACCGCGCTGCCCCACGCCGGCATCAATGTGCTGCTCAGCGCCTTCGCTCCCGTCACCGCGCTGGTCATCATCACGTTCACCGTCACCCCCCGCGGCAGGCGCCGCGCCCTGTGGGGGGAGTTCGGGCTGAACCGCTCGGGCAAGCGACTGTGGGCGTTCGCGCTGCTCGTGCCCATGCTCCTGGCCGGCAGTGCGTACGGCGCCGCGCTGGCGCTGGACGTCGCGGAGCTGCGCTCGATCGACCTGACGTCCTCGGGCGTGGCGTCCTGGAGCCTGAACCTGGCGAGCACGCTGGCGTTCATGACCGTCCTCTTCCTGGCCGAGGAGATCGGCTGGCGGGGCTACCTCCTGCCGAGGATCCAGCAGCTCACCAGCCGCCGCCGGGCTGCCCTGGTCACCGGCTTCATCCACGGCTGCTTCCACCTGCCGCTGATCCTCATCGCCACGACGTACGACGAGCACGGCAGCCGCTGGCTCGTGGCGCCGGTCGTGGTCGCCACGATCACCATGGGTGGCGTCTTCTACGCCTACGTGTGGGACCGGACGCACAGCGTCTGGCCCGTGGCGATGGCGCACGGTGCAGTCAACATCGCGTTCGGTATCGGTGCGGCGGCCGTGGTGGCGGGCTCGGAGGCCGACCTGGCCTACGTCGCCGGCGAGAGCGGCATCGCCACCTTCGCGGCGGTGGCCGTGGTCGGGGCGCTCTTCCTGGCTCGCGCCAGGGTGTGGCGGACCGAACCGGCCGCGGTGGAGGTGCGCGAGCGCGAGCTGGCCCGGGCCGCCTAGGTCCGTCGACAGTCGATCAGTGAGGAGCTGGTGGTTGCCCGACCGGGCACCACCAGCTCCTCGCATCCCGGGTCGGGACGCTCCTTCCGGCGCTGACCGTGAGGAGGGTGGGAGCCGCTCGAATTGGTTGTCATGAGCAACATATGTATGTTGCACACATGAACAACCCGTCTTCCACGCCTGCACACCCCGGACTCGCCATCGGGGTCCTGTGCGCCGGTGGCCTCAGCGCCGCCCTGACCCAGACGATGGTCATCCCGATCCAGAGCGAGCTGCCCGGGCTCCTCTCCACGTCGGCATCGAACGCGTCGTGGGTCATCACCATCACGTTGCTCGCTGCGGCGGTCACCATGCCGGTCGCGGGGCGGATCGCCGACATGGTCGGCAAGCAACGCGTGCTGACCGCGAGCGCTGCGCTGCTGCTCGTCGGCTCGACCGTGTGCGCGCTGTCCGACTCGCTCGCCCCCATGCTGGCGGGCCGCGCCCTGCAGGGTCTCGCGATGGGCTTCATCCCCGTCGGGATCTCGTTCATCCGTGAGTTCGCGCCGCCGGAGATGGCCTCGACCGGAGTCGCCACGATGAGCGCCACGCTCGGCGTCGGTGGTGCGATCGGCCTGCCGCTGGCGGCCTGGATCGCCGACTCCGGTGACTGGCACGCGTTGTTCTGGGTGGCTGCCGCTCTGGCCGCCGTGATCACCGTTCTCACCTGGGTCGCCGTGCCGCACGTGCACGACGGCTCGTCGGGCCGACTCGACGTCGCCGGCACCGTCGGCCTGGCGATCGGCCTGTCGTGCTTCCTCGTCGGCGTCTCCAAGGGCAGCACGTGGGGCTGGGACAGCGGCCGCACGTGGACCGCGATCGTCGTCGGCCTGCTCGTCCTGCTTGCGTGGGGCGCCTTCGAGCTGCGCCAGGACGAGCCCCTGGTCGACCTGCGCACGACCGCGGCACCGGCCGTGCTCCTGACGAACCTCGCGGCCGTCGCGATCGGTTTCGGCATGATGGCGCAGTCGATCGTGGTGCCCCAGCTGCTCCAGATGCCGGAGATCACCGGGTACGGTCTCGGCCAGTCGATCCTGGCCGCCGGGCTCTGGATGGCGCCGGCGGGGCTGATGATGCTCGTCTTCGCGCCCGTCTCCAGCGGCCTGATGAGGAGCATCGGCGCCAAGCAGACGCTGATGATCGGCGCCGCCGTCCTCGGTGTGGGCTACCTCGTCGCCCTCGTCATGATGGACGCCCCGTGGCAGCTGCTGCTCGCCTCCTGCGTGGCCTCTGCCGGTGTCGGCATCGGCTACGCCGCCATGCCCACGCTGATCCTCGACTCCGTCCCGGCCCACGAGGCCGGTTCGGCGGTCGGTGTCAACGGTCTGATGCGCTCGACCGGCACGACGCTGGCAGCGGCCGTGATGGCCACGCTGCTGACCAGCAGCACGACGGACCTCGGCGGCTTCGCGGTCCCGAGCGAGTCGGCGTTCCGCTGGTGCTTCATCGTCGGAGCGCTCGCCGCCTTCATCGGCGTCGCCATCGCCTCGACCGTGCCCGTCGTCCGCCGCCGTGCCGACGCCATCGGCGCCGACCTCGACGAGGCCACGGTCGATACGGTGGCCGGCACCGGCGCCTGAGACCCGAGGAGGCGGCCATGCCACGAATCACGACATCACCCCCGCCCGTCACCGACGAGACCCTGACCACGCTGCGGCACGAGCTCATGCGGCTGGGTCGACGGCGCGAGACCCACTCGTCGGCGACGGCACTCGACGGCTCTGCGTTCAAGATCCTGTGGCTGGTGATCGAGCACGGCCCGCACACCCTGCGTGGGCTGGCGGAGTACCTGCAGCTCGATCAGTCCACGATCAACCGACAGGTGCACACGGCGGTCGGCCACGGCTACGTCGAGCGGTACGACGACCCGGAGTCCCCCGCGATGCTGGTCCGAGCGACCGCCGCCGGCGAGGCGGCCTACCGCAGCGAGTCCGAGGTCCGGGCCGCCGGTCTCCGCGCCATCGTGGACACGCTGGGCGAGCAGGTCGCGGCTGACCTGGCAGTGGGCCTGGGGCGCTTCAACGACGCGATCGACGATGCCGTGGAGATGTCGCCGCGCCAGCACAGGTGAGATTCGCTCGTCGAGCCCTGCTCCTCGCGCTCGACCCGGGTGTCGCGAGCGGCGGTCACGGGTAGCGCGCGAGCTCCTGCCGCAGCCGCTCGGTGATGTCCGGCGTCCAGCCCTCGGGCTGCAGCACGTTGACCCAGCCGGCGGCGTGCTCACCCGAGAAGTTGTGCCCGTGGGCGGGCTGGGTCGAGAAGGCCGCGGCGAGGTCCGCCGACACCTGCAGGAAGGTGATCCAAGGGACCCATCGCATGGCACCGGGCACGTCGTCGCCGCGCGTCTCCTCGAGCCAGTCGGGTCGGGTGAGCAGCAGGTCGGGGCTCCACCAGGTGACCGGGTCGGACGCGTGCTGCAGGTAGAGCACCCGGCTCCCCGTCCACGGCTCGTCCTCCGGCTGGGGACGCTCGGCCTTCGTGGTGAAGCGGATGATCCGTCCCTCCCGGTAGACCGGCTCGACCTCGCGCGAGCCGGCGTCCCGGTCCTCGATGAAGCTGCGGTAGAGCGGGTTGAAGTTGGGCGGACCCACGAGGAGCGCCCCCGACGTCCGGTTGTCGAGGTCGAACTCGCCGCTGAAGGCGGCCTCGGCGCCGAACGACCCGAGGCTCTCACCGAAGACGTAGAGCTCCGGCCGCTCGTCGAACGGAAGGCTCGACCAGCGCGCGTAGACCGCGTCGAACAAGGCCCTCCCGGCGTCGCGGGCGCGGGCCGAGTCGACGATGAAGGACAGCCAGGAGGGGAGGTGCGAGTACTGCATCCCGACGATCGCGGAGTCCCCACCGGTGACGTACTCGAAGCCGCTCGCCGCGCTCGGCTCGACCCACCCGGTCCCGGTGGTGGTGACCACCAGGAGGTGCTGCCGCTCGAAGCCGCCGGCCCGCTCGAGGTCCGCCACCGCGAGGGCGGCCTGCTGCTCCGTGTCCTCGGCGTTGGCGAGCCCCGCGAAGACGCGGATGGGCTCGATCGACGGGCGGTCCGTCAACTCGCCGATCTCCTCGGCACTCGGACCAGTGCCGACGAAGGTCCGCCCCTCCACGCCCAGGTCGTCCCAGTCGACCAGCGACTCGTCGCTGCCGGAGCGCAGCGGCGTCGACGGTCGTTCGATCCCCTCCGGCGTCTCGAGGTCGCCGAGGGCGAACGACGCGTCGAGCGCGCGCAGCCCCGCGTCAGCCGCCACCCCGCTGAGCAGTGCCCACGCCACGAAGCCCACCGACACGACTCCCAGGACCCGTGCCACCGAGGGCCTGAGCCGACGCTCCAGCAGCCGGGCCACCCGTCGCGAGGCGGCCCGGGCGCCACGCGCCAGTCCGAGGAACAGCGCGGCGACGACCAGCGTCACCAGCGGCACGAGGAGCACGAACGCGACGGGCGTCGCCTCCGTCCCGGCCAGGTCGTGGGCCTCGGCCTGCCACCGCACGCCCGCGGCGAGGCTCGTGAGCAGGGCCGCGATCCCTCCGACCAGGAGGACCGACCGTGCCAGGTCCGGCCACGGCTCCCGTGGTCGGTCGCGCAGTCCCCGCCAGCACCACGCGAGGAAGACCCCGACGCCGTACCCCGAGGCTGCGGCGGCGCCGCTGACCACGCCCTGGGCCAGCGGGGAACGGGGCAGCAGCGACGGGGTCAGCGAGAGGCAGGCGAAGCCGATCGCGAACGCCAGCCCGGCCGGGAGCAGGCGGGAGCGACGGACCAGCTCCACCGCTCGCTCGAGCCACCCGGGCACCGCACCCCTCTCAGTGATGTCAGTAGTCGACCGGGTCGCGGGCGATGGGGCAGGTCATGCAGTGCCCGCCACCTCGGCCCCGGCCGAGCTCGGCGCCGACGATCGGGATCACCTCGACGCCGGCGTCGCGCAGCAGCGCGTTGGTGTACGTGTTGCGGTCATAGGTGAACACCACCCCCGGCTCCACCGCGACAGCGTTGTTGCCGCTGTCCCACTGCTGGCGTTCGGACGCGTACACGTCGCCCCCCGTCTCGAGCGCCCGGAGCTCGGAGAGCCCCAGGGACTCGGCCACGACGTCGACGAACGCCCGGTCGCCCTCGTCGGTGACCTCGATCCCGTGCGCGTTGTCGCCGGGGCGCAGGGAGAACGAGTGGATGCCGTCCACGATGCCCGGGAAGTAGGTCACGACGTCGCGATCGGCGAAGGTGAACACCGTGTCGAGGTGCATGGCGGCACGCAGCTTGGGCATCCCGGCGACGACCACGCGCTCGGCGGCCCCCTGCTCGAAGAGGGCGCGCGCGACCTGGGTGATGGCCTGGCGCGACGTCCGCTCGCTCATCCCGACCAGGACCGTGGCGTTGCCGATCGGCATCACGTCCCCGCCCTCGATGGTGGCGAGCCCCCAGTCGAGCTCGGGGTCGCCCCACCACACCTTCGACCCGGCGTAGTCGGGGTGGAACTCGTAGATCGCCTTGTAGAGCAGCGTCTCGTCGTGACGTGCCGGCCAGTAGAGCGGGTTCATCGTCAGGCCGCCGTAGAGCCAGCACGTGGTGTCGCGCGTGTAGAGCGTGTTGGGCAGCGGCTGCATGAGGTAGTCCCGCGCCCCGGTGGACTCGCGGGCCAGTGCGACGAAGCCGGACCGGAAGTCGTCGGGAAGGTCACTGGTAGCCATCCCGCCGATCAGCAGCTCCGCGAGCCTGGCCTCGTCCAGCGTGCGCAGGAAGGAGAGGGTCTCGTCCACGAGCCCGTAGCCCACCTGGTTCAGGCTGATCTTCCGCTCCAGCAGCCAGTCCTTGGCCCCCGGCACGGCCATCGTCTGCGCGAGCAGGTCATGGAGCTCGACCACCTCCACCCCGCGCGCCTCGAGCTCCGACACGAAGGCCGCGTGGTCCTTCTCGGCGTTGTCGACCCACATGACGTCGTCGAAGAGCAGCGAGTCGGAGTTCGTCGGCGTGAGCCGGCGGTGCGCGAGGCCCGGGGAGCACACCAGGACCTTGCGCAACCGGCCGACCTCCGAGTGAACGCCGTACGCCGACGCGGCGCCGCCACCGGCGGCCTCGGGTCCTGGATTCTGGTCACTGGTCATGTGTCGTTCCTTCCGTGCGGTGCGTCAGAGGGCGATCCGGCCGGTCCACAGGCCGACGACGCCGACGACGCCGGCGGCCACGATGATGACGAAGAGGCCGATCTCGGCCGGGGTGAAGATGCGCCGACCGCGCTCGCTGCGCGCCTTGACGTACAGGAGCGACGCAGGCGCCAGGAGCACCGCGGACAGCAACAGGAACTCGAGGCCGGCGGCATCGAAGAGGAACAGCGTGTAGACCGTGGCTGCCCCCGCGACGATCCCCTCCCGGAGCTTCACCCGGGGCGTCTCGTCCTCGTACGACTCCCCGGTCAGGGCGAGCTTGAGCGAGTACGCCGCAGCCAGGAGGTAGGGCAGCAGGGCAAGGCTCGTGGACAGGTCGAGGAGGAAGTTCAACGCGTCCGCCACCACCAGCGTCAGCAGCAGCACCGACTGGATGGCGATCGACGTGACGACGAGGGCCGTGATCGGCGTCCCTGCCTCGTTCTCACGTCCGAGGAACGCCGGGAAGTCGTCCTGTCGCGCCGGGATGTACATGACCTCGGCGGCCATCAACGTCCAGGCGAGGTAGGCGCCCAGGACGGAGACGATGACCGCCACGCTGATGAAGACCTCGCCCCAGTCGCCCACGACCGACTGGAAGACGCCGACCATCGAGGGCTGCCGGGTGGCGGCGATCTCCGGCTGCGGCAGGACGGCGTAGCTGGAGAGCGTCACCAGCGAGAAGATCGACAGCACGCTGAGGAAGCCCATGACGGTGGCTCGGCCCACGTCCTCGCGCTTCTGGGCGTAGCGCGAGTAGACGCTGGCCCCCTCGATCCCGATGAACACGAACGTCGTGATGATCATCGTGTTGCGCACCTGCTCGTCGAGCGAGCCGAGGTCGCCGTAGCCGTAGGCGGTCCAGTTGTCGGCGAAGACGTCGGCATCGAGGTTCACGAGGAGCACCACGATGAACACCAGGATCGGGATGATCTTGAAGATCGTGACGATGCGGTTGATCACCGCCGCATCCCTCACCCCGCGGGCGATGAGGACGTGGAAGAACCAGACGCCCAGTGTCGAGAGCACGAGGGCCAGCACGGTGTCGCCGTCCCCGAAGCTGTCGAAGAAGGCACCCAGCGTCGCCGTGATGAACACCCAGTAGAAGGCGTTGCCCGCGACGGTGCTCGCCCAGAAGCCGATGGCGGAGTTGAAGCCGGCGTAGTCGCCGAAGCCTGCCTTGGCGTAGATGAAGACGCCCGAGTCCAGGTCCGGCTTGCGCAGCGCGAGGTTCTGGAAGACGAAGGCCAGCATGAGCATGCCCGCGCCGGCGATCGCCCAGGCGATCAGCGACCCCAGGATCCCGGTGGCGACGCCGAACCGGGCCGGCAGCGAGAACACCCCGGCCCCCACCATGCCGCCGATGACCATGGCGGTCAGGGTCGGCAGCGTCATCTTCTGGACGGGGCTGCTCTCCGCAGGAGGGGCCGGCTGCGTGCCGGGCGCGGTCATGCCGTCCCCCGGGCAGTGGCGGCCGGTCGGACGGGCGTGTTCCCCGAGGCGCGCATGGGTGCGATCCTCCGACGTGACGGCCCCGAGCGGGTCCCCCGTTGCGGGGGAGGCCACCCCGTCCGCGCCGTGAGCAGACTCGGCACGACGACGGCAGAGACCGAGGAGAGGAGTCGGGGGGACGTGCTTCACCAAGGCTTGAGCTCGGTCATGCGCGGTGGCACGGCAGTGCTGCTCGCGGCCGTCCTGGCCGGGTGTGCCGACTCCGACAGCTCGGACTCGTCCTCCTCGCCGTCCCCGTCGACGGCGGACACCTCGTCCGCCGCGACAGTCGACGCCGCCGCGCTGGACGGAAGGTCGTACGCCTCGACCTCCGTCGAGGGCGCAGAGCTGGCAGAGGGGACGACCGTCGAGGTCGGGTTCGAGGGCGAGACCATGTCGGTCAACGCCGGGTGCAACACCGTGTTCGGGCCGTTCGAGGTCGACGGCACGACCATCGCATGGACGTCCGAGCCGGCCGCCACGATGATGATGTGCGACCCCGACCTCCTCGAGCAGGACCGCTGGCTCACCGAGTTCTTCAGCGCCGGCGTCGACGCCACGGTCGAGGGAGACGCCCTGACACTGCAGGCCGGCGGGGTCACGATCGAGCTCGGGACGGACACCCCCGACGACCTCACGAGCCTGCTCGGGCGCACCTGGACCGCTGTCGGCACGGTGTCCGACGGGGCCGTGTCCCGGCTTCCGGTCGACACCCGCCGACCGCGGCTCGACGTCGGCGCGAACGGACTGTCGCGCCTGTTCACCGGGTGTCGGAGCGGACGCGTCACCGTGCAGGTCGAGGGGACGGCGCTGGTCTTCTCCAACGTGACGCTCCAGCGCGGGCGCTGCACCGGTCCGGCGCGTCAGACCGAGCGCGCGGTGCTGGCCCTGCTCGACGGCCCCAGCGACTCCGCCGAGCTCCACGACAACCTCCTGGTCGTCACCCAGGGTGGCGAGGGCCTCTTCTTCGAGATCCGCTGACCCGGGTCACGGCAGGTCCGCGGTCGCAGCGCCCAGGCGTCGCCGCCACACGAGGGTGACGACCCCGCCGAGCATGACCGGGCCGAGGATCGTCACGGCTCGCCACACCGTGAGCGCCGCGACCAGCTCGGGCTCGAGCGCGTCGCCGCCGATCTCCATGAACGCCCCGAGCAGGACCACGTCGTAGATGCCGAGGCCCATCATCGGCGGCAGGGTCAGGGGGTAGGCCAGGAAGAAGATGCCGATCACCTCGTACGCCGGCACCGCCTCCGCGGGGACGCCGACGAACCGGATGGCCAGCAGCAGGATGCAGGCGTCCGACAGCACCATGGCGCTCAGCGCGAGCAGCGACCGCGGGAAAGCCCGTCGGTAGTCGGCCACGATGTGCTGCTGGAACCCGGTCGACGAGCGGACCCACGCATCGGGGTCGACCGAGGAGCGCACGCGCCGCACGATGTTCGCGGCCGTCCTCCCCAGCCGGGCGGCGAACTGCTCACGGCGGACGGCGCGCGAGACGACCACGGCGAGCACGACCGCGATCGCGATGCTCACCACGGCGCCCGCCACCGGCGGGGTGCCACTGCCCAGGACGGCAAGGACCGCAAGGCCGATGAGCGGCGCGGCGAAGCGGTTCACGTAGAACACGACCATGTTCATCGTGGCTCCGGCGAGGCCCCGTGAAGCCTCGATCCCCCAGCCGCGGAACATGGCCACGCGTATGACCATGTCGCCCGGCGGGGGCGCCACGACAGCCGTGACTGACGCGACGAGGTCGCTGAGCAAGGCGCGTCCCGCGCCCAGGCCGTCGATGAACAACGCGAGCGGGAGGGCGTTGAACGTCTGGCGCACGAGCAGGACCGCCAGGAGCGCGAGCAGCTGCCAGACCGTCAGCCGGCCGAGCGCCTCTCCCACTGACGACCAGTCGATGGCGCCCAGGAACGTGGAGGCCAGCCACCCACAGACGAGGACGATGACCACGACGACCACCGGCCGGAGCCACGGCGGGCGGTGGCGCGCGGACGTGCCGGCGTGTGCCTCATGGGGCGGTCCGCCTGCCGTGAAACCGTCGGGGGTCACGACGACCTGCCGCGGGACCCACCGATTCTCTTCTGGACGACGCGGGCCAGGACCGCCAGTGCGACCCAGGCCGCGACGGAGATCGCTTGCTCGCCGTAGTCCCCCGGGTCGCCGACGACCCGGACGTCGGAGTCGACGCGACCCAGGCCGGCAAGGACGAGGGCAGACCCGCCGATGGCAGTCACCCAACCGACCAACCGCTCCCGCCAGCGCTCGAGGGCCACCCCGCCGACGACCGCGACGGCAGGCACGAAGACGACGGCCAGCAGGACGCTCGCGTCACCGGTGTCGAGGATGGTGAAGAGGCGCGCTCCGACGACCGCACCCACCACCAGTCCCACGACGAAGAACAGCACGCGCGCGGCGAGCACTCCGACGAGCAGGGCGAGCAGGCCGCTGGCGGCCGCGACCAGGGCCGCGGTGCCCGCACTCGCCCCGAAGGCGTCGGCCACCAGCCAGGCCGCCCCGGCCCCGGCGCACACCAGCACCAGGCGGATCGACCAGATGCCTCCGACCGCGAGCAGCACCCCGACGAGGACCAGCACCGGTGCTTCCATCGAGCGATCGTCGCGGCCGGGCCGGCCGGGAGGATCACCCGGACCGGGCGACACGACCCGGACGGACGCCGGGACGTGTCGCGACGCACGAGGGGCCGCCGGTGTCGCCACCGACGGCCCCTCGTCATGCCTGCTGCGTCAGCGGCGGCGGCCGCGATCGACCACGGCGAACCTGATCTTCTTCTTGCCGGCCTCGACCTTGTCGTCACCGCGGTAGCGGACGACGACCTTGACCTTGCCGGCGCGGGCGTAGCGGGGCAGCAGCACGCTGCTCCGTCCCCGGACGCTGAGCGTCTTCGTCCAGGACGTCGACTTCCCGGCGCCCTTCACCGTGATCCTGACCTTGCCGGACGGGACGACCTCCTTGGCCCGCACGGTGACCCGCAGCTTGACGCGGGTCTTCACCTCGACCGGCTTGACCATCTTGGTCGAGATCCGCGAGCGGACCTTGTCGGCCGGCGGGGTGGTCGGCGTCGGGGTGGTGGTCGGCGGGGTGGTCGGCGGCGTGGTCGGCGTCGGACCGGGGGTGCTGCCGTCGTTGTCGGACAGGATCGTGATGTCGGCGTCGTTCACGTCGAAGAAGTAGTTCTCCACCGCCTCGACCTTGATCCGCGCCTTGGTGGTGGCCACGTCGGGCCAGGTCACCTGGGCGTTGCCGTCGTTGGGCGTGCTCTCGGCGAGGACCGTCGGGAAGGTCTGTCCGCCGTCCATCGACAGGCTGATCCTCACGTTGGCCGAGAGGGCGCTCGTGTTGTTGGTCCAGTAGATGGTCTCCGTGCGACCGCCCACCGCCGCGGCGGTGGTGGCCGCCTTCGACGTCACGCGGAACGGACCGCTGGTCTTGTCGAGCAGCAGCTTGACGTCACCGTAGGCGTAGCCGCCGCCCTCGGGGGCGAGGTCACGCGCGGTGAACCGGAAGTTGAGCGACGGCTCGGTGTTGCCGGCCCACCCGACGCCGGGGTTCGCTGCCGATCCGACGTAGTCGGCGGTCGGCAGCCACTCGGCGAAGCACTCGGTGACGGGCACGGCGGGCAGTGGGACCGGTGTGCCGGGCGTGGTGGGCTTCGGCGGCATCGCGGGGCAGGTGCCGTCGATCGCGTTGGTGTTGTTGGCCAGGATCTGCGCCATGTCCGGGAACACCCGGGTCGGGCTGGACGTGGCGAGGTTCTCACCCGGCGAGTTGATCTGCAGCGCGCCGGCCGGGGTCACCGGGGCGTGCACCCCGAAGATCCGGAAGAGCGGGCCGTCGACCTTGGTCTGGTTGCCGAGCGCGGTGCCGGCGGCACCGCCGCGGTCGTTCTGCTCCCAGATGTGCACGAGCGGGTCGCCGTCGGGGTCGGTCGCCTGGCCGGTCAAGGCGAACGGCGTCCGGATCGGGATCGTCTTCGTCTCCGGGGCCGTCACCACGGGGGCGTGGTTGCCGGTGGGCGTGACGGTGGAACCGCCGTTGCGCTGCGGACCACCCTGGGCGGTCTCGCCGACGAAGCCGGTGACGTCACCCGAGGCCGGCGCGAGGCCGAGGGCCGCGACGTCGGTGCCGGCGTACGGCGCACCGGTGAAGCGGACCTCGAAGCCCGTGTCGTCGATGACCGTGGTGCTCGTGCTGCCGAAGTTGCGGATGTCGACGGTGCCGACGCCCGTGACGGCCTCGATCGCGGCGTCGATGCCGGCGACGGTGTAGTTGGTGCCGCGCACGATCGGCGCGGTCTGGGTGCCGTCGAAGCTCAGCGTGAACGACTCGCCGTCGGTGTCGAAGCCACGCAGCGACACCGTCTGGATGTCGTTGATCGGCGCGCGGGTGGCGGTGACGGTGTTGCTGATGTCGGTGATGCTGCGCTGCGAGAAGTACGGGTCGCTGTGCGGCTGGAGGTTGTCCTGCTGGCAGATGCCGGCGTAGGCCATGATCGAGCTGCCCGAGCCCGGCTCGTACGGCGAGCCGCCGCGGTTGCCGGAGCAGTTGAGCTCGGTGCCGTTGAACGTGTGCGGGCCGCCGAACTGGTGGCCGATCTCGTGCGCGACGTAGTCGACGGCGAAGTAGTCGCCCTCGGGAGCAGGCAGGCCGGTGCAGCCGCGGGCCTTGCCGTCACCGCCGATCACGCCGAGGCCGGCGACGCCGCCGCCGTTGACGCCGAGCGCGAGGTGGCCCACGTCGTAGCTGGAGGCGCCGACGAGCTGGCCGAGCACGATGCGGTTGCGGTTGAGCGAGGCGCCGGCGCAGCTGGTCAGCTGGGCAGGCGTGAAGCACGGAGCCGAGCCGCACGGGCCGTTGGGCTCCGTGGCCTTGGCGGCGGTGTCGAGGTTGAGCTTGTCGGTGTCGTCGATCAGCACCATCCGGACCGCGAGGTCGTCGTTGTAGATCTGGTTGACGCGGTTCATCAGGGTGACCTTCTCGGCGAGCACGTTCTCGGTGCCGAAGTAGGTCGCGTAGGACGGGTCGGTGACGAGCGCCAGGCGGTAGGTCCGCAGCGAGACCTCGGTGCCGGGCGCCTCGGCCAGGCTCGTGCCGAGGCGCTTCACGGTGTCCTCGTCGAGCTCGGGCTCGACCAGACCGCGGTCGCTGCGCGGCAGGTCGCCGTGGCGGTAGGAGAGGTAGAGGCTGTCGTCGCCGTTCCAGGCCGGGTCGACGTACCAGGCGGACCGGTTGCCGTCGCCACGCACGGAGGCGTGGAAGCCCATCGGCGTGAGGTCCAGGCGGATGGTGGCGGTCGGGTCGCCGACGGCGCGACCGGCGTAGGTGGTCAGCTCGGGGTGGCGGGCCGCGAGGCCGTCCTCCATCACGGCGACCTGCTGCACGCGGAAGTCGATGAGCTCGCCGTTGGGCGCGGGGACGGTCACGACGGCCCCGGCGTCGTCGGCGCGGGCGGACTCCTCCGCGGGAGCCCGGTCGAGGGCTGCGCGGATCCCGGCGCGGTCGAGGGTGAAGGCGGCGTAGCGCTTGGGCTCCACGCGCCTCGTGTTGTCGCCCCGGTCACCGCCGGGGCGTCGGTCGGTGGCCGCCCAGTAGCCGTCGTCGGGTGGAGCGGCACTTCCGGAGAGGGCCAGGGCCTGCAGGCCCGCGAGGGCGATGACGGCCGAGATGAGCAGGGACAGGTAGCGCAAGGGACGGGACATGCAGATCCTCGGATCTCACGGCGGGACGGGGGCCTGAAGACTAGGCGGTGCGGGGGTGGGGTAGATCCACCCTCACGGGGGAGGACACCACCCTCCTCCGCGGGCGTTCCCGGGCGTGTGACGGAAATTTCAGTCCAAGTGATGAGTTCGCGCGGCTACCTCCGTCACACGTGGTGACAGGACACGACGGACGGAAGGATGAACGATGACCATCGACACGTGGACGGAACGAACGGGGGAGGCGGTCGTCATGGGCACGCTCCAGGGCATGGACGAGAGCGCGTTCGCGGACCTGGCCGAGCGCCACCGCCGCGAGCTGCACGTCCACTGCTACCGGATGCTCGGCTCGTTCCAGGACGCCGAGGACGCGGTGCAGGAGACGTTCCTCAAGGCCTGGCGCTCCCGGGAGACCTACGAGGGACGTTCGACGGTGCGGGCGTGGCTCTACCGCATCGCCACCAACACCTGCCTCGACCTGATCGCGCAGCGCCGGCCCGAGCCGGCGCGCGGCGGCGAGGTGAGGTGGCTGCAGCCCTACCCCGACAGCCTCCTCGACGAGCTGCCCGCCGACGGTGCCGACGACCCGGAGAGCAAGGCGCTCGCGCGGGAGACCATCGAGCTGGCCTACGTCGTCGCGGTGCAGCACCTCGCCCCGCGTCCGCGCGCCGCGCTGATCCTCCGCGACGTGATGGGCTGGCCGGCCAAGGAGGTCGCCACCCTGCTAGGTGACTCGGTGAACTCGGTCAACAGTGCGCTGCAGAGGGCCCGCGCGGGGATGCGCGAGCACCTGCCCAGCGAGCGGCAGGAGTGGACCGGTGACGACGGCGACGTCGGGAACCGCGACCTCGTGCGCCGCTTCACCGACGCCAGCGTCTCCGCCGACATCGACACGGTGGCCACCATGCTGCGGCACGACGTGCGCTACTCGATGCCGCCGTGGGAGGGCCTGCTGGTCGGTCGGGACGCGGTCCTCGCGGACTGGACGGCCAACGGCTTCCCGGAGATGACCGGCCTGCGGGCGGTCCCGACGGCGGTCAACCGTCAGCCCGCGGTCGCCTGCTACCTCTGGAACGAGGAGCAGGCGGCGCACCTGCCGCTCACGATCGACGTGCTGCGCGTCGCCGGCGGCCTGGTCACCGAGGTCACCATCTTCGGCGCCGAACGGTTCGAGTCGCTGGGGCTGCCCGAGCGCCTGCCGGCCGAGGGTGGCGAGCGATGAGCCGCGGCCGGCGTCTCGCCGTCACCGGGCTCGGTGCCGCGGTGGCGGCCGCGGCGCTCAACGCCGTCGTCGCGGGCCTCGCCCGGGCTGCCGGCGTCGACCTCGAGGTGACGGGCGGAGAGGCGATCCCGGTGTCAGGCATCGCCTTCGTCACCGTCGTCTTCTCCGTCCTCGGGGTGCTCATCGCCGCGGCCCTGTCGCGGTGGAGCGACAGCCCGGTGCAGTGGTGGCTGAGGACGACGGTGGTGCTCACCGCGGTGTCGCTGGTGCCGCCCTTCCTGGCCGCCGCCGACGCCGGCACGGCGGCGACGCTCGTCGCGCTCCACCTGCTCGCCGCAGCGGTCGTGGTCCCGGTCGTCGCGCGGACCCTGCGCACCCCGGCCTGACCCGGCCTCAGCGCCCGCCGCCGTCCTGGCCCCCGCCGCCGTTCGCGCCCTTCCCGCCGCCCCTCCCCTCGGGCAGCAGGCCGAGGGCGCGGCCGAGCGGCGTCGTGAGCGAGCGGGCGTACGTCGTCGTCACGTGGCCCTCGTCGCGCTGCACCACCATGTCGGCGACCACCGCCGGGCAGCGGCCGTCGTCGCAGAACCACTGCCGCGTCGGCACCACCTCGACGCCGGCGCGGTCGGCGGCCTCGATGCTCTTGCGGGTGACCCGGTCGGCCCGCTCGGCGGTGCCGCTCAGGCAGCTGCCCAGGTGGGCGTCCTTCTCGGCCAGGCAGCGCTCGGGCGAGATCGTGCGCCGGGGCACGTCCTCGAGGAGCACGAGGCGCTTCGTCAGCGGGAGCAGGTCGGCGAAGAGCCGGTCGAAGCCCTTCTCCAGCTCCGCGACGACACCGTCGGTGCTGCGCTCCACCTCGCCGTCCACCTCGACGTTGGGCGCACCCGACGTCGACACGACGACGAGCTCGGGGTCGAGCTCGCGGATCCGGTCCTCCGCCCACGCGTTGAAGTCGAGGCAGCCCTGCCACGGCTTGACCTTCCCGCCGCCCCGCACCATCTGCACGCGCGCGGGGGTGCACTGCGACTTCACCAGGTAGTAGGTGCGCCAGCCCGCCTGCTCCGCGATCCGGTCGAAGGCCGGGATCCAGTGCCGGCCGTGCGAGTTGCCGAGCACCACCATGGTGCGGTCGGCGTCGAGGTCGCCGGCGGGGCACAGGTCCGTCGGGGTCCCGATGTACTCGCAGTCACCGAGGTCGGCCCGGTCGTCCTTCAGCTCGCGCAGCGCCGGTCGGATGTCGCGGGGGATCCGCCGCCCGGCGGCCGCGGCCCGCACGGACGCCTGCACGAGGCCGATCCACGGGTCGTCCGAGATCCGGGAGCCGTCGACGGTCCGCTCGTAGTCGTCGGCGGAGATCGGGGCGTCCTGCCCCTCCAGCTGGCGGTCGATGAGGCTGGTGGCAGCCAGGCAGCAGGCCACGGCGACCGACACGGCAGCCGGGTAGAGCAGCATGCCGCGGGGGCGCTTCGCCGTACGCACCGTGCGGAACGGCGTCTCGACGAGGCGGTACGACGCCCACGTCATCACCGCGGTCACACCGAGCGCCACCAGCAGCTCGACGGGTCGCAGGTCGCGACCGACGCGCTGCTCGGCGACGACGAGCACCGGCCAGTGCCACAGGTAGAGGGAGTAGGAGGCGTCGCCGACGACCCGCATCGGCCGCACCCCGAGGGCGCGCTGGGCGAGCGGCAGCGGCGAGTCGTCGAGACCCGTGCCCGCGAGGATCACCGCGCTGGTCCCGAGGACCGGCAGCAGCGCGAGCCATCCGGGGAACGGCGACGCCTCGGTCACGACGAACAGGGCGACGCCGATCAGTCCGAGGCCCGCCACCGCGACGACGTTGCGCGCCACCTGGCCGAGGTCGCGGGCGAGGCGGGGCGCGAACACGGCGAGCAGGCCGCCGGCGGCGAACTCCCACACGCGGGTGAAGGTGGAGAAGTACGCGCTCTCCGGCGAGGCGGTCGACGCGTGCACCGACCACGCCAGGCTGGCCGCGGTCGCCAGGGCCAGCACGGTGACGATGCCCGCCCGGTGGGCGCGCACGTCGCGGCGGGGCAGCACGAGGGCGGCCACCACGATCGACGCGAGCAGCGCGAGCGGCATGACGAGGTAGAACTGCTCCTCCACCGACAGCGACCAGAAGTGCTGGAGCGGCGACGGCGGGTCGGTCGCGGTGAAGTAGTCGGTCTCCTCGATGGCGAAGCGGACGTTGGCCCCGAAGAGCGCCGCCCACACGCCGTCGACGGAGGCGTCCCGCGCGTCGAGCGGGTTCAACCACAGCCACGACGCGACGACGGTGCCGATGATCGCGACGGTGGCGGCCGGCAGGATCCGTCGCGCCCGGCGGACGTAGAAGCCGACGAGGTCGATGGTCCCGGTCTTCGCCACCTCGCGCAGCAGGAGGGTGGTGATGAGGAAGCCGGAGAGCACGAAGAAGACGTCGAGGGTGACGAACCCGCCCGGGTAGGGGGCGATGCCGGCGTGGAACACCAGGATGCCGAGGACGGCCAGGGCACGCATGCCCTGGATGTCGTCGCGGAAGCCACGGCGTACGGCCTTCGTGCTCACGGCCCGGTCGGGAGGTGCGGGGGTCACGAGGATCCTCACGGACGAGAGCAGGTCTCCGTCACGCTAACCGCGCTGGACGGGGCGTCCGATGGGGTCCAGACCCCAGATCGGCGGGCGCCGCGACCGCCCGGTCAGCCGGGTCCGCCGGGGTGGGCCTCGTCCCAGGCGCGCGTCACCTTCTGCGGGACGACCATCCGCCAGGCGTCGACGACCAGCTCACGTGCTTCTGCCGGGTCGAGGTCGGCGACCGTCGCGTGCACCCAGTTGAACCGCATGTCCGCCTCGCTCGGCAGGTGGAAGCGAGGATCGCTGTCCACGAGCGCGGCCCGCTCCTCCTTGGGGAAGGCGAACCCCATCACCGACTCGTCCTGGGAGAACGCCGTGTAGACGATCGAGCCCACCCGGAACTTCAGACGACCCCGGACGGTCACCACGTAGGACCGGTCCAGGCTGGCTCCCAAGGGGAGGACGTCGTCGATCACCGCCATGCCGTCAGTATCGACCCGGCGCGGTCGATCTGCATCGACGTCAGCCCAGGCCACCGCCTGCGCGTGGGCGGGATCACCCACGGTCGATGAGGCCGTACGTCCCGGCGCCGCCTAGGCTGGACCCTGAAAGGGAGTAGTCCCCAACAGGCGTGTCGACACACTGACCTCTCCGGTCCGGCGCGCAGGGCCACCTCGTGGTGGCGGACGAGACTTTCGACCAGATTCACACGACCCCACCCGGACGTGCCTGGTCGAAGGCGCGTCCCGGCTCCCGGGGTCACCTCCGGCCGGGCCGGAGAGGAACCGCCCCCATGGAAGCGCTGCTCATCAGCACCGCCGTCATCTTCGTCGCCGAGCTCGGCGACAAGTCCCAGCTCATGGCGATGACGTTCGCCACCCGCTACCGCGCCCGCGACGTGATCATCGGCATCACCGTCGCCACCGCGATCGTCCACCTCGCCTCGGTCGGCATCGGCGTCGCGATCGGCGAGGCCTTCAGCGACTACCAGCCGTCGATCAACATCGCCGCCGGCCTCGCGTTCCTGTTCTTCGCGGCCTGGACGCTGCGCGGAGACGAGCTCACCGACGAGGAGGCCGACAAGGCGCGCACCAGCCAGGGCGCGGCCGTCCTCGCCGTCGGTGTCGCCTTCTTCCTCGCCGAGCTCGGCGACAAGACCATGCTCGCCACCATCACCCTTGCCACCCACGAGGGCTGGTTCGGCACCTGGATCGGCTCGACCATCGGCATGGTCGCCGCCGACGCGCTGGCCATCGCCGCCGGCGCGCTCCTCGGCCGCCAGCTGCCCGAGAAGGCGATCAAGTACGGCGCCGCCGGGGCGTTCGTCGTCTTCGGCCTGCTGCTCGTCTGGCAGGGCTGGACGGCCCTCTGACGTAGGCGAGACTGGGCGGGTGCGACTTCCCGACCCGGCCCTCGTGGTGCTCGTCGGCGCCTCGGGGGCCGGGAAGTCGACCTGGGCCGCGGCCCGCTACCGCGGCGAGGAGGTCGTCTCGTCCGACGCCCTCCGCGGCGTCCTGGGCAGCGGTCCGCACGACCTCGACGCCTCGACCGACGCCTTCGCCGTCCTCGAGACCGTCGTCGCCGCGCGGCTCGGCCGCGGCCTGACCACGGTGGTCGACACCCTCGGGCTCGACGCGACGAAGCGGCGCGCCTGGCTCGGCGCGGCCCGCGCGCGCGGACTGCCGGCGGTCGCCGTCGTCCTCGACACCCCGGACGCCGAGTGCCGCCGCCGCAACGCCGCGCGCGACCGCCCGGTCCCGGCCCCGGTGCTCGCGGGCCAGCTGCGCACGGTGCGCGACGTACGTCCCCTGCTGGACGCCGAGGGGTGGGACCTCGTGGTCGAGGTCGCTGCGGGCGAGGCGGCGGCCCCGTCGATCCCCGTGGCTGCGCCTCGCCCCACCGAGGACCGGATCTCGAGCCTCGGCCTGCGGTCGGTCCTGCAGGTGTCGCGCTTCCCGTGGGACGAGGATCCGCTCGCCTGGCTGACCGACGTCGCCCGCGCGGCGGACGAGGCGGGCTTCGCCGGGCTGGCGCTGATGGACCACCTGATCCAGGTCCCCCAGGTCGGCCGCGCGTGGGACCCGGTACCGGAGCCGTGGGTGGCCCTCGGCGCGATCGCCGCCGCCGGCACCGGGCTGGAGCTCGGCACCCTCTGCACGCCCGTGACCTTCCGTCCGGCGGGCGTCACGGCGAAGGCCGCCGCCACGCTGTCGGCGCTGACCGGCGGCCGCGCCTTCGTCGGCGTCGGCGCCGGGTGGTTCGAGCGGGAGCACGCGGCGTGCGGCATCGCCTTCCCGCCGGCCCGCGAGCGCCTCGACGACCTCGAGCGGGCCGTGGTGACGATGAAGGCCCTCTGGGCGGCCGGCACCAAGGCCTACGACGACCACGGCGTCGTGCTGCCCGAGACGACCTCCTACCCCCGACCGGCGGGGCCGATCCCGGTCGTGGTCGGCGGCTCCGGTGAGCGCCGCACCCTGCGCATCGCGGCGCAGCACGGCGACGCCTGCAACCTCCGCACGACCGACGAGGGCGAGCTCGAGCGGCTGGTCGGCGTCCTGCACGCGCACTGCGACGACGTCGGTCGCGACCGCTCCGAGGTGGCGGTGACGGTGCTGGACCTGCCCGTCGTGGGTGCCGACCGCGACGACGTGTGGGCGCGCGTCGAGACGCTCCGCGGGCGCACGCCGGCAGCGACGTACGCCGCCCGCACGCACGCCGCGACGGTCGCCGACCACCGCGACCGGTGGGCCCGGCTCGCGGGTCTGGGGGTGTCGACGGTGTTCATCGCCACCCCCGACCTCGGAGCTCCCGACGACGTCCTCGCCCTTCGGGGGCTGAACGCCTGACGCCGATGTCGGGGTCGGGCCGACGTGTCAGTCTCGATACGACCCGTCACGGCCTCGCAAGCTCGGCCGTGGGGTCACTCGACCTCCCGCCACACGTCCTGGCGACTTCGTCGCCCGGACTAGTGTCGTGACATGCAGACGCGCACTCTCGGACAGCAGCAGGTCGGCGCCATCGGCCTCGGCCTCATGACCTTCGACCAGACCGGCAGCCAGCCCCGCCAGCAGCTCCTCGACACCGTGTCGGCGGCCCTCGACGCGGGCGTGACGCTCCTCGACACCGCCGACGCCTACGGACCCGGCGACGAGAAGGGCGCCGGCGCCCAGGGCGAGAACGAGCGGCTGATCGCCTCGATCCTCGACGAGCTCGGGGCCCGCGACCGGGTCGTGCTCGCCACCAAGGGCGGCCACGTCCGCACCGAGGGCGGCGGCTGGGACACCGACAGCTCGGCCGCCCACCTCCGCGAGGCCGTCGACGCCAGCCTGCAGCGCCTCGGCGTGGAGCAGATCGCGCTCTGGCAGCACCACCGGCCCGACCCGAAGGTCCCCTACGACGAGGTCATCGGCACGCTGAAGGAGATCGCCGACAGCGGCAAGGTCGCCCACGTCGGCCTCTCCAACGCCGACCCGCAGCAGATCCGTGACGCACACGCGGTCCTCGGCGCCGCGCTGGTCAGCGTGCAGAACCAGTTCAGCCCGAAGTTCCGCTCGAGCCGGCCCGAGATCGACGTGTGCGAGGAGCTCGGCCTGGCCTTCCTGCCGTGGAGCCCGCTCGGCGGCCTGTCCGACGCCAAGGAGCTCGCCGACAAGCACCCCGCCTTCGCCGAGATCGCCCGGGAGCGTGGCGTCAGCGCGCAGCAGGTCGCGCTGGCCTGGGAGCTCGCCCAGTCCCCCGTCGTCATCCCGATCCCGGGCGCCAAGCGGCCCACCTCGATCACCGACTCGGCCGCGGCCGCCGAGATCGAGCTCACCGCCGACGAGCTGGCGCGCCTCGACGCGAGCTGACCCAGGGACAAGCCAGGAGCCCGCGATGCCCCGTCCGATCCTCGCCCGCGCGGTCGACACGGCCATGGACCGCTCGGTGGTCCTCGGCTACACGACGATCGGCCTCGCGGTGCGGCGGGCGCTGCCGGGCTGGCCGGCAGACCCGCTCCCGCGGTCGCTGGAGGGTCGGCACGTCCTCGTCACCGGCGCCAGCTCCGGGCTCGGGGCCGCGACGGTCGAGGGGCTGGCCGGTCTCGGGGCGGTCGTGCACCTGCTCGTGCGCGACGAGGCCAAGGGGGCCGGGGTCGCCGACCGGATCCGCGCCGCACACCCCGCTGCGGAGCTGCGGCTGTGGCGGTGCGACGTGGCCGACCTCGACGACGTACGACGCTTCGCGACCGGCTTCGCCGCCGAGGTCCCGGACCTCCACGCGGTGGTGCACAACGCGGGCGTGATGCCCCCCGAGCGCACCGAGTCGCCGCAGGGCCTCGAGCTCAGCATGGCCGTGCACCTCGTCGGGCCGGTGGTGATGGCCGAGGCGCTGCGCGGGTCGCTCGCCGGCGGTCGGGTGGTGCTGGTCAGCAGCGGCGGGATGTACGGCCAGCCGCTGCACGCGGACGACCCGGGCTACACCGCCGGCGACTACTCGCCCACGACGTCGTACGCCCGCTCGAAGCGCTGGCAGGTCGACCTCGCCCCGATGCTCGCCGACCGGTGGGGTGTCGACGGCACCACGGTCGCGACCATGCACCCCGGCTGGGCCGACACCCCCGGCGTGCGGGAGTCGCTCCCGACCTTCCGCCGGCTCACCCGGCCGGTGCTGCGCGACGACGCGCAGGGTGCCGACACGAGCGTGTGGCTGACGGCGGTCGAGCCCGCCCCGCCGACCGGCCGCTTCTGGCACGACCGGGTCGAGCGCCCGACCCACCTGCTGCCGACGACGCGCGGGAGCGACCGCGACCGGGCCCGTGCCTGGGCCTGGCTGTGCGAGGCGGCCGGGCTGGACGACGCCGCCGCACCCTAGGGTGGCGCGGTGCTGAGCCTGCAGATCGACGACGCCCGCCTGTCCGACCTCGAGCCGTGGCACGCCGAGCAGCTCGCCGCCCTGTTCCGGGCGCACGGCCCCGACTTCTACGACTGGCTGCCGTGGGAGGGCTTCGAGGACGTCGAGGGAGCGCGCGGGTTCCTCGAGTCGTTCGCCAAGGGCCGCGGCGAGGGCACCCGCCGGCTCTACGGCATCTGGGTCGACGACGAGCTGGTCGGCGGCACGCTCTTCCCGAGCATCAACGCCCGCTCGCGGACCGCGGAGGCGGGCGTCTTCCTCGCGGCGTCCGCCCGCGGACGCGGCATCGTCACCCGGGCCGTGGGCGCCATGCTCGACTGGGCGTTCGTCGAGCGCGGGTTGCACCGCGTCGAGTGGCGCTGCGCCCCCGGCAACCACGCGAGCCGGCGCGTCGCCGAGCGGCTCGGCTTCACCCACGAGGGCACGCTGCGGGAGGTGTTCCCCGTGCGCGAGGAGCGGCAGGACCTCGAGGTCTGGGCGCTGCTGGCCCGCGAGTGGTCCGGACTCCCGATCCGCCCCTAAAGAAACTTGACTCGTTCAAGAAAAGGGGGCAGGGTGGTCCGTGATGGAGGACCACGACTTCGAGCACCTGCTCCGCAGCGCTGACCTGCGGGTCACCCGGCCGCGGCTCGCCGTGCTGAGGGCCGTACGTCGCCAGCCGCACGCCGACACCGGCAGCGTCCTCGCCGCGGTGCGCACCGAGGAGCCGACCGTCTCCCACCAGGCGGTCTACGACGTCCTCGGCGCGCTCACCGACTCCGGGCTGGTCCGCCGGATCCAGCCCGCCGGCTCGGTCGCGCGCTACGAGCTGCGCGTGGGCGACAACCACCACCACGCGGTCTGCCGCTCGTGCGGCGTCGTCGCCGACGTCGACTGCGCCGTCGGCGTACGCCCCTGCCTCCACGCCTCCGACACCAACGGCTTCGTCATCGACGAGGCCGAGGTCACCTACTGGGGCCTGTGCCCCTCCTGCGCCACCAGCTCCTCCGCCACGACCACCGCCAGCACCCACTGAGAGGGAACCCCATGCCCGACGACCTGACCGACGACCTGCCCAACGACTCCGCGCGTTCGACCGACACCTCCGACAGCAACCAGGCCAACGCCGAGGTCGGCGAGATGAACGAGGACGCCCCGGCCGGCACGTGCCCGGTCCTGCACGACGGCCTCAAGCACCCCACGCAGGGCGACGCCAACAGCGAGTGGTGGCCCGAGCGCCTCAACCTGAAGATCCTGGCGAAGAACCAGCCCGTGCTGAACCCGCTCGGTGAGGAGTTCGACTACGCCGCCGCCTTCGAGACCCTCGACGTCGGCGCGGTCAAGGCCGACATCGCCGCGGTGCTGAAGGACAGCCAGGACTGGTGGCCCGCCGACTTCGGCCACTACGGCCCGCTGATGATCCGGATGGCCTGGCACAGCGCCGGCACCTACCGAGTGCAGGACGGCCGCGGCGGCGGTGGCACCGGTCAGCAGCGCTTCGCCCCGCTCAACTCCTGGCCCGACAACGGCAACCTCGACAAGGCTCGCCGCCTGCTGTGGCCGGTGAAGAAGAAGTACGGCAACGCCCTGTCGTGGGCCGACCTGATCATCCTCACCGGCAACGTCGCGCTCGAGGACATGGGCTTCGAGACCTTCGGCTTCGCCGGCGGCCGCGTCGACGCCTGGGAGCCGGACGACGACGTCTACTGGGGCCCCGAGACCGAGTGGCTCGGCGGCGATCGCGGTGGCGAGCAGCGCTACTCCGGCGACCGCGAGCTCGACAACCCGCTGGCCGCGGTCCAGATGGGCCTCATCTACGTCAACCCGGAGGGCCCGGAGGGCAACCCCGACCCGATCCTGGCGGCGCACGACATCCGCGACACCTTCAGCCGGATGGCGATGAACGACGAGGAGACCGTCGCCCTGATCGCCGGCGGACACACCTTCGGCAAGACCCACGGTGCCGCCGACCCCGAGAAGTACGTCGGCCCCGAGCCGGAGGCCGCGCCCATCGAGACCGGTGGCCTCGGCTGGCTGTCGAAGTACGGCTCCGGTGTCGGCAAGGACGCCATCACCTCCGGCCTCGAGGTCACCTGGACCGATGTCCCGACCCAGTGGAGCAACCGCTTCTTCGAGATCCTCTTCGAGCACGAGTGGGAGCTGGAGAAGAGCCCGGCCGGCGCCAGCCAGTGGGTCGCCAAGGACTCCGAGGCGATCATCCCGGCGCCCGACGAGGGTGGCGCGAAGCGCCGGCCGACCATGCTGACCACCGACCTGGCGCTGCGGATGGACCCGGCCTACGAGGCCATCTCCCGCCGCTTCCTGGAGAACCCCGAGGAGTTCGCCGACGCCTTCGCCCGTGCGTGGTTCAAGCTGACCCACCGCGACATGGGCCCGGTCGCCCGTTACCTCGGCCCCGAGGTCCCCTCGGAGGAGCTCCTCTGGCAGGACCCGATCCCGGCCCCGGCGCACACCCCGTCCGCCGAGACCGTCGCGGCCGTCAAGCAGCAGGTCGCCGACGCCGGCCTCACGGTCAGCCAGCTGGTCTCGACCGCGTGGGCGGCCGCATCGTCGTACCGCCACTCCGACAAGCGCGGTGGCGCCAACGGTGGCCGCATCCGCCTCGAGCCGCAGCGCAGCTGGGAGGTCAACGACCCGCAGCAGCTCGCAGGCGTGATCTCGGTGCTCGAGGGCATCGCCGAGCGCAACGACATCAGCTTCGCCGACACGGTCGTGCTGGCGGGCAACGTGGGTGTCGAGCAGGCGGCGGCTGCGGCCGGCGTGACCGTCGAGGTGCCGTTCACCCCGGGTCGCGGCGACGCGACCCAGGAGCAGACCGACGTCGAGTCGTTCGCCTGGCTCGAGCCGAAGGCCGACGGCTTCCGCAACTACGAGCGGTCCGACGCCAAGCTGCCGGCGGAGTACCTCCTCGTCGACAAGGCCAACCTGCTCAACCTCAGTGCGCCCGAGCTGACCGTCCTCGTCGGCGGCCTGCGCGTGCTGGGCGCCAACACGGCGGCCTCGACCGACGGTGTCCTCACCGACCGCCCGGGCCAGCTGACGAACGACTTCTTCGTCAACCTGCTCGACCTCGGCACGGTCTGGAGCCCCGCCGGCTCCAACGACCGCTTCGAGGCCAGCACGGGCGGCAACGCCTGGACCGGCTCGCGCGCCGACCTGGTGTTCGCGTCGAACTCCGAGCTGCGCGCGGTCGCGGAGGTCTACGCCCAGGACGGTGCCGAGGAGAAGTTCGTGCACGACTTCGTCGCTGCGTGGGCGAAGGTCATGGACAACGACCGCTACGACGTGAAGGCCTGACGCCTCCCGTCGCACGCCGGCAGCCCGGTCCCCGTTCGGGGGCCGGGCTGCCGTGCGTCCGGGCTGCGGTGGCGGACGTCTTCGGCCCGCTCTAGCGTGGCGGCATGGTCGACCACGCCACGCCCAACCTCCCCTCGCGTGACCTCGACGCCACGGCTGCCTTCTACGCCGCGCTCGGGTTCGCGACGGCGTACCACGACCCGGGCTGGCTGATCCTGGAGCGCGGCACGCTGGTGCTCGAGTTCTTCCCCGACCCCGGCATGGACCCGGCCTCGACCGCCTCGAGCTGCTGCCTGCGCGTCGACGACGTCGATGCGTGGTACGACGTCTGCGTGGCGGCGGGCCTGCCCGTGACCCACGTCGGGTGGCCACGGCTCCATCCGCCGCGCGTCGAGGACTCGGGGATGAGGATCGGCTACCTCGTCGACGCCGATGGCAACCTGCTCCGGCTCGTGCAGAACCCCTAGTCGGCGGCGGGTCCCGCCACCGCCTCGTCGCCGACGCTGATGGTGCCCGATCCCAGCAGCCGGAACACCGTGCCGCCCCGCGGGGAGCGCAGCGCCTGCATGGCGCCGGGGCCGAGCCAGTCGTCGAGGAGCCGGCAGGGTGCGGCGATGCGCACCACCTCGAGCTCGACGTCCGCGATCCGCATCCGCTCGCCCGGCCGCGTCGGGATCGGACCGGTCGTCAGCGTGATGTTGCGGCGGGTGAGGCCCGGGTCGACCGGCCTGCCGAGCACCTCGGCCGCCGCCTCCAGGTCGTCGAGCGCCTGCACGGTCACGTGGCGGTGCCTCGCGCCGTGGTAGCGGTCGCCGACCAGGCCGACGCCCGCCTCGGCCTCGACCGAGTCCACCGACTTCGTGGGGATCCTGCGCCCGGGGGCGATGTGGAGGGCGTGCACGCGCGAGATCACGGGTGCGACCGTACGTCGCGAGGAGCATGATCGGTTGCCATGAGCGATCTCCGTGACCCGAAGGCGGCCCTCCTCCGCTACCTCCAGGACGCGCGCGACGCCCTGCTCTGGAAGCTCGAGGGGCTCGGTGAGCGCGACCTGCGGCTCCCGCGCACGCCCACCGGGACCAACCTGCTCGGCATCGTCCGGCACGTCGCCAACGTGGAGATCGGCTACTTCGGACCGACGTTCGGCCGCGAGTGGCCCGACCCCGACCACCCGCTCGTCGTGTCCGACCCGGACTACGACGCCGACCCGCAGGCCGACTGGTGGGTGCCCGCCTCGGTCCCGGCGGCGGAGGTCGTCGACTTCTACCGGTCGGTGTGGGCCTTCAGCGACGCGACGGTGGCCGAGCTCCCGCTCGATGCTGCGGGGGCGGTCCCGTGGTGGTCGGCCGCGCACCGCGACGTCACGCTCCACCGGGTGCTCGTCCACGTCCTCGCCGACCTCACCCGGCACGCCGGCCACGCCGACATCCTGCGGGAGGACATCGACGGGGCTGCCGGCCTCAAGGTGGACGTCACCAACATGCCCGAGGTCGACTGGCCGGCGTACGTCAACCGGCTGAGGAGCATCGCCGAGGAGTTCCCGGCCTGACGAGCTCTGCTATACCGGACCATCTGGTCCGACACGTTCGGGAGGCACGCATGACGACGACATGGCAGCTGCCGGAGACGGCCCGCGGGTGGGTCACCGACGGAGGGCTCGAGACCGACCTGATCTTCCACCGCGGGCTCGACCTCCCGGACTTCGCGTCCTTCCCGCTCCTCGACGACCCGGCCGGCCGGGAGGTGCTGGCGGACTACTACCGCGCGTACGCCGTCGTGGCGGCCCGCGCCGCGGCCGGCCTGCTCCTCGAGACGCCGACCTGGCGGGCCAACGGCGACTGGGGCGCCCGCCTCGGCTACGACGCCGAGGCGCTCGCCCGCGTCAACCGGGACGCCGTCGAGCACCTGCGCGCGCTCGCGGAGGAGGTGTCCCGCGAGGTCGACGACGTGCTCGTCGTCGGAGCGGTGGGGCCGCGCGGTGACGGCTACCTGGCCGGCGACCTCGACGCCGACCGCTACGCCGACTACCACCGCGCGCAGCTCGCCGCCTTCCAGGACGCGGGGGCGGACCTCGCGACGGCGTACACCCTGACCACCGTCGCCGAGGCGACCGGGATCGTGCGCGCCGCCGCCGACGTGGGCCTGCCCGTCGCGATCTCCTTCACCGTCGAGACCGACGGCAGGCTGCCGGACGGCACCGACCTCGGCACCGCCGTGGAGCAGCTCGACGCCGCGACCGACGCCGGTGCGGCCCACCTGCTCGTCAACTGCGCCCACCCCGACCACGTCCGCCCCGGCCTGGACGCCGACGCCGCGTGGACGGGCCGGATCGCCGGACTCCGGGTGAACTCCTCGCGGCTCAGCCACGCCGAGCTCGACGAGGCCGAGGAGCTCGACGAGGGCGACCTCCCGGACCTCGCGGCCACCACCCGCGCGCTGGTCGACGTGCTCCCGGCCGTACGCATCGTCGGTGGGTGCTGCGGCACCGACGCGCGACACATCGCGGCGATGTGGGAGGGCTGGACCCCGACGGCTCGATAAGTCGGAGGCGGACTGTCGGTGGCTGCGCCTAGGGTCGTCGGGTGCCCATGGACGACCTCGACCCGGTCCCGGCCGACCCGGCCGCGCCGCAGGTCGAGGCCCACCTCCCGCCGGGCGTGACCCGCGGCCCGGAGACCGTGCGCGCCTTCCGGCAGGTCCTCGGCAACACGCTGGTCGCCAACGTGACCGCGAGCTACCTGTGGTTCGCCCTCACCTTCTGGGCCTACCTCGAGACGCGCTCGGTGATGGCCACCGCGATCATCGGCGGCGGCTACATGCTCTTCACGGCGGTGTTCGGGACGTTCTTCGGCACCCTCGTCGACCGCCACCGCAAGAAGCAGGTGATGGTCATCTCGTCGACCGTCACGCTCGTCGCCTACGCCGCCTCGGCCGGCCTGTGGCTGTTGCTCGGCGAGGACCGGCTGGCCGACTGGGGCAGCGCGTGGTTCTGGTTGTTCACCGGCGTGATCCTGGTCGGCGGCGTCGTCGAGAGCCTGCGCAACATCGCGCTCTCCACCACCGTGACCCTGCTCGTCCCCGACGACGGACGCGACAAGGCCAACGGCCTGGTGGGCACCGTCCAGGGCATCTCGTTCATGATCACCAGCGTCTTCAGCGGTCTGAGCGTCGGGCTGCTGGGCATGGGGTGGACCCTCGCGATCGCGGTCGCGCTGACCGGCGTCGCGCTGCTGCACCTGCTGCCGATCACCGTCCCCGAGGTCGACCCGGCGCCGGAGGAGGGCGGGCCGCGCTTCGACTTCCGCGGGGCGATCTCCGCGATCACCGCGGTCCCGGGGCTGGTCGCGCTGATCCTCTTCACGACGTTCAACAACCTGGTCTCCGGTGTCTACATCGCGCTGATGGACCCCTACGGCCTGGAGCTCTTCAGCGTCGAGGCGTGGGGCATCGTCCTCGGTGTCACGGGGCTGGGGTTCGTCGTCGGCGGCGGGCTCGTCGCCAGGTTCGGCCTCGGTGCCAACCCGGTCCGCACCCTCCTGCTCGTCAACCTCGCCATCGCCCTTCTCGGAATGACCTTCACCGTCCGTGAGTGGGCCTGGCTCTACGTCCTCGGCATCTTCCTCTTCATGGCCGTGATCCCGGCCGCCGAGGCGGCCGAGCAGACGATCATGCAGCGGGTCGTCCCGTTCCGCACCCAGGGCCGGGTGTTCGGCTTCGCCCAGAGCGTCGAGCTGGCCGCCAGCCCGATCTCCGCGTTCCTGATCGGCCCGATCGCGGAGTTCGCCCTGATCCCCTACATGGAGTCCGAGGAGGGCAGCGACTCGTGGCGCTGGCTGCTCGGCGACGGCGACGCCCGGGGCATCGCGCTGGTCTTCATGATCGCGGGCGCGATCATGTTCGTCACCGTGCTCATCGCGCTGACGTCCGCTCCCTACCGTCGGCTCTCGGCTGCCTACGCCGATGCGCCGCCGCAGCAGATCGAGGGCGCGGCCACCGACTGACCCGCGGGCGGGTGGCTCAGGCGGGCATCCGGGCGTCGAGGAAGCGGACGGTCCGGTTCATCGCCGCGATGAAGGCCGGCCCGAACGCGTGCCCGTCGTCGTACCACTCCAGGGTGGCGTCGACGCCGGCCTGCGTCATGGCGCGCTGGGTGGCGCGGGCCCACGGGGGCGGGCAGGTGTCGTCGACCCGGCCGTGCACCATGAGCACCGGCTCCGTGATGTCGCCGAAGAGCGGCCGCGGGGAGGCGCCCCGCCAGAACTCGGGGTCCTCGGCGGGGAGCCCGTGGCGTCCCCGGAAGTCGGCCTTCAGCTCGGCGAGGGGCGCGTCGGGCCGCTGGAACTGGGCGAAGTTCTCCGCCTCGAGGCTCGAGACGGAGGCCCATCCCACGCCCGCGGCGAAGAGGCCGGGCTCGGCGGCGAGCGCCTTCATCATCACGCCGCCGCCCATCGAGCGGCCGAACAGCGCGATCCGGTCGGGGTCGACCCGCACGTCGTCGGAGGTCCGGAGTGCGTGGAGCGCGGCGACCGCGTCGGCGGCGTAGCCGAGCCGGACCGCTTGCTCGACGCGTGGGTCGTCGGTCGACTCGGCGTGGTTGCGGTAGTCGACGTGGAGCGCGGCGTAGCCGCGCTGGGCGAGGAACCCGCGCTCGCGCGTCATGCCCTGGCCGCGGACGTAGTAGGCCGGGTCGATGTAGCCGTGCGCCAGCACGACCGCGGGGAAGGGACCGCGCCCGTTCGGCACGTTGAGCACGCCGCTGATCTGCAGGGGCTCGGTGCCCCGGCCCATCGTGGTGGACGAGAAGGTGACGTCGTACGACGTGTAGGCGGGGGTCCGCTCGCGCACCGCCCCGAGCCGCAGGTCACCGCCGGTCAGGTCGGCCCGGGCGAGGGCGGCCATCGAGATCGGGTGTGCCGGCTCGGGCTCCTCGGTCGGCTGCTCCGTGGGCTCGTCCGTGGGCTCCTCGGTCGGCGCGCTGGTGGGCTCGCTGGTCGGGTTGGCGCTCGGGGTGTCCTGCGGGTCGGCGGAGCCGGGCTCGTCCGCCCCGCTCGAGCACCCGGCGAGCAGCACCATGACGGCGGCGACGGTCGCGACAGGGCCGGCGGCTCGGGGCCGGAGGGCGGGCATGCCGACCAGTCTGCGGGACGGTCGGAAACGCGCCGGTCGCGTCCGGTCACGTCTGCGGCCCGCGGGACGTCGACTGGTCGAGACGACGTGCACGCGGAAAGGTGGACCCATGGACCGGACGGAGAGCTTCGAGGCCGAGCGGCCGCGGCTGCTCGGCATCGCGACCCGCGTGCTGGGCGACCACGCCGAGGCGGAGGACGTGGTGCAGCAGGCCTGGCTGCGCCTGGACCGCGCGGTCACCCGCGACGGCACCGACATCGACAACCTCCCCGCGTGGCTGACCACCGTCACCACCCGGCTCTGCCTCGACCGGCTGCGGGCCCGCACGCCCGTGCCGGTGGAGGACCCGCACCTCGAGGACGCGGCGCAGGAGCCGTGGTCCGAGCCGGTGACCGACCCCGCGGACGACGTCGCACTGGCCGACACCGTCGGCATCGCGCTCCAGGCGGTCATCGATCGGTTGTCGCCGCGCGAGCGGGTGGCCTTCGTCCTGCACGACAGCTTCGGCTTCGACTTCGCGACCATCGGCGCGGTCCTCGACACCTCTCCCGTCACTGCCCGCAAGCTCGCGTCGCGCGCCCGGGCCAAGGTCGCGCAACCGGCACCCGAGGACGCGCTGGCCGACTGGGAGGTCGTCGACGCGTTCATGGCCGCCGCCCGCGGTGGCGACTTCGAGCGGCTGCTCCAGCTGCTCGCGCCCGACGCGGTGGTCGGCGCCGACGAGGCCGCGGTCCTGGCCGGCACGCCCGCCTCCATCGAGGGTCGCGACGAGGTCGCCACCTTCTTCAACGGCAGCGCCCAGGCCGCGATGGCCGTCTTCGTCGGCGACCGACCGGCGTCCGCGTGGTTCCACCGCGGCGCCGCGGCGGTCGTCTTCGACTTCGAGGTCGCCGACGGCCAGGTCCGCGCGATCACCTTCCGCGCCGAGCCGGCCGTGCTGGAGCAGGTCGTGCGCCGCGACGGGCCGTCAGCGAAGTGATCCACCGTGTGCCGCGGCCCGAGCGGAGGATCCGCCGGTCATGACACGGCTCGTGCCACCACCCCGGATCAGGTGCCGTGAGGATGCGGCACACCCCCGCCCACAATCGACGACTCCGTCGAACCCGCCCGAACTGTCAGGAGATAGCCAGATGAAGACCATGACCTGCCGCCAGCTGGGCGGACCGTGCGACCTCGCCCACCGCGGCGAGACCCACGACGACGTCATCAACGCGCAGGACCAGCACCTCAAGCAGGCCGAGAAGGACGGCGACGCCGCCCACCTGCCGGCCCGCAAGGAGATGAAGGGTCGCTGGCGCCACCCGAAGAAGTCGCTCGGGTGGTACCGCCAGATGCAGTCCGACTTCGCCGCCCTGCCCGAGGACTGACCAAGCGGCGGCAGCCGAGGGGTCAGCGCGAGCGGCGGTCCGCCAGCAGCCAGGCGGCACCCGAAGCCACCGCCGTGACGCCGAGCACCGACGGCCAGGTGCCGACCTTCTTCGCCAGCGGGTGCGAGACACCCATCGCGGTCCAGTAGGCGGCGCTCAGCCCGACGGCGAGCGGCGCGCCGCCGACGGCGTACCACTGCCGGGCCGCGACCACGTTGGCGCCGAGCATCGCGGCACCGCCGAGTGGGCGTATGCCGGTCTGCTGGGCGACTGCGAAGCCGCCGACGAGGCCGGCGGCGAGCAGGGGAGCGGTCGGGACGCGCGTCAGGTCAGGCACACAGCGAGCCTAGCCAGCCCTCAGTTGTGGCCGACGCGGCCCTTGCTGCCGGCGGCCCAGCAGACCGTGCCCACGCAGTCGATGGCGTGGTAGCCCTTCCGGCTCGTGCGCTTCCACGTGCGCCCGCCGTCGGTGGTGATGCTCGATCCGATCGACCCGTCGTAGTCGCCGGTCGCGACGGCGTACCTCGTGCCGCGCAGGAAGGCGACGTCCTCGCCGACGTGGGAGAGGTCGCCGCCCGTGGTCCAGGTCCGGCCGTCGCGGGTGTAGGCCGTCGTGTCCTCGGTGTCGTCGGCCTCCGCGAAGTCGCCACCGACCGCGATGCCCACCCGGGGCGAGGCGAACGCGCCCGCGAAGCCGCCGGCCGCCTCACCGGCCGGGATCCCCGAGGCGACCGCCGTCCAGGTCCGACCCCGGTCGTCTGAGCGCATGACGCGCGACTTCTTGCCCCCGGTGATCAGGAACGCCGACCTGCCGGAGGTGACGAGGCAGTCGCCGCTGGCGGCGAAGCCGAACTCGTCCTTCGAGCGAGGCATGCCCTTGTCCGGCAGCACCGACCACGAGCGGCCACGGTCGTCGGTGGCGAGGATGCGCAGCTTGCCGCCGACCGGGTCGCTCACCGCCAGTCCGTGCCTGCCCTTGCCGTAGAACGCCATGCAGTCGTAGAACGCCTTCTCGTCGGTGTTGCGGAACGACTCGTCCCACGACGCGCCACCGTCGGTCGAGCGGTAGATGCGGGACGCCTCGCCGGGGCCGATCGCGAGCACGTGCGCGACCGAGCCGTGCACCTCGACGTCGCGGAAGGACAGGCCCTCGGTGCCGTCGGGGCTGACGTCGGTCCAGGTCTGGCCCCGGTCGTTCGTGCGGAAGACGCGGGCCGGCCCGTCGTCGGTGAGGCTCTCGCCGGTGACCCAGGCCTCGCGCTTGCTCACGGCCTCGAGGCCGCGGAAGTTCTGGTCGGCGTCGACGACCGTCTCGCTCCAGCCGTCGCGGAACGGGTTCGGCCCGGCGGCGGCCTCCGGCTGGGCCGCCGTGCTCGCGGGGAGGCCGAGCGCCAGGGCGGGGATCGTGAGGAGGGCAGGGATCAGGGCAGGGACTCCGAGTCGTCGCATCCGGTCACCTTCCACCCGTGGTGCCGACCGTGTCCAGACCCGTCGCCACCTGCAAGGACGCGCCTTGCGGCAGCGGATCGTCCGGAACCCGGTCTAGCGTCGGGGGATGAGCACTCCCGACCACGAGATCTGGGTCCCGCCGCCGTGGGAGCCGCCCATCGACGGCACCGAGGCCGAGCACCTGACCGGTGCGCTCGGGCGGATGCGGGCGACGCTGAGGTGGAAGGCCGACGGCCTCGACGACGCCGGTCTCCGGCACCGACTGCCCTCGTCGTCGTTGTCCCTCGGCGGCCTCCTGCGCCACCTCGCGTTGGCCGAGGACTACTACCTGACCACCAAGCTGCGGGGTGAGGAGCTCGTCGAGCCGTGGCGCTCGCTCGGGCACGACGACACCGACGAGTGGGAGTTCGAGGCCGACCACTTCACGGCGGCCGAGACGTACGCCGTCTTCGACGAGGCCGTCGTCCGCAACACCCGGCGCATCGACGACGCGCTCGCCGAGGGCGGTCTCGACCTGGTGGCCCACGTCGACGACGGCAACGGCAACCACCCGCGGCTGCGAAGGCTCCTCGTCGACCTGCTCGAGGAGTACGCCCGGCACACCGGACACGCCGACCTGCTCCGCGAGGCCGTCGACGGGCGCGTCGGTGAGGACCCGCCCGAGGACTGGACCCCCGCCTGGCTCGCGTAGTCGTCCTCCCGTAGTCGTCCACAGGCGCCGAGCGCCGCGGTTTGGCGGGCGTCGCGGCGGGGCATCCACCACACATGTCGACCTACCATGTGGAGCCCGATGAGCTCCGCACCACGGCGAGCGACCTGCGGTCCGCCGCCAGGGACGCCCGCGACGCCGACGCCAGGGACGCCGTCGACGAGCTCGCCGGTGCCCTCCCCGGCAGCAGCACCGCGAGCGTGATGCCGGAGCTCGCGACCGCGTGGGACGAGGGCATCACGGCGTGGGCGTCGTCGGTCGGCGACTTCGCCGACGGGCTCGACGCGGCCGCCGCCGACGCCGAGGCGGCCGACGCCCGGGCGCAGGCGTTCCAGGAGTGGCTGCGCACGTTCCTCGGAGGCGGGTCGTGAGCATCACCTTCGGCCGGCTCCGGTCCTGGCGCTCCGCAGGCGTGAAGGCCGCGAGCGACGAGCTGCGGGTCGACGTGCTGGCGCTGGAGAAGGCCCGCGACGTCGTGGAGTCCGACGCGGTCCCTGACGGGTGGACCGGCCTCGGCCGTTGGGCTGCCTCCGCGCGCCAGGCGGCGCTCGTCGCCCAGATGACGCGCCACATCGAGGGACTGGCCGACTTCGAGCGCCAGGTCTACGCCCAGATCGGTCCGGTCACCGCGATCGAGCAGGCCGTGCAGGACATCCTCACCGACGCCGCGGCCCAGCAGCTGGAGGTCGACGCGTCCGGCACCGTCAGCGACGTCGCCCCGAGGCCCACCTTCGACAACCGCTTCGAGGCGCAGGAGCACCAGGCGAGCCGGCAGCACGCCGTCGACGCCCTGGCCACGCGGGTGGGCGACGTCCTCGACGAAGCCTACGCCGTCGACTCGGCGCTGATCGCCGCACGCCCGCACGGGTCGTTCAGCGACGACGGACCCGACTACGTCGTCGACCCGGAGGTCGAGCGCGACTGGGCCTCGATGTCCGACGACGAACGCCGCCGGGTGCTCGAGCACATCGCGGAGCAGCAGGCCCGCGACGCGGGCGTCGACGACTTCGAGGTCCGTGTGGAGGACCTCGAGGACGCGGACGGCGACGGCAAGGACGACGACCCGACCACCGACTCCCGCGGCAGCTGGAGCGAGGGTGACCGCGTGCTGCGCATCGACGAGGGCAACCTCTCCGACCCGACCATCCTCGGCACCGTGGCCCACGAGGTCCGGCACGCCCAGCAGCACAAGGAGGTCGACGACCTGCCCTGGTGGTGGTGGGAGGACTACGACGGTCCGCCCGGCGTCAGCGAGGCGGAGGTCGAGGAGTGGCGCGACAACTTCGACCACTACCAGACCACGAAGGACGACGGCTACGACGCCTATCGTGACCAGGCTGTCGAGAAGGACGCCCGCGAGACCGGCGGCGCCTACCTCGACGACCTCGACGGGGACGACCTCGACCGGATCAGGGAGGAGGCGCGATGAGCACGCACATCGAGCCCGGCGGACCCGCGCTGTCCGACCTCGCCCTCGTCTGGGCCCGCACCCGTTCGGCCTCGGACCTGGCGGCGCTCCGCGACGCTGTCCGCCGAACGCCTGGCTTCGACCCCGGTCTCGACGTCGTCGACGCCGTCGCCCCTGCCCTCGCCCGCGGCGACCACTCCGAGGCGGCCTCGGTCGTGCAGCGCCTGATGCCCAGCGCCTTCTTCTCCCCGTCCGCCCACGCGGCGCTCGCCGCCGCCCACGGCGGGCTCGGTGACGACGCCCGCGCCCGGGCGGAGCGGGGCCTGCAGGCGCTGGCGATCGAGTCGATCCGCAGCACCGGCGACGGCACCCGCGAGCACCCGTGGAGCGTGCTGCGCATCAGCGACGAGTACGACGTGCTGCGCGCCGGGCGCCGCACCTCGCAGCAGCAGACCCTGGTCGCCGTCGACGGCGGGTCGCTCGACCACCACGTGTGCGACGACGGCAGCGAGGCGTGGTTCGACGTCAGCCGGCTGGTCCGCGCATGAGGCGTGCGCTCCCGCTGGCGGCGGCGCTGGCGGTCGCCGCGCTGGCGCTCGCCGGGTGCTCGGACGACTCCGGCGGTGCCATGACCGACGGGGTCGACACCGGGTCGGGAGACGTCGTCGAGGTGCCGGGCGTGCCCTTCACCGGCGACTCCGCAGCGCTGAGCCCCGACGGGTCGCGGATCGCGGTGCCGTGCGACGGCGAGCTGTGCCTGTGGTCCACGGCCGAGGGCACCCTCGACGACCGGTGGGACGGGGGCGGCGTGGTCGCCTGGGGCACCGGCGGGCTCGTCGCGACCGACCGGGTCGATGGCGGGACCGTCTCGGTCGTCCTCGTGGACGACGCGACCGGCGACGAGGTCGGCACGGCCGAGGCCTACGACGCCGAGGTCGTGCAGGACGGCCCGGGCGCCGGGATGCGCGACCTCGAGTTCTCTCCCGACGGCCAGACGCTCGCCGGTGCGGGTGCCGACGGCGTCCTACGCCTCTGGTCCGTGGACGACCCGACGGACGTGACCGAGCTCGACCCGGAGGGCGAGGCGCCGGTGGCCGTCGCCTTCAGCTCCGACGGGTCCGCGCTCGCCGTCGCGTCCTCCGACGCCCCGGTCACGGTCTACGACGCCGGGTCCGGGGCCGCCCTCGGACAGCTCGACGCCCCACCCCAGGGACACGTGGCCTGGGGGCCGGACGACGCCACGCTCGCGACGTCGTCGTTCGCACTCGACGAGCAGGCGGCGCTGACGGTCTGGGACGCCGAGACCTACGAGGAGGAGGCGTCGTCGTCGGTCGCCGCCGACCACCTGGCCTGGCTGGGCTCCGACGGTGTGGTGGCGAGCGTGAAGGACGAGCCCGACGTGCAGGTCTGGGACTGGCGCACCGACGACGTGAAGCCGCTCGCCGGCGCCACCGACACCCCGCGGGCCGTGCTCGTCGCGCCCGACGGCTCGCGCATCTACGCAGTGAGCCCTCGCGACGGCGTCCTCGCCTGGCCGGCATCGGGTGGCGACGCGACCACGTTCGAGAAGCAGGAGGAGTGACGTGCCGGGACCGGAGGGCTTCGACTACGAGGTGCGCGGCGGCGAGGTCGTGATCTCGCACCACGGCCGCCGCGCGACGGTGCTGCGCGGCGCGGCGGCTGCGCGCTTCCTCGCCGACGTCGAGGACGACGACGAGCAGGAGCTGATGGCCAGGGTCACCGGCAACTACCGCCGCGGCAACGAGCGGACGGCGAAGAACCATCCGCGCAACGCGGGACGCTGACTAGCTGCTCGGCTCCGGGACGTCGACGTCGGGGATGTCGACGTCGGAGCACTTCACCTTGGGGTTGACGCCGAAGTAGTTCAGCGGCCCGGCGACGACGGTGAGCGCGATGTCGCCCGCCTCGGAGCAGTTGGTCCGGGTGTCCTCGAAGTAGCCGCGCTGGAAGGCGGCGAGCCCGCCGATGACGAGCCAGACCACGAGCAGGATGCCGATCAGTCGTCCCACAGGGACCTCCTCGTTCCTCACGGCCGGGCGGCCGTTCGTCGCGAGTGTGCGCCGAACGGCGTACGACCCGCCACCCTCCCAGGGGTAGGCGGGCCTAGGGTGGCCGCATGACCATCCTCGCTGTGGTGTTCGCGGTCCTGGCCGCGCTGCTGCACGTCTACATCTGGGTGCTCGAGGCCTTCCGGTGGACCGAGCCCTCGACCCGCAAGACCTTCGGCGTCTCCGAGGCCGACGCCCCGGTCCTGGCGCCGATGGCCTACAACCAGGGCTTCTACAACCTCTTCCTGGCGATCATCACGATCGTCGGCGTCGCCCTGCTTGGCGAGCAGGAGGACGTCGGCCGGGCGCTGGCGCTGGCCGGCACCGGTTCGATGCTCGGCGCCGCGCTGGTGCTCGTGACCCACGACCGGTCGATGGCGCGCGCCGCGATCACCCAGGGCACCCTGCCGGCGCTGGCCGTGCTCTTCCTGCTGCTGTCGATGTAGGTCCCGGGCTCGACCCGGTCGGCGCTACTGGCCGAGCCAGGTGTGGACCGAGGACACCACCGAGGCGCCCTCGCCGGTCGCCGACGCGACCCGCTTCATCGACCCGGCGCGGATGTCGCCGCCGGCGAAGATGCCCGGGACGGTGGTGGCCAGGTCCTCCGGCGGCACGCCCTCGGCCCAGTGCTCGGTCGGCACGTCGCGCCCGGTGAGGACGAAGCCGCGCTCGTCGCGCAGGACCGCATCCGGCAGCCAGCCGCACTCGGGTGCCGCGCCGAGGAGCAGGAACAACCCGCGCGCCTCGACCCGCTCCTGCGCGCCCGTGTCGACGTCCTCCATGTCGAGCCAGGCCAGCTGACCGACGTCGTCGGGGCCGCCGTCGACCACGCGGGTGCAGGGACGCACGGTGATGCGCGGGTTCCACTCGATCTCGTTGATGAGGTACGACGACATGGTGGCCGTGAGGTCCGGCCGGCGCACCACGAGCGTGACCGCGGAGGCGAAGCGCGCGGCGTGGATCGCCGCCTGACCGGCTGAGTTGCCGCCCCCCACGACGACGACGTGGTCGCCGGCGAGCTCGCGGGCGGCCGCCATCGCTGCTCCGTAGTAGACCCCGCGGCCGACCAGCTCCTCGAGCGACTCGACGCCCAGCCGGCGGTAGTCGACCCCGGTCGAGACGAGCACCGTCCGGGCGTGCACGTCGCCACCGTCGGTGTGCACGACGTGGTGGTCCCCGTCCGCGCACCGCGAGATCCCGGTCGCCGGCCAGCCGGTGAAGAAGCGGGTGCCGAACCGCAGCGCCTGCCCGCGGGCGCGCTGCGCCAGGCGCATGCCGGAGATGCCGCGCGGGAAGCCGAGGTAGTTGCGGATCATCGAGCTGGTGCCGGCCTGGCCGCCGATGGCCTCGGCCTCGAGGCAGACGGTGGACAGGCCCTCGCTCGAGGCGTACACGCTGGCGGCGAGCCCGGCCGGGCCCGCGCCGACCACCACGAGGTCGACGACCTCGTCGAGGTCGATGGAGTCGGGTCGGCCGTAGAGCTGGTTGGCCAGCGACCGCACGTCGGGGCAGTGGCCGCACCACCCGGACAGTGAGGACACGACCGGCCATCGGCCCTCGTCCTCCGGGCAGTTCGCCATCACCTCGCGGCCCACCTCGCTGTCGGGGTGGTGCACGCCGGCCGGCATCCCGACCCGGGCGAGGTAGTCGAGCAGGTCGCGCGTCAGGCCGTCCTTCTCGGGCGTGATGATGCGGACGTTCTCCACCACCGGTGCGGCGACGGTCGCGTTCCACTCGTTGAGCAGCTCGCCGACGGCGAGGTGGAACTCCTCGTCGCGCGGTCCCTGCGGCATGAGCAGCAGCGCGTCGACCTTGCCGGCGGCGACGGCATGGCGGAAGGTCTGGTTGTCGTCGCGGAACCGGCTGACGTGCGTGACGATCAGCCGCCGCGCGGTCGGGACGGCCTGCCGGGTGCCGCCGATGAGCTTGTAGAGCGTGTCCTGCTCCTGGTCGGTGTCGACGACGAAGAGCGCCACCTGGTGCCCGGTCGTGAGCAGGTGCTTGGCGGTCGCCTTGGCCGTGGCCTCGTCGGACGCCATGCGGACGTCGTACTCGCGTTCGTAGCGGGCGAAGGCCTCGCCCAGCTCGGTCGTGTGGTGGGTGGAGGCGATGACGATCGCGGGCGCTCCCATGCCACGAGCCTAGTGGCGGACAGGGTCGCCGCCAGCCGCGTGTCAGCCGGTGAGGTTGTGCACGTAGCACCACCGCCAGGACTCGTCCCGCTCGGCGGACTCCACCACGGGATGCAGGCTGTCGTGGAAGTGGGCGGTGGCGTGCTTGCCGATGGAGGAGTCGCAGCAGCCCACGTTGCCGCAGGTGAGGCACTGCCGCAGTGACACCCAGCGGGTGCCGTCGGCCAGGCAGGTGGCGCAGGCCGGCTCGTCGACCGTGTCGACCGCGGGGTGCTCGTCGAGGTCGTCGCAGGTGCGGCCGCCGGCGAAGGAGAGGCTCCCGGAACGTACGCCGGCGCGCGCCGCCGAGCCGGCGTCGAGCATCGACTCCTCGATGTCGAGCATGCCGAGCACCTGGCTCACGACCTCCGACGGCACCTTTCCCTTGCCGCGGACGAGCAGCACCTTGGCGCGCTCGGCCTCGATCATCTCGCCCCGGATCCGGGCGTAGAGCTCCGACGGTGTCTCCTCGCCGTCGGTGGTCGCCAGCTGCTCCCAGGCGGCGAAGGTGCGCTGGTCGACGCGGGCCCGCACCTGCTCGGCCACCCCGTGGTGGTCGACGTACTCCAGCTCGTCGAGGCGCTTGAAGCCGGCGTCCGCGGCCTGCTGGAGCAGGCCGGCGCGGGCGAGGGCGTCCTCCGCCGGGTCGGGCGCGGGTACGTCGAGCAGCCGGGTCATCAGCGGCAGCGTCAGGCCCTGTGCGAGCAGGGTGCCGGCCACGACGGTGAACGCGACGAGGAGCAGCACCTCGCGGTGGGGCGCGTCCTCCGGGATCACGAACGCCGCGGCGAGCGTGACGACGCCGCGCATCCCGGCCCAGCCGATGAGGAAGCTCCACGACGCCGGGATGGGGTCGCGCCGCCGGAGGAAGCCGGTGGCCTGCATGTAGACGAGGCGTACGACGACGACGGTCAGCAGGGTCGCGAGGCAGACGAGCGCGATGCGGCTGTTGGGCAGGCTCGACTCGTGGACGTCCTGGAGGATCCAGTCGAGCTGGAGGCCGATGAGGAGGAAGACGGTGTTCTCCAGCACGAAGGCGACCGTGCGCCAGGTGATCCGTTCGGTGATGCGCGACTGCGCGGTCTGGATGATCGGCGCCTTGTGGCCCAGCAGCAGGCCGGCGACGACGACCGAGATGACACCGGAGGCGTGGATCTCCTCCGCCACCACGAACGCCGCGAACGGCGTCAGGAACGAGATCGCGGTGTCCATCAGCGGGTCGCGGATGCGATGCCGGAGCTTGGCGACGAGGAGGAAGAAGCCGACGCCGATCAGGACGCCGCCACCGGCGGCGACGACGAAGTCGCCCGCCACCGCGGTGATGGCCACGCCGCCGGACAGCGCGGCGATCGCGGTGCGGAGGGTGACGAGGGCGGTTGCGTCGTTGAGCAGCGACTCACCCTCGAGGATCGTCACGACGCGCCGCGGCAGCCCGATGCGCCGGGCCACCGCCGTCGCGGCCACGGCGTCCGGCGGTGCGACGACGGCTCCGATGGCGATCGAGGCCGCCCAGCCCAGGCTCGGCACCAGCCAGTGGACGACCGCGGCCACCGCGAACGTCGTGACGAGGACGAGCAGGATCGAGAGCCGCAGGATCGTGCCGCGGTTGGCGTTGAAATCGACCAGCGAGGTCTGGATCGCCGCCGCGTAGAGCAGCGGTGGCAGCAGCCCCAGCAGCACGACCTCCGACTCGAGGTGGATCGTCGGGACGCCGGGGACGTACGCCGCCGCGGCGCCGACGACGACCAGCAGGAGCGGCGCCGGGATGCGCAGCCGCTCGCTGACGGCGGTGGCGGCGAGCACGACGGCTGCCATGGAGACGAGCAGCAGGGCGAGTTCCACCGGGTGATTCTTGCCCCTCGCGCCCCGCTGGTCGAGGAGGTCGTCCACGGCGAGATGAGGGGATGGGTCAGTGCACGACGTCGTAGCGCTGCAGGATGATCCCGTTGCCGTAGGCCGCGTGCTCGACGAGCTCGAGCTTGGTCTTGTCGCCCTCGCCGAAGAGCTTCTTGCCGCTCCCGAGCAGCAGGGGGAAGACGAGCAACGTGTATCGGTCGACCAGGCCGGCGGCGGCGAGCGACTGGGCCAGGCGGGCGCTGCCGTGGACGTGGATCTCGCCGCCGTCGGTCTCCTTGAGGGCCGCCACGTCGTCGAGGGACCGCAGGACCTGCACGGTGCCCTCGCCCCACGGCACGGTCTCGCCGGACAGCGTGGTGGAGACGACGTACTTGGGCATCGCGTTGTAGGTCGCGAACTCCTCCATCGACGGCCACACGGGCGCGAACTCGTCGTAGGACTGCCGGCCGAACATGAGCGCGGTGGCCTCGCCCATCTCCCGGCCCTTGATCTCGTAGGCCGCCTCGTCGAACTCGACTTCCTTGAAGGTCCAGCCGGCGTGCGGGTGGTCGCCGCCTCCGGGGGCCTCCATGACGCCGTCGAGGGAGACGAACGTGGTGATGACGATGGGGCGCATGGGTGGATCCTCTCGCGATCGGGGCGGGTCAGGAAGCGAGCAGGTCGTCGATCTGGTTGATGGCCTGGGTCGACCCCTCGACGGCGCCCATGTCGAGCACCTTCTGGAGGGACTCGGCGTCGGCGTAGGTCGCGAGGAAGGTGGCCCGCGTCGTGCCGTCGACGTCGGCGAAGGCGAAGACCTGGCTCGACTCCGGCATCTCGGGGTTGGCGGTGAAGGAGTCGTCCACGGCGAAGCCGTCCTTGAAGGTGAAGCTCGTCGGCCGGTCGACAGCGGCGATGTCCCAGTAGGCGTAGTACTTCTCGCCCTCGGGGCTGGTCATGTAATAGTTCATCCGCCCGCCCGGGACCAGGTCGTGGTCGACGAAGGTGGCGGGGTAGCCCGGAGGACCCCACACCCGCTCGAGCTGGCGCGGGTCGGCGTACACCTCCCACACGCGCTCGACGGGCGCGGCGAAGTCGGCGGTGATGGTCAGGGTGAGGGCGTCGAGGTCGTGCTGGACGTCGGTGACAGGCATGGGTTCGGTCCTTCTCTCATCGGTCGGTCGGGTCGGGTCGGTCGTCGTGCTTCTGGTCGTGCTTCTGGTCCTGCTCCTGGTGCTCGGCGAACAGCTCGTCCATCCGCGAGATGCGGCCGCGCCAGAGGGCTTCGAGGTCGGTGAGCATCGCCCCCACCGACCGCACGGCCTCCACGTCGCCGCTGGCCAGGGCCTCGCGACCCTGCCGACGCTTGGTCAGCAGGCCCGCGCGCTCGAGCACCGCGACGTGCTTCTGGACGGCGGCGAAGCTCATGTCGTAGCTGCGCGCCAGCGCCGAGACGGAGTGCTCGCCGGACAGCACGCGCCGCAGGATGTCGCGGCGCGTCCGGTCGGAGAGCGCGTGGAACCAGGCGTCCGCCCGGTCCTCTTCCGTCTGGCTCATGGGACTAATATACAACCAACTGGTTGTACGTTGTCAAGGGAGTCACCCACCCGGGTGGGCCTGGCTGCGGAAAAGGCCGGATCAGCCGGAAGTCGGAGTAATCTCGGCCGCTGGTGCGCTGCTGCGCACCGCTTTCGAGAGAAGTGGGGCACCGCCCGATGCAGAGGCTCGTGGAAGGACTCCGTCTCGGGGACCGCTACGTCCTGCAGGCGCGCATCGCCTCCGGCGGCATGGCCGACGTGTGGCGCGGGCTGGACGACGTGCTCAAGCGCGACGTCGCGGTGAAGGTCATGCGCGCCGACCCCGACAACGAGGAGATCTTCGCGGAGCGGTTCCGCGACGAGGCCCTCCACTCCGCTGCCCTCCTGCACCCCAACATCACCACCGTCTTCGACTACGGCGAGGACGACCACCTCACCTACCTGGTGATGGAGCTCGTCCAGGGGCTGCCCCTGTCGGCGATCATCCGCGAGCAAGGTGCGATGCAGCCCGACCCCGTGCGGTCGATCCTCGGCCAGGCCGCGCTCGCGCTCGGCACCGCCCACGAGGCCGGTGTCGTCCACCGCGACGTGAAGCCCGCCAACATCCTCGTGCGCGAGGACGGCCTGGTGAAGCTGACCGACTTCGGCATCGCCCGCGCGATCGACACCATCGGCCACACCCGCGTCGGCGAGATGCTCGGGACGCCCAACTACATCAGCCCCGAGCAGGCGATCGGGCAGCAGGCCACCGGTGCCAGTGACCTCTACGCCCTCGGCGTGGTCGCCCACGAGATGCTCACCGGCAAGCGGCCCTTCGACCGCGGCACCCCGATCGCGACCGCGATGTGCCACGTCAACGAGCCCCCGCCGCCGCTGGGCGACGAGGTGCCCGAGGACCTGCGCGACGTCGTGGCGAGCCTGCTCGAGAAGGACCCCACCGATCGCCCGGAGAACGCCCTCGCCGTCGCCGTGCTCCTGGGCGTCGCCCCGGCCGAGCTCGCCGACGTCGACGTGGACCTCGCCTCCGGCGTGCCCAGCGGCGGCTACGTCGTCCTGCCGGTCACGCCGCTGACGCCGTCGACGCCCCTCGAGGCCGTCAAGCCGGCCGACCGCGCGCCCCTCGACCTCCCCACCATGGCCGCCGCGCCCGAGGAGCTCCTCGACTGAGGTCCCCCGGGTCTTCGTGTGCCGTCCCGACGGGCGGTGGCCCAGCCACATTCCGCGCCCTTGGGTTCAAGGTCTGGATGCAACACCTTGTGATGAAGGGGTGTTTTGTGATGGCGGCTCGGCGGGTGTTTCCGCAGCAGGTTCGTCGTGAGTTCTGGTGTCTTGTACGCGGGGGGCTGACGGTCGCGGAGGCGGCGCAGAGGGTTGGCGCGTCGCGGTTCGCGGGGATGGATTGGTACCGCGAGCGTGGTGGGGTGATGCCCCCGTGTGATCCGCCGGCGAGACTC
>NZ_JBFUMR010000030.1:0-59441 GCF_054049275.1 Nocardioides sp. P5_E3
GGCGGCGGCCGCGGGCGAGGCCGAGGCGGCGGCCACGAAGCCCGCAGCGGCGGCGGACGCACCGAGGAGGGTGCGGCGGGTGAGGTGGGTCGGGCCGTGCTGGTCCATCGAGATCTCCTGTGGGGGGTCAGGCGGTGGGGTCAGGCGGTGGCGGGTCCGACGCGGCGGTCGGCGGCGTCCCAGTCGAGGCCGGGACGGGGGTCGTGACGTCGTACGTCGTGCGTCTCGCGGACGAGGGCACGCATGGCGGCGAGGTCGGGCAGGTCGGCGCCGAGGGCGCGCGCCTGGACGAGGGCGTTGCCGAGTGCGGCCGCCTCGCCCGGGCCCGCCAGCACCGGTGCGCCGAGGGCGTCCGCGGTCAGCTGGCAGAGCAGGTGGTTGTGGGAGCCGCCGCCGACGACGTGCACGACCTCCAGGTCGCGCCCGGCCAGCCGGGCGGCGGTGCGGAGGTGGCGCCGGTAGGCGAGCGCCAGGCTGTCGAGGATGCAGCGGGTGATCTCGCCGGGGCTCTGCGGGAGCGGCTCGCCGGCGTCCCGTGCCAGCCGGACGACGCGCTCGGGCATCGGGTCGGTGGCGCTGCCCGGGCCCAGCAGGGACGGGTGGTTGATGTCGACGACGGTGCGCAGCGGAGCCGCGGCGCTGGCGTCGGCGAGGAGGGAGGCGAGGTCGGTGGCGGGGGTGCCGCGGTCGCGCCACGCCTTGAGGCACTCGGAGAGCACCCAGAGGCCCATCACGTTCTTGAGGAAGCGGACGGTGCCGTCGACGCCGCCCTCGTTGGTGAAGTCGGCCTCGCGGGCCTCCTCGGTGAGCACCGGCTCGTCGAGCTCGAGGCCGACGAGCGACCACGTGCCCGAGGAGATGTAGCCGAAGGAGGTGCCCGCCTCCGCGGGTACGGCGACGACTGCGGAGGCCGTGTCGTGCGACCCGACCGCCACCACCGGCACGTCCGGCGCGAGGCCGAGGTCGGCCGCGACCTCGGCGCGGAGGGGGCCGACCACGGAGCCTGCGTCACGCAACGGCGGCAGGATCGACCAGGGCAGCTGGAGGCGGCCGGCCAGCTCGCTGGACCAGACGCCCGTGCGGACGTCGAGCAGCCCGGTCGTCGAGGCGTTGGTGCGCTCCGCGCCGACCTCGCCGGTCAGCCAGTAGCCGAGGAGGTCGGGCAGCAGCAGCATCGTGTGGGCCGACTCCAGCGCCGCGGTGCCCCGGGCGGCGGCGAGCTGGAACACGGTCGTGAACGGCAGCTGCTGCAGGCCGTTGACGGCGTACTGCTCCTGCACGCTGACCGTCCTGGCCACCAGCTCGGGCACGTCGCGGGTGCGCGGGTCGCGGTGGCTGTAGGGGTTGCCGAGCAGCTCGCCGTCACGATCCAGCAGGCCGTAGTCCACGGCCCAGGAGTCGATGCCGATCCCGTGCAGCTCCCCGGTGCGCGCCACCTCGGCGACACCGGCGAGCACCTCGCGGTGGATGCCGAGCACGTCCCAGAAGAGCGAGCCGCCGACCGGGACGCCGCCGTTGGGGAAGCGGTGCACCTCCTTCAGGGAGAGGTGCCCCGGACCGACGCGGGCGGCCATCACACGGCCGCTCGTCGCCCCGAGGTCGACGGCCGCGAGGCGCAGGGTCGTCATCGCAGGAAGGCCGCCGCCACGCCCGCGTCGACGGGGATGTGCAGCCCGGTCGTGTGGCTCAGCTGGTCGGTGCAGAGGACGAAGACCGCATTGGYGATGTTGTCCGGCAACACCTCGCGCTTGAGGATCGTGCGCTGCGCGTAGAACTTGCCGAGGTCCTGCTCCTCCACGCCGTAGACGGCGGCGCGGTTGGCGCCCCAGCCCGAGGCGAAGATCCCCGAGCCCTGCACGACGCCGTCCGGGTTGACGCCGTTGACCTTGATGCCGTGCTCGCCGAGCTCGGCGGCCAGCAGCCGCACCTGGTGGGCCTGGTCGGCCTTTGCGGCGCCGTAGGCGACGTTGTTGGGGCCGGCGAAGATCGAGTTCTTCGACGAGATGTAGACGATGTCGCCGCCCATCCCCTGCTCGATCATCGCCTTGGCCGCGGCCTTCGCGACGAGGAACGAGCCCTTGGCCATCACGTCGTGCTGGAGGTCCCAGTCCTGCTCGGTGGTCTCGAGCAGCGAGCGCGACAGCGAGAGACCGGCGTTGTTGACGACGAGGTCGACACCACCGAAGGCCAGCACGGTGGCCTGCAGGGCCGCCTCGACGGCGGCTCCGTCGGAGACGTCGACCTGCACGCCGACGGCGACGTCGGCCGAACCGATCTCGGCGGCCGCGGCCTGCGCCTTCTCCAGCGACAGGTCGGCGATGACGACGCAGGCGCCCTCGGACGCGAGCTTCTTCGCGGTCGCGAGGCCGATGCCCGACGCGGCGCCGGTGACGAGCGCGACGCGGGTCGCGAGCGGCTTGGGCTTCGGCATCCGCTGGAGCTTGGCCTCCTCCAGCGCCCAGTACTCGATGCGGAACTTCTCCGACTCGTCGATGGGGGCGTACGACGACAGGCCCTCGGCGCCACGCATCACGTTGATCGCGTTGACGTAGAACTCGCCGGCAACGCGGGCGGTCTGCTTGTCCTTGCCGAAGCTGAACATGCCGACGCCGGGCACCAGCACGACCAGCGGGTCCTTGCCGCGGATCGCGGGGCTGTCGGGCGTGGCGTTGCGGTCGTAGTAGCCCTGGTAGTCCTCGCGGTAGGAGACGGCGAGCTCCTGGAGGCGGGCGATGCTCGCCTCGACCGAGGCGGAGGCGGGCAGGTCGAGGACCAGCGGCTTGACCTTGGTGCGGAGGAAGTGGTCGGGGCACGACGTGCCGAGCTCGCCGAGGCGCGGGTGCTCGGCGTGCCCGAGGAACTCGAGGACGACGTCGGCGTCGGTGAAGTGGCCGACCATCGGGCGGTCCGTCGACGCGATGCCGCGGATCGTCGGTGCGAGGGCGGCGGCCTTGGCGCGGCGCTCGGCCTCCGGCAGGGCGGCGTACCCCTCGAGCGCGGGACCGAACGGCTCGGCCCTCGTGTGCTCGGCGATGTAGGTGGCGGCGGTGTCGATGATCCAGAGGCTGTTGGCCTCGGCCTCCTCGCTGGTGTCGCCCCACGCGGTGATGCCGTGGCCGCCGAGGATGCAGCCGCGGGCCTGCGGGTTCTTCTCCTTGATCTCGGCGATGTCGAGGCCGAGCTGGAAGCCGGGGCGGCGCCACGGCACCCACACGACCTGGTCGCCGAAGATGGTCCGGGTCAGCTCCTCGCCGTCGGCCGAGGTCGCGATCGCGATGCCGGAGTCGGGGTGCAGGTGGTCGACATGCGCCGCGTCGACGAGGCCGTGCATCGCGGTGTCGATCGACGGGGCGGCACCGCCCTTGCCGTGCAGGCAGTAGTCGAAGGCCGCGACCATCTCGTCCTCGCGGTCCACGCCGGGGTAGACGTCGACGAGCGCGCGCATCCGGTCCAGCCGCAGCACGGCCAGGCCGCCGGGCGTGAGCGTGCCGAGGTCACCGCCGGAGCCCTTCACCCACAGCAGCTCGACGTCCTCGCCGGTGACCGGGTCGGTCTCGGTGCCCTTGGCGGAGGTGTTGCCGCCGGCGTAGTTGGTGTTCTTGGGGTCCTGGCCCAGGCGGTTCGAGCGCTGGACCAGCGCGTCGACGGCGGGGTTGAGGTCACTCACGGTGCTGGTTTCCTTACGGGGTTGTGGGGGGTCAGTTCCAGCCGGCTTGCGAGCCACCGACGCGGTCGGTCTCGATCTGCTGCTGGTAGCCCGACTGGAGGTAGGCGCGCATCGGGTCGGCCGGCAGGCCGCGCTCCTCGCGCCACGCGGCCAGGTCACGGCGTACGTCGGTGTAGAAGGCGTCCATGAAGATCTCGTTGGCACGCAGCACGTCGCCGGCGGAGCGCGCCTCGTCGAGGGCCTCGGTGTCGAGGAGCAGCGCGCGGGCGGTCATCTCCTGGACGTTGAGCACGGAGCGGATCTGGCCGGGGATCTTGTCCTCGATGTTGTGGCACTGGTCGAGCATCAGCGCGACGTCGCTCTCGGCGCCGAAGCCGCCACCGCGGATGACCTCGACCATGATCCGGAACAGCTGGAAGGGATCGGCCGCACCGACGATGAGGTCGTCGTCGGCGTAGAAGCGGCTGTTGAAGTCGAACGAGCCGAGCTTCCCGAGGCGCAGCAGCTGGGCCACGATGAACTCGATGTTGGTGCCGGGCGCGTGGTGGCCGGTGTCGAGGCACACCTTGGCGCGGTCGCCGAGGGCGGCCACGTGGGCGTACGACGTGCCCCAGTCCGGGACGTCGGTGTGGTAGAACGCCGGCTCGAAGAACTTGTACTCCAGCACGAGCCGCTGGTCCTCGGCGAGCCGGTCGTAGATGGTGCTCAGGCCCTCGGCGAGCCGGTCCTGGCGGGCGCGCATGTCGCCCTGGCCCGGGTAGTTGGTGCCCTCGGCGAGCCAGATCTTCAGGTCCTGCGAGCCGGTCTGGTGCATCACCTCGATGCAGGCGAAGTGGTGGTCGATCGCCTTCTGCCGCACCCGCGGGTCGGTGTGGGTCAGCGCGCCGAGCTTGTAGTCGTCGTCCTGGAAGGTGTTGGAGTTGATCGTGCCGAGCGCGACGCCCTGCTCCTTGGCGTACGACGACAGCGCGGCGTAGTCGTCGACCTCGTCCCACGGGATGTGGAGCGCCACGGTGGGCGCGAGGCCGGTGAAGCGGTGCACCGCCGCGGCGTCGGCGATCTTCTCCTCGACGGTGCGCGGGGTGCCGGGGGTGCCGAACACCTTGAAGCGGGTGCCGGAGTTGCCGTAGGCCCAGGACGGCACCTCGATCGCGAGTTCGCCGAGCCGGTCGCTGATGGTGGAGAAGCCAGAAGGGCCAGAAGAGGTGGTCATGACGGGTCCTGAGCTGTGGGAGTGGGTGAGTCGGTGGCCGTGCTGGTGGAGGTGTGGGCGGCGAGCTGGTCCTCGAGGTGGAAGACCTCGGCCAGCTGCCAGAAGCCCTGGTCGGGCGGGAGGTCGAGGTCGACGAAGAACTCGGCCATCTCCGCCTGCCAGCGGGCGTTCACGTCGGTGCGGGCCATGCCCTCCTGCGCGGCGGCGAGGTCAGGCGTCTCGAGGTAGCCGACGAGCAGGCCGTCCTCGCGCAGGAAGAGGGAGTAGTTGGTCCAGCCGGTGTCGCGGAGGGCGCGGAGCATCTCGGGCCACACGGCGGCGTGGCGCTCGGCGTACTCGTCCATGCGGTCCGTGCGGACCTGCAGGGTGAAGCAGACACGGTGCATCACACGCTCCTTTCCGGCGGGGAGGTCACGTGACAGCGCTGGCGCGCTTCGTCGACCAACGAGTGGTGGGTGGGGAGTCCCGGGGCCGGCGGCGGCTCGAGTCCGMYGGCCCCGGGACGTGGTGGTTCGACCTTGATGGGGTCAGAAGTCGAAGTCGCCGATGTTGTCGGCGTTGAAGGTGAACGGCTCACCGAGCAGGACGACGCCGTCGGCGCCGACCTCGAACTCGCCGAGGTCGCCCGCCTCGAAGGAGTCGCCCTCCTCGCCCGAGATGTCGCCGTTGGCCAGGGCGGCCGCGGCGTAGGTGGCGAGGGCGCCGAGGTCGCTCGGGTTCCACAGCGCGAAGGACTCGACGGTGCCGTTCTCGACGTACTCACGCATCTGGTTGGGGGTGCCCAAACCGGTCAGCGCGACCTTGCCCTTGGAGGAGGAGTCCGACAGGTAGCGGGCCGCGGCCGCGATGCCGACCGTGGTGGGCGAGATGATGCCCTTGAGGTCGGGGTGGTTCTGCAGCAGCGCCTCGGTCTGGTCGAACGACTTCTGGTCGTCGTCGTCGCCGTAGACCGTGTCGACGAGCTCGATGTCGGCGTAGTCGGGGTTGTCGGCGAGCTCCTTCTCCATCATGTCGATCCAGGCGTTCTGGTTGGTCGCGTTGGCGGCAGCGGACAGGATGGCGATCTCGCCCTTGCCACCGATCTGGTCGGAGATCAGCTCGAGCTGCTTGGCGGCGATGCCCTCGGCGGTGGCCTGGTTGATGAACAGGTCGCGGCAGTCGGGGTTGGTGTCGGCGTCGAAGGTGATCACCTTGACGTCGGCGCTGCGGGCCTCGTCGATCGCGTCGCAGAGGGCCTCGGGGTCGTTGGCCGACAGGATCAGGGCGTCCTTGCCCTGCTGGGCGACGGTGTTGATGTAGGACACCTGGGCGTCGGGGCTGGCGGTCTCGGGACCGACCTCCTCGATCTCGACACCGAGGTCCTCGGCCGCTGCCTCGGCACCGGCGGTGCTGGTGTCGAAGTAGGGGTTGCCGAGGTTCTTCGGCAGCATCGTCATGCTGAGCTCGCCGCCGTCGCTGCTGCTGTCGGAGCCGCTGTCGCCGCTGTCGTCGCCGCACGCGGTGAGCGCCGCGGAGGCGGTGAGGATGATCGCAGCCAGAGCGATCGGCCGCCGGGTGTGGAACTTCATGGTGGGTCTGCCTTTCGGGTTCCTAGACGCCGGCGGATGCGGCGTTCGGGGTGGGGCTCGACTCCGGAGGAGTCGCTGCCTTGCGGGGCAACCTCGACGAGGTCCACGCAAGGACGTTGGGGAGGATCACCGAGGCCACGAGCAGCAGGCCGACGATGATGTTGGTGACGTTGACCGTCACGCTCTCCAGGCGCAGGGCGCTGGAGATGACGCCGATCAGCACGACGCCGGCGAGCACGCCGTGCAGCCGGCCGCGACCGCCGAAGATCGAGACGCCGCCGAGGAGGACAGCGGCGATCACCTGGAGCTCGTAGCCGGTGGCGTTGTCGCCGCGGGCCGAGCCGTAGCGCAGGGTGAAGTAGATGCCCGCAAAGGCGGACACCACGCCCGAGAGGACGAAGAGGATGAACTTGGTCCGGGCGACGTCGACGCCGGTGAAGTGGGCCGCCTCGTCGTTGAGCCCGATCTCGTAGATGCCCCGCCCGAAGGTGGAGAAGTGCAGCAGCACGACGAAGGCGATGGTCAGCACCACGAAGGGGATCATCACCAGCGGGATCCGTGACTCGCCGATGGTGTTGGTCGCGAGGTCGGACCACTTGTCCGTGAAGTCGGTGATGGCCGTGGTGCCGAGCAGGCCGACGGCGATGCCGCGGAAGAGCGCGAGCGTGCCGATGGTGACGGCGAGCGACGGCAGCCCGACGTACGCGATGAGGAAGCCGTTGAGGGCGCCGCACGCCAGCCCGGCCAGCAGGGCGAGGACGGCGGCGACCGGGATCGACATGCCGCCGTCGTGGAAGACGCCGAGCAGCACGCTGCTCAGGCCCATGATGCTGGCGACCGACAGGTCGATCTCGCCGGTGATGATGATCAGCGTCATCGGCAGGGCGATCAGCAGGATGGGTGCGATGTCCTGGAGGAGGAACTTCACGGTCAGCGGGCCGTCGAAGTTGTCCACGTTGATCGTCGCGTAGACGAAGACCGCGACGGTCAGCGCGATGACGGCCATCTCGCGGGTCAGGAGCCAGCGTCGCCATAGCGGCGCCGAGTAGTCGGCGTACGTGCGGGTCGGCGCGGCCGGGGACTGGGTGGTCGTCATGAGTGGTCCCTCGATTCGGCGAGCTTGCGGGCCTGTCTGACGGCGAGGACGCGGTCGAGCACGATCGCGCCGAGGATCAGGGCGCCGACGACGGCGCGCTGCCAGAAGTCCTCGATGCCGAGGCTGGGCAGGGCCCGGTTGATGGTCACGAGCAGGAAGGCGCCGATCGCCGCGCCCCACACGGTGCCGCTGCCGCCGAAGATCGCGACGCCGCCGATGACGGCCGCGGCGACGGCCTGCAGCTCGATGCCCAGGCCGACGCTCGAGCTCACGGTGCCGTAGCGGGCGGTGTAGAGGGCGCCGGCGAGACCCGCCAGCGCGCCGCTCAGCACGAACGCCGCGAGCAGGCGGCGGCGTACGGGCAGGCCGTAGAGGACCGCGGCGTCGGGGTCGGAGCCGATCGCGTAGAGCTCGCGACCACCGCGGGCGGTGTAGAGGTAGTAGCCGACGATCGCCAGGACGACGAGCGCGAGGATCGTGAGGAGCGGCACGCCGAGCACCGAGCGGGTGCCGAGCTGGAGGAACTCGCGGGGCAGGTCGCCGGCGTTGATCCGGTCGCTGCCGGCCCAGGTGAGCATGATGCCGCGGTAGATGTAGAGCGTGCCGAGCGTGATGACCAGCGCAGGCACACCGCCGTACGCCACCAGCACGCCGTTGACGAGGCCCAGGACCGCGCCGAGGAGCAGGCACGCCGCCAGCACCGCGACGATCGGGATGTTGGGCTGCTCGATGAACAGCCGCCCGGTGAGGTAGGCGGTCAGCGCCATCACCGAGCCGACGGAGAGGTCGACGTTGCGGGTGATGATCACGACGGCCTGGCCGACGGCGAGCAGCACGAGGATCGACGGGTTGAGCAGGAAGTTGCGCCAGCCGTCGCTGCTGAACAGGAAGCCGTTGTTCTTCGTGGTGGCGAGCACGACGACCGCCACCAGCACGAGGAAGATCGACAGCTCACGCGAGCGGAGCACGGTCGTCAGCGCGCGGCGCGTCGGGGAGAGCCGGCTCGGCTCGACGAGCAGCGCCTCGCTCGCGGACACCTCGGTGGTGTCGGAACCGTCGTGGCCCGAGTCCGGGCGCTCGACGTCGGTGTGGCTCATCGTGCGGTCTCCAGGTGGTGGGTGGCGGCGTGCATGACGGCCTCGGGGGTGGCGTCGGCGCGGTCGAGCTCGGCGGTGATCCGGCCCTCGCACAGGACGACGACGCGGTCGGCCATGCCGAGGACCTCGGGGAGCTCGGAGGAGATCATCAGGATCGCGAGGCCCTGCCCGGCGAGCTCGGAGAGCAACCGGTGCACCTCGGCCTTGGTGCCGACGTCGATGCCCCGGGTGGGCTCGTCGATGATCAGCAGCTTGGGATCGGTGGCCAGCCACTTGGCGATGACGACCTTCTGCTGGTTGCCGCCGCTCATCGTGGCCGCAGTCATGTCGAGCGCGCTGGTCTTCACCTCCAGGCGTCCGGCCCAGGGGCCGGCGGCCCGGTTCTCCATGGAGGAGGTCAGCAGCCCGGCCTTCGCGATGTTGCGGCGGATGACGCCGGCGACGTTGCGGGTGACCGAGGAGTCGATGACGAGGCCCTGCTTGCGGCGGTCCTCGGGGATGAACGCCATGCCGGCGCGGATCGCGGAGCGAGGGGCCTTGGCCTTGACCGGTCTGCCGGACACCGAGACCGACCCGGAGTCGTAGGAGTCGACGCCGAAGACCGCACGTGCGACCTCGCTGCGCCCGGCGCCGACCAGGCCGGCCAGGCCGACGATCTCGCCGGCGCGGACCTCGAGGTCGATGTCGTGGAAGACGCCGGCGCGGCTGAGGCCGCGCACCTGCAGGACCGGCTCGCCGATCTCGGCGGCCACCTTGGGGAACAGGTCGTCGACGTCACGGCCGACCATCAGCGAGACCAGCTCGGACGGCGTGGTCTCGGCGATCGTCTTGGTGTCGATGTAGGAGCCGTCGCGCATGACGGTGACGGTGTCGGCGAGGTCGAAGACCTCGTCGAAGCGGTGGGAGATGAAGACCAGCGCGCGGCCCTCGTCACGCAGGCTGCGGGCCACGGCGAACAGCCGGTCGACCTCGACGCCGCTCAGCGCGGCGGTCGGCTCGTCCATGACGAGCAGCCGGGCGTCGAGCGAGATGGCCTTGGCGATCTCGATGATCTGCTGGTCGGCGATCGACAGGCCCTCGGCCGGACGGCGGGGGTCGATCCGCACCCCGAGCCGGTCGAAGAGCCGCTCCGCCTCGGCGTACATCGCCGCGCGGTCGATGCGTCGGCCCGAGGCGAGGATCTGGCGGCCCATGAAGATGTTCTCGGTGACCGAGAGGTCCGGGAAGAGCGTCGGCTCCTGGTAGATCACCGCGACGCCCGACTTCTTGGACTCGGCCGTGGAGGAGAAGTCGACGGCCTCACCGCCGAGCTCGAAGGTGCCCGAGTCGCGGCGGTGCACGCCGGCGACGACCTTGACCAGCGTCGACTTGCCGGCGCCGTTCTCCCCCACCAGGGCGTGGATCGAGCCCGCCTCGACGCGCAGGCTGCCGGAGCGCAGGGCGACCACGGGCCCGAACGACTTGGAGACGTCGCGCAGCTCGAGCACCGGTGCGGCGGCGTTGCTGGCAGGCATGTGGCTCCTCGGTTTGAAAGGTTTCAACGGAACGGTAGGTGAGGGTCGTCACACCTGTCAACCGTCACCGCGGGCCATTTGTGGGCCGGTGTCGGCTCGCCACGCGAGGGGCCGCGATGGCGTACGCTCCGGTCGACGAACGTTTCAACGCCACGGCGCGACCCTCGCGACGACGGCTGGTGCGAGAGGGGCTGCCGTGGCGAAGGCCTCCTCGGTCAAGGACGTCGCCGCCCTCGCCCACGTCTCGCTCGGCACCGTGAGCAACGTCCTCAACCGTCCCGACCGCGTCTCCCCCGCCACCCGGGCGAAGGTCGAGCAGGCCATGCGCGACCTCGGGTTCGTCCGCAACGAGTCCGCCCGCCAGCTGCGCGCCGGGCGGAGCCGCACGCTGGCCTACGTCCTGCTCGACGCCCGCAACCCCTTCTTCACCGACGTCGCGCAGGGCGCGGAGCTCGCGGCCGAGTCGGCCGGCCTCTCGCTCTTCCTGTGCCACTCCGGCAACCGGGCCTCCCGCGAGGGCGACTACCTGGCGCACCTCGTCGAGCAGCGGGTGCAGGGGATCCTCGTCACGCCCGTCGACCCGAACGCCGCCGCGCTGGACGACGTGCGCCGCAACGGCACGCCGCTGGTGATCGTGGACCGCACGCGCGACGACGACCACTTCTGCTCCGTCGCGGTCGACGACGTCCTCGGCGGGCGTCTCGCCGTCGAGCACCTCGTGGAGGCCGGGCACACCCGGGTCGCGTTCATCGGCGGCCCCGAGACGATCGGACAGGTGCGCGACCGCCTCGCGGGCGCCCGCGAGGCCTGGGTCGCCGCCGGCCTGCCCGACGACCAGCTGGTCGTGGTCGGCACCGAGGCCCTCACGGTCGCCGAGGGACGCTCGGCGGGCGAGCGGGTGATGGGGATCGCGAGCAGCCGACGCCCGACGGCGGCGTTCTGCGCCAACGACCTGCTGGCACTCGGCCTGCTCCAGCAGCTCAGCACCGCCGGTCTCTCGGTGCCCGGAGACCTGGCCATCGTCGGCTACGACGACATCGAGTACGCCGCTGCCGCTGCCGTGCCCCTCACCTCGGTGCGCCAGCCGCGCCAGGAGCTCGGACGCCGGGCGGCCGAGCTGGTGCTCGACGAGGCGGACAACCCCGACCACCTGCACCAGCAGCTCGTCTTCACCCCCGAGCTGGTCGCCCGTCGTTCGACCCGGGGCTGAGGACCGCCCGGTCAGCTGCGGTAGACGGCGACCTCGGTGGCCTTCACGCTGAAGGTGACGTCGGCCCCTGGGACCAGGTCCAGCTCGGCGACGGCCTGGGCGGTGACGTCGGCGCTGAGCCCTGCTGCGCGGACGCGGATGCGGTCACCGTGGGGCTCGATCTCGGTGACGCGCGCGGCGAGCACGTTGCGCGGGCTGCCGCCCGGTGGCTCCCGGAACACCGAGACCGCCGAGGGCGAGAACACTGCGACCGCGGTGTCGCCGTCGCCAGGGCTGGGTCCGTCGACCATGCCCTGGATGGTGGCGCCGTCAGGGGTCTGGACGCGATCGCCGTGCCAGGTCCCGTGCAGGATGTTGAGCCCGGCGATCCGGGCGGCGAAGGCGCTGCGGGGTCGGGTCAGGACCTCGGCCGCCGGGCCCTGCTCGACGATCCTGCCGCGGTCGAGCACGATGACGGTGTCGGCGAGGAGCAGGGCGTCGAGGGCGTCATGGGTGACGAGGATGACGCTTCGCTCGGCGAGCACGCTGCGAAGTGTCTGGCGCAGTGCCGGGGTGACCGCGACGTCGAGGGCGGCCATCGGCTCGTCGAGGAGCAGCAGCCTGGGGTCTGCTGCCAGCGCGCGGGCGACGGCGACGCGCTGGGCCTGTCCTCCTGACACCTGGGAGGGCTTGCGGTCGGCCAGCTCCGCGACCCCGACCTGGTCGAGCCAGTGTCGTGCGGTCGCGTGCGCCTGCGAGCGTGCGACGCCCCGGGCGCGTGGGGCGAACTCGACGTTGTCGAGCACCGAGAGGTGCGGGAACAGGAGCGGGTCCTGGGCGAGGAGGGCGATCTCGCGGTCGTGCGGCGCGACCCAGGCGTGCCGGCCGCTGCCCCCTGTGGTGGTGAGGGGCCGACCGTCGAGCGTGATCTCGCCCCTGTCGGGGCGGATCAGCCCGGCAGCGACGGCGAGCACGGTGGACTTGCCGGCGCCGTTGGGGCCCAGCAGCGCGACGGTCTCGCCGGGGGCGACGGTGAAGGCGACGTCGACGTCCCGGTCGGGCACGTGCGCGGAGAACGTGAACGTCACAGGGCCGTTCGTCCTTGCCGGGCGAACCCGATGACCACGATGGCGACCACGACCAGCACCAGCGAGAGCGCGACCGCGGCGTCGGCGTCGGTCTCCCGGCGCAGGTAGATCTCGAGCGGCAGGGTCCTGGTCACTCCCTGGAGGCTCCCGGCGAAGGTGATGGTGGCCCCGAACTCGCCGAGCGACCGGGCGAAGGAGAGCACGGCTCCGGACACGAGGCCGGGCAGCACGAGCGGGATGGTGACGCGCCGGAGCACGGTGGTCGGTCGCGCACCCAGCGAGGCGGCCACCACTTCGTACCGTCGCCCGGCCGTGCGCAGCGCCCCTTCGAGACTGACGACGAGGAACGGCAGCGCGACGAACGTCTGGGCCATCACCACCGCGGTGGTGGAGAAGGCGATCTGGAAGCCGAGCACGTCGATGGTCTCCCCGAGCAGACCACGGCGCCCGAACGTGTACAGCAGGGCGATGCCCCCGACCACCGGTGGCAGCACCAGTGGGAGCAGCACGAGCGAGCGCAGGAACCCCTGCCCGGGGAACTCGGTGCGGGCCAGGACGACGGCCATCGGAACGCCGATGACGATGCAGGCGAGGGTGCTGATGGTGGAGGTCTTCAGGCTGAGGAGCAGCGCCTCCCGGGACGACTCGGAGGTGATCAGCTCGACGAAGCTGCCCCACTCGACCCGGGTGACCATGGCGGCCAGCGGGAGCAGCACGAAGGCTGCTCCCGCCGCCGCCGGCACGAAGATCCACGACGGCACCCCGACGTCGCGATGGACCCGCGCCATGTCAGGCTCAGCCCCTCAGGGCTGGCCGAAGCCGGCGTCGGCGAGGACCCGCTGGCCCTCGTCGCTGAGCACGAGGTCGACGAACTCCTGGGCCAGGTCGGCGTTCTCGCTGCCTGCCACCGTGGCGATCGGGTAGCTGTTCACCACCGACGCCGACTCCGGGAACTCGATGCCCTGCACGGCGTCACCGGCGGTGATCACGTCGGTGACGTAGACGAGGCCCGCGTCGGCCTCACCGGAGGTGACCTTGCCCAGCACGTCGGTCACCGACTGCTCCTCGCTGTCCGGTTCGAGGGTGACCCCGGCGGCCTCGGCGACGGACTGGGAGGCGGCGCCGCACGGCACCTCCGGGGCACAGATGACGAGGTTGATGTCGGGGTCGGCCAGGTCCTCGAGGGACTGCACGTCGGCGGGGTTGTCCGGGGGCGTGGCGATCTCGAGGGTGTTGGTGGCGAACAGCTCCGGGTCCGAGCCCTGCAGGTCGTCGGCCGTGAGCTTCTCCATGTTGGCCTCGTCGGCCGAGGCGAACACGTCTGCCGGGGCGCCGCTCTGGACCTGCGCGACGAGGTCGGAGGAGCCCGCGAAGTTGAAGTCGACCTGGACGCCCTCGTGGGACTTCTCGAAGCTCTCGCCGAGCTGCTCGAAGCTGGAGGTCAGCGACGCGGCGGCGAACACCGTGAGCGTGGTCCCCCCATCGCCGCCGGGCTCTGCGGCGTCGGGGTCGTCGTCGCTGCAGGCAGCGGTCGCGGTGACCAGCAGCAGGGCAGCCAGGGTCGTGCACCACCGCTTCATGATTCTCCCTGAGCAGTCTCGATGATCACGTTCGTGGACTTGATGGCGGCGATCGCCACCGACCCGAGCTCCAGCCCCAGGTCGCGGACGGCCTCGCTGGACATGAGCGACACCACCCGGAACGGCCCGCACTGGAGCTCGACCTGCGCCATCACCGAGTCGGTCCGGACGTCCGTCACCAGACCGACGAAGCGGTTCCGCGCAGAGCTCGCCAGTCCTCCCGGCAACGGCGGCGGCGACGCGTGCTGGCGCGCGACCTTCGCGACCTCGTAGCCGTCGACGACCTTGCGGCCGGCCTGGTCGACCGTGGCGGGCAGCGTGCCGTTGTCGATCCAGCGGCGCACGGTGTCGTCACTGACACCCAGGTACGCCGCCGCATCACGGATCCTCATCTGCGGCATGGAGCGAACCCTACTAGAGCAGACGCGGTCCGGATGACCTACTTCCGCCGTTCCTGCGCATCCATTGCTCTTGGGCGGGACCCGTTGCCGACCAGCACCGGTTCGTCCGGCTGCTCACCGGTCTCCGCGAGCTCCTAGCCGGGCCACCACCGCCGCACCCGCGCGCTGGCCCTCCTCGACCGCCCGCCTCAGGCTGCGGCCCTGCGCCAGCACGGCAGCGAGCGTCCCGACGAAGGCGTCCCCGGCACCCGTCGTGTCGACGACGCGCTCGACCGGCAGCGCCGCGATCCGGGCCGACGCCTCCGCGCCGCTGATCGACGCCCCCTCGGCGCCGCGGGTGACCACCACCGACCGGCAGCCGTGTCGCCGGCGTACGGCATCAGCCAGGTCCGCGCCCTCTGCGCCGGACGCGTCGCAGGCCTCGGCCGCCTCGTGCTCGTTGACCACGAGGGGGTCCGCCGCCTCGAGCGTCGCCGCCGCGAGGGGCAGCCAGGGGCCGTTGTTGACGACCACCCGGATGCCTCGCTCGTACGCCGCTGCGGCCGCGGCGTCGACCACTGCCGCGCCGACCTCCGACTGCAGGAGGACGACGGCCGGGGCCATGGTCCCGCGATCGGACAGCGCGGCGACGACACGACGTAGGTCGAGGAGGCCGTTGGCGCCGGCGTCCACCACGATGGCGTTCTCACCGGACGGGGCGACCATCACGAACGCGGTCCCGGTGGTCCGCCCGGAGCAGGTCTCCACCCCCGACACGTCCACCCCGGCCGCGACCAGTGCGTCGACCTGGGGCGCGCTGTCGCCGTCGTCGCCGACCGCTCCGAGGAGGCGGGTCGCCGCACCGGCCCGAGCGGCCGCCACCGCCTGGTTCGCCCCCTTGCCACCGGGCGAGCGCTCGACGCGGTCGGCCAGGAGGGTCACCCCGGGCACGGGGAAGCCGGGGACGTGCATCACGACGTCGACATTGATCGAGCCGACGACCACCACCGAGCCCATCGCGCCTCCTCGAGGTCATTGTGATGCAGACGGCAGGACCGTGCGTTGCCGACTAGACGACCTGCGGCGGCGGGGCGGACGCGCGCACGGCCGTCACTCCGGGTCGTGCTGGTCGCCGGCGTAGTGGACCGCGCGGTTCCGTCCTGTCGCCTTCGCGCGGTAGAGCGCCGCGTCCGCGCGCTCGATCACCCGCTCGAGGCTCGCCGTGGGTTCGAGCGGGGCGATGCCGAAGCTGACCGTCGGGAGCACCACCTCGCCGAGTGGCGACCGCCGCGCCATCTCCTCGCTGATCGCGCGCGCCACCTCGTCGGCCCGGTCGGCGTCGGCGCCGGGGAGCAGCAGGACGAACTCCTCACCGCCGTGACGGGCCACCACGTCGCTGACTCGTACGGCGCTGCGGCACGCGTCGGCGAAGGCGACGAGCGCGTGGTCGCCCGCCTGGTGGCCGTGGACGTCGTTCACCTGCTTGAAGTGGTCGAGGTCGGCGATGATCAGCGAACCGGACGTGCCGTGTCGCTTCCCGGCGTGCAGCGCCAGCTCCGCGTGGTGCACGAAGCCCGACCGGTTGAGCAGTCCGGTGAGGGCGTCGCGGTGCGCCGCGTCGCGGAGCACCGCCTTCTGCTGCTCCTCGCTCAGGGTGGACATGCCGAACGACACCGTGGCCAGCAGCGCGGTGGTGATGAGGGTGGTGACCGCCTCCCCGAAGACCGTCGTGAACGGTGGCTCGCCGGGCCCGACGACCAGGAACGCGATCCAGCGGCCGAGGTAGAACACGGCCGCGCCGCTGGACATGGCCGCGAGGGCCCAGACCGATGCGCGGTACGAGCCGCCGTCGACCTGCGCTGCGTAGCTCTCGGCCAACAGGCGCCAGAGCTCGCGGGCCGCCAGGGCGAACTGGATCCACATGGCCGCGAGGAAGGTCGCTCCGCCCGCCCACACGTCGCCACCCGGGCCGCCCAGCGTCGTCGCGATCACCACGACGGCGGGTGCGACGAGCAGGAGCCGCCACGGGAGCGAGAGCTGTCGCAGGGACCGGGCGCCCGCCCACACGCAGCCCACGCCGAAGGCGATGAGGGCGTTGCCCAGCGGGATCGCCCACACCTGGTGGACGGTTCCGCTGAGGAGGAATGCCACGGCGCCGACGAGGAAGGCCACGAGGGACGCGCACCACCACGCCGCGTAGGCGGACCGGCCGATCCGGTAGGTGATCGCGAGGAAGAGCACCAGCAGGACAAGCGCCTCGAGGGCGAAGGAGATGCGCAGGCTGTCGGTGTCGAGCATGATCCACTTCCCCGTCCGAGTCGGGCGAGCCGCCATGGTCTCAGTCGCGACCGTGGACACGCCAGCGCTCGGAGCAGGTGCCGCGAACGGTGCGCACCCGCGGGATGTGAGGCTGACCCCGTGTTCCACGTGATGTTCCTCGAGCCCCGGATCCCGCCCAACACCGGCAACGCCATCCGGATGGTGGCGGGGACCGGCGCGACCCTGCACCTCGTCGAGCCCCTCGGCTTCGACCTGTCGGAGCCGCAGCTCAAGCGCGCCGGTCTGGACTACCACGACCTCGCGTCGGTGGTCGTGCACCCCGACCTGGACACCGCGCTCGGGAGCGACGCACTGGCCGGGTCACGGGTGTACGCCTTCACCGCCCACGCCACCCGCTGGCACACCGACGTGGCGTTCGAGCCGGACGACGTGCTGCTCTTCGGCCCCGAGCCGACCGGCCTGCCGCCCGAGGTGCTGACCCACGAGCGGGTCACCGACCGGCTCCGGATCCCGATGATCGCCGGTCGCCGGTCGCTCAACCTGTCCAACTCCGCGGCCGTGGTGGCCTACGAGGCGTGGCGGCAGCACGGCTTCACCGGCGCGCAGTGACCCCGCAGAGCAGAGACGCCCCCAGGGTCTCGGGTCCCCGGGGGCGTCGGAGCCGCCTGTCAGAATCGAACTGACGACCTAGTCATGACGAGTGAACAGGTCATCATCGACCGTCGGCTGGCGCCCTGACCTGCAGCTCGCCGACGGGCGGATCCCGACGTACCGGGTCTCGAGGTATTCCTCGATGCCCTCTGCGCCGCCCTCGCGGCCGAAGCCGGATGCCTTCACTCCCCCGAAGGGCGCCGCGGGGTTGGAGACGATGCCCTGGTTGATCCCCACCATCCCGACGTCGATCCGTTCCATCAGGTGCAGGGCGGTGTCGAGGTCGCGGGTGAACGCGTAGGCCGCCAGGCCGTACTCCGTGTCGTTGGCCAGCTCCACGGCCTCGTCGAGGGTCGCGAAGGACGTGACGGGCGCCACTGGCCCGAAGATCTCCTCCCGAAGCAGGGCGGCGCCGACGGGCACGTCGCGCAGCACGGTCGGCGGGTAGAACCAGCCCGGTCCTGTGCCGGGCTCGCCCCCCACGAGGAGCTGCGCTCCCGAGTCGACGGCGTCACCCACCAGCGATGCGACCATGTCGCGCGACTTCCCGTCGATCATGGGCCCGACCTGCACCCCGTCCTCCGTCCCGCGTCCGACGACCATCGATCCCATGCGGGACGCGAGCCGGGCCGAGAAGTCCCCCGCGAGGCTCTCGTGCACGAGGAAGCGGTTGGCGGCGGTACAGGCCTCGCCCATGTTGCGCATCTTCGCGAGCATCGCTCCCTCCACGGCTGCATCGACGTCGGCATCGGCGAGCACCAGGAAGGGCGCGTTGCCGCCGAGCTCCATCGACACACGCAGCAGGCGCTCGGCCGACTGCTCGACCAGTCGCCGGCCTACGTCGGTCGAGCCGGTGAAGGTGAGCTTGCGGACGCGAGGATCGCGCACGAGCGGCTCCATCACCCGACCACTGGAGCTGGTGGTGATCACGTTGAGCACGCCCTCAGGCAGTCCGGCCTCGGCCATCAGGCTCGCGAAGGCCAGCATCGAGAGCGGCGTCTGTGCTGCCGGCTTGACGACCATGGTGCAGCCGGCGGCCACTGCGGGGCCGACCTTGCGCGTTCCCATCGCGAGCGGGAAGTTCCACGGTGTGATCATCAGCGTCGGTCCGACCGGACGCTTGAGCGTCAGCAGTCGGGTGGCTCCGTCGGGTGAGGTCGCGTAGCGACCCGAGATGCGTACGGCCTCCTCGCTGAACCAGCGGAGGAACTCGGCAGCGTAGGTGACCTCGGCGCGACTCTCCGCGAGCGGCTTGCCCATCTCCAGGGTCATCAGCAGCGCGAGGTCGTCGATCCGCTCGCGCATGAGCTCGAAGGCCCGGCGCAGGATCTCGCCGCGGTCGCGTGGCGCCATGTCGGCGAACGGGTCCTGGTGCGCCACTGCGGCGTCGAGGGCGCGTACGCCGTCAGCGGTCGAGGCGTCGGCCACCTCGGCCAGCACCTCGCCCGTGGCGGGGTCGTGGACGGGAAGGGTGCGGCCACCATCGGCAGCAACCTCGCCGCCGCCGATCCACAGGCTTGTCGGTACGGCGTCGAGGACCCGACGCTCGTCGTCGGGCGTCGAGCTCATGCCCGGCCCTCCTCGACGTCGCGCCGGACAGACTGCAGGAAGCGGGCCGCGTCGGCGCTGCTCAGCAACCGCGGATCATGGCTCATCGACAGGTGGGCCATGGCCCGGACCACGATGACCTCGCCGCCGTCGCCCTGCATCACGACCGGACGCCGCACGATCGCCCCGATGCCGAGGACCGGCGCGCGATCGGGCCCCACCGCGGGGGTGTCGAGCAGGGCCCCGCGGCTGCCGCTGTCGACCATGGCCAGTGTCGGGGACTCGTCGGCGTGCTGGCCCTCGGTCATCCGCGCTGCAATGGCGTCCCCGGTCAGGTCCTGCGCGTCCTGGACGACGACGGTGGGTGTCCCGTCGTCGTCCAGGACGCCGAGGTGCACGCCCGGGATTCGCACGACGGAGCCGTGGGCGTCGACCCGGCCGGGGACGGAGGGATGGGCGGCAGCCGCGCGGACAGCGGCCGTGGCCACGGTGGAGAGGACTGCGTCAGCCGGCACGCCGGTCAGGTCCACCTCGACGACCGACGTCAGCTGGGTCCCCGTGGGCATCTCCGTCACGTCGTGCGCGGCGTGGCGGCCGTGCCGGGCACGGACTCGTGCCCTCGGGGATTCCTGGTGTCGGGGCCTGCCCCGGCGGGGGCGTGCGCCCGTCGGCACGCTCGCGGTCATCCCTGCATCGCCTGCTCGATCTCGTCACGGATCCGGTCGACGGACGGGATCATCAGGTCCTCGAGCGAGTCGGCGGAGGCCAGCGGGATGTGGGGCGTGGTGATGCGGACGATCGGACCGTCGAGGTCCCAGAAGCCGTCATCGCCGGCGATGGCGACCAGCTCGGCACCCCACCCGAGCATCCGCGGGTTCTCCTCCACGGTGAACAGCCGTCCCGTCCGTCCGAGCGACTCGAGCACGGTCGCGGCGTCGAGCGGCACCAGCGAGCGCAGGTCGATGACCTCGCACTCGATGCCCTTTTCAGCGAGCTGCTCGGCGGCAGTGAGGGCTCGGCCCACCATCAGACCGAGCGCGACCACCGTCGCGTCCTTGCCCTGACGACGCACCCTCGCCGTGCCGAGCTCGTCCACGATCGGACCGTCCGGGACCTCGCCCTTGGACGAGTAGAGCCCCTTGTGCTCGAAGAAGAGGACCGGGTCGTCGCTGCGGACGGCCGCGGCCATCAGACCCACCACGTCCTCGGGAGTGGAGGGGGCCACGACCTTGATCCCGGGCACGGCCATCGCCCAGTTCTCGATGGACTGCGAGTGCTGCGCGCCGAAGCGCAGGCTGCCACCGTTGCCGCTCTTCACGACGAGCGGGATGGTGACCTGCCCGTTGGTCATGTAGCGAGTCTTGGCCATCTCGTTGACCACCAGGTCCCAGCAGACGGCGAAGAAGTCGGAGAACATGATCTCCGCGATGGGTCGCATCCCTGTCATGGCGGCGCCCATCGCCGCACCGAGGATCGCCTGCTCGGAGATGGGGGTGTCGATGACGCGCTCGGGGCCGAAGCGCTCGAGCAGCCCCGTCGTGGTCTTGAAGACCCCGCCGGCACCGGCGACGTCCTCGCCGATGAGCACGACCATCTCGTCCCGCTCCATCTCCTGCGCGATGCCGCGCGCCACCGCGTCGCGGTAGGTCAGGATCGCCATGTGTGTCCTCCGTCTGCCCACACGTCCGTGAAGGCGGCGCTCGGTTCGGGCAAGGGTCCGTTCTTGGCTGCCTCGGTCGCTTCGTCGACCGCGGCAGCGACCTCGGCATCGATGCCGTCGATGTCGGCAGCGGCGACACCGAGTCGTTCGAGGCGCGCGCGGTAGACCTTGAGGGGGTCGTAGGCCAGCCACGCCTCCAGCTCCCCCGGCGGCTTGTACTTGCCGGGATCGGCGCGGGAGTGGCCGCCGTGCCGGTAGGTCAGCGCCTCGACCATCACCGGCCCCGCGCCTGACCGGGCGTGCTCGAGGGCGTCGGCGGCCACGAGGTGCACGGCGTCGGCGTCGTTGCCGTCGACGACGATGGACTCGAGGCCGTACGCGGGCGCGCGGTCCGCGGCAGGGCGTCGTACGGCGGTGATGTCGCCGATCGCGGTGTACTCCATGTACTGGTTGTTCTCGCAGACGAAGACGATCGGCAGCTTGAAGACCGCGGCGTAGTTGAGCGCCTCGTGGAACGCACCGATGTTGGTGGTGCCGTCCCCGAAGAAGCAGACGGCGACCTGCCCGCTCCCGCGGTACTGCGCGGACCAGGCTGCGCCGTTGGCGATGGTGAGGTGGGCACCGATGATCGCGTAGGACCCCATCACGCCGTGCTCCACGCTGGTCAGGTGCATGGATCCGCCCTTGCCGCCGAGCAGTCCGTTGGCTCGACCCAGCAGCTCGGCGAGGACGCCCTCCATCGGAACGCCCCGCGCGAGCGTGTGGGCGTGGCCGCGGTAGGTGGCGAAGGTGTAGTCGTCCGTGTGCATGGCGGCACCGAAGCCCGCGGCGACGGCCTCCATCCCGAGCGAGAGGTGCGTGGTGCCCTTGACCAGCTGCTGCATGAACATGTCGTAGGCGCGCTTCTCGAACTGGCGCATCTCCTGGAGCATGCGATACATCCGCAATCGGGTTTCGAGCGGGATGTCGGCGTCGTCGTGCGACGTCGGGTCGTCGGGCGGCAGGACGAGCTCGTGCTCGCCGTAGGCGTGGTTGCTGAGGGGCAGGTTCATCGGTTCACGCCTCCACGGCGGTGCGGGTGTTGAGGTGCGACTGGCTGTCGCGCACCGTCGGCAACGCGCCGCCTGTGGTGAAGTAGCGGCGGCCTGCGACGAGCAGCTCCTCGGCGGGGAACTTGGTGATCACCTGGGCCCCGTCGGCGGTGACGACGACCTCCTCCTCGATGCGCGCCGCACCCCAGCCATCGGCGGCCGGCCAGTACGTCTCCAGCGCGAAGACCATGCCCTCCTCGAGGACCTCGGGCGCGTCCAACGACGTCAGCCGGCTGAAGATCGGCCTCTCCCAGATGCTCAGGCCCACGCCATGCCCGTACTGCAGCGCGAACGCCGCCTCCTCGTCGGGGAAGCCGAACTCCTGCGCGGTGGGCCACACCGAGACGATGTCGGCCGTCGTGGCGCCCGGCTTGACGAGCTCGATCGCCTGGTCCATGTAGTCGCGGCAGATCTTGTAGGCGTCGGCCATGCCGGGTGAGGCACTGCCCACGGCGAAGGTGCGGTAGTAGCACGTGCGGTAGCCCATGAAGCTGTGCAGGATGTCGAAGAAGGCGGGATCACCCGGGCGGATGAGCCGGTCCGAGAAGACGTGGGGGTGCGGCGAGCACCGCTCGCCGGAGATGGCGTTGACGCCCTCGACGTGCTCAGAACCCAGGTCGTAGAGCACCTTGCTGACCAGCCCGACGCACTCGTTCTCCCGCACGCCGGGTCGGAGGAACTCGTAGAGGCTCTCGTAGGCGGAGTCGACCATCGACGCGGCCTGCGTGAGGAGGCCGATCTCGTCGACTGTCTTGATGCGGCGCGCCTCCAGGAAGACCTGCTGGCCGTCGACGACGTCGATGCCCATTGCCTGGAGGGCGAACATGACCGGCGGCTCGATGATGTCGACGCCGAGCGGCTGGTCGGTCAGGCCGTGCTCGGCCAGCACCTGGTAGACCTTCGCTGCCACGTCCTCGGCGCGGCCGGCCGAGGGGGAGATCGCTCCGCGCAGCGTCGAGATGCCGGCGCGGGCGCCGTAGTGCTCGGCCTCCCTGTCCGGGTGTCCGGCGTCGAGCCACGGCGCGTAGAGCTGGTGGTGGCGGGCCGCCGAGCCGAAGTCCCACAGGACAGGGTTGCCCCCTTGGGGCAGGACGGCGAAGCGGATCATCTTGTCCATCGCCCACGTCCCGATGTGGGTCCCGGTCATGTAGCGGATGTTGTGGAAGTCGAAGGTGAGGACCGCGCCGAGCGAGGACCGCTGGAGCTCGGCAGTGAGCCGGGACAGCCGCTCGGTGCGCAGGCGCGACATGTCGAGCCGGTTCTCCCAGTCGACCTGGGTGACGCCGTAGGTGGATGTGTGCATCAGGACCTCCAGGACTGCGGTGCGCGGGGGCACGGGCGAAAGATGAGGGCGTGACGAGTCACGCGTGGACGGCTGTGGCGTCGGGCCGGGTGCCGGCCTGGATCTCGGCGAGGCTGGGCCGCGAGCTGAGGTACTGCTCCGCAGCTTCCTTGCGCTCCTCCTCGAGGTAGTAGGCGATCTCGACCAGCTCGAGGGCCAGTCCGTCGGGGTCGGAGAAGTAGCACCACCGCCAGCCGGCGAGGGGCCCGTCGTCCACCACGTTGACGTCTGAGTAGAACGGCACCCCCTGGGCCTCGAGCTCCGCCTTCTTCGCTCGCACGTCGTCGACGCGGAAACAGACGTGGGCCGCACCCAGGTGGTGGTTGGGCACCGGCGCAGTGCTCGAGGCGGGCCGGTTGGCGTACTCGATGAGCTCGAGGGTGGCGTGCTCGCCGACCCAGAGGGACACCTGTCTCAACCGCGCGCCGGGGACCCCCACCCCGCGGGCGAGGTCCTCCCCGTCGAACCACGGGGTCGGCTCGTTGGCGAACGGGAGCCCGAGCACGTCGTGGTAGAACCAGATCGACCGGTCGAGGTCGGTGACGACGAGGCCCGTGTGGTGGATGGCGCGGAGCGTCACGATGTCCCTCCCCCGGACCGGACGAGCACCTTGAGCTGGTCGCCCTGGGGGTCGACGAGCACGTCGAAACCGCGGGTGACCACGTCGGGCAGGTCGATCTGGGCCGTGACGGCTCGCGCCACGGGGTACGTGCCGGCGGCCACCATCCGGATGACCCGGGGCCAGTCCGTGAGCCGGTAGCACCAGCTGCCGTGGAGGGACAGGTCCTTCTCGGCCAGTGCCATGGCGTCGAGCTGGGCGGGCTTGGTGTGCAGGCCCGTCTGCACCACTGACCCGGCGCGGCGGGTGGAGGAGATGGCTGTCGCCAGTCCGGGGCTGGTGCCGGAGCACTCGACCGTGAGGTCGACACCGATGCCGTCGGTGAGGTCGAGCAGGCGCTCCGCGAAGCCGGGAGCGGTGGGGTCCAGCACCTCGCCGATGTCGAGCGAGGCCGCCAGCGCGGCCCGGTTGGGGTTGGGCTCGGCAACGATCACCGCGCCGGCGCCGACCGCCGCGGCGTACATCGCGGACAGGATGCCGATCGGTCCGGCGCCCGTGACCAGGACGACGTCGCCGCCGGTGACGCCGGCACGGTCCACGCCGTAGGCAGCGACCGCCGCCGGCTCGATGACCGCGCCCTCGAGGTCGGAGACCGAGTCGGGGAGCTTCGCCACCTGGTACTCCTTGACGACGGCGTACTGCGCGAGCCCACCGGTCTCCGCGCTCAGGCCGGTGCACGCGAAGACCAGGCACAGGTGCCCCTGACCTCGGCGGCAGAAGTAGCACCGACCGCACACGATCGCCGGCATGATCGCCACCCGGTCGCCGACGACGACGTCGCGAACGTCGGAGCCGACCTCGACGACCGTCCCGGAGAACTCGTGCCCGAGCGTCTGGGGCAACGTCACCCCGGTAAGCGGATGCGGAGTGGTCGGGGTGACGATCGGGCCGACGGCGTACTCGTGCAGGTCGGTGCCGCAGATGCCGCACCAGTGCACCTCGACCAGGATGTCGTCGGGGGCCGAGGGCGAGGGGGTCGCCACGTCCTCGACGCGGATGTCGTGCTGTCCGTGGAAGCGGGCCGCGAGCATGATGGTCCTTTCTTGGCCGTCAGACGGGCGAGTGGGAGCCGCGCACGCGGCTGTAGAGCACGGCGGCGATCACGATGAGACCGCCTTGGAAGAGGTACTGCCACGTCTGGCTGAGGCCGAGGAACGTCGTGGCGTTGAGCAGCTGGACGATGAGCCCGGCGCCGAGGAGGGTGCCGACGAAGGTGCCGCGTCCGCCGAGCAGGCTGGTGCCACCGAGCACGACGGCCGTGATGCTGCTCAGGGTGTAGGTCACGCCCTGGGCGGGATCCCCGATGCCGAGCTGGGCCAGCAGGACCAGCGAGCCGAGGAACGTGAAGAGGGACGTGATCACGTAGCCCCCGACGATGGTCCTGCCCACCGACACCCCCAGCTTGCGTGCCGAGTCCTCCTGGGAGCCGACGGCGCGGATCCGGTGGCCCCACCGGCTCCTGCGCAGGGCCCACTCCATCAGCGCCACGACGGCGACCAGCACCACGAAGGCGAGGGGAACCGGTCCGACCTTGCGCATGACGAGGCTCGTCACGTCGGCAGAGATGACGCCATCGGGGGCGTCGCGGAGCAGGAAGCTGAAGCCCTGGAGCGCGATGTAGGTCGTGAGGGTGGCGGCGACGGGTGTGAAGTTGCCCAGTCGGATGAGGGTCCCGTTGACCAGGCCCGTCGCCACGGCCGCGCCCACCATCAGGGCGAACCCGAGGAGCATCGTGGTCAGGGCTGCGCCGTCGTTGACGAAGAACGAGGCGACCACGACCAGGAAGCCGGCCAGGGGCCCCACCGAGAGGTCGATGCCCCCGGTCAGCAGTGCGACGTTCTGCCCGAGCGAGATGAAGCCGAGGGCGGAGACCAGCATCATGATCGACGTGATGTTGAAGGCGGACAGGTAGAGCGGGTTCTGGCTGTAGACGTAGGCGCCGAGGCCCACCATGACCAGCGCCAGCACAGCGACCGGCGCGTAGTCGCCGGCGAGGAACCTGCGCAGCGCCGGTCGACTGGTGTCGCGGCGACGCTCGGTCGTCTCCCGGGTGTGCTGGGTCGAGGCGACCGCGGCCCGGATCATCCGCTCCTCGGTGACGTCGTCGCCGGCCAGGTCGGCGACGACATGGCCGCGCGACATGACCAGCACCCGGTCGCACAGGCCCTCGAGCTCCTTGGCGTCCGACGATGCCACGATCACTGGTGTTCCCTCGTCGGCGACCTCGCGCAGGATCCGGTAGATCTCGGCGCGTGCGCCGACGTCCACGCCCTGGGTCGGCTCGTCGGCCAGCACGATCGCCGGCTTCGCGAGCAGGGTTCGGGCCAGGACGACCTTCTGCTGGTTGCCACCCGAGAGGGCAGCGACGACCGCCTCCATCGAGGGCGCCCGCACGTCGAGCTCGGTCAGCTCGCGGCCGACGAGCTCCAGCTCGCGCGACCTGCTCAGGAACGGCCCGCGCGTCATCGAGCCCAAACCGCTGAGGGCGGCGTTCTCCCGCACGGACAGGGTCATCATCAAGCCGTCGTGGTGGCGGTCCGCCGGCATGTAGCCGGAGACCTTGCGGAGCTGGCGTTGACCACGCTTGTTGCCCGCCACCACGACGTCGCCCTCGAAGGAGGCCAGTCCCGCGAGGGCTCGCAACAGCTCGCTCTGACCGTTGCCGACGACGCCCGAAACACCGAGGATCTCGCCACGCCGGCCCGTGATCGACACGTCCGAGAAGCCCTCGCCGGACAGCCCCGCCACGTCGAGCACGACGTCGCCGAAGGCGTCGTCGGCGGGCTTCGGCGGGAAGGTGGCATCGAGCTGGCGACCCACGATCATGGCGAGCAGCTGGTCGTCGGTCACGTCCTCGACCAGGGTGCTGCCACGAAGCCGACCGTCCCGGAGGACCGTGACGCGTTGGGCGAGCAGGCGCACCTCCGCCAGGCGGTGGGTGATGTAGACGACGGCCGTCCCGGACGCGGCAAGGGCCCGCACGCGCTCGAAGAGCAGGTCGACCGAGTCAGGGCCGAGGGGCGCGGTGGGCTCATCGAGGATCAGCATCCGAGGCCGCACAGCGAAGGCCTTGGCCAGCTCGAGCAGGTGCTTCTGCGCCACTGACAAGCGGTCGACCCGCTCCTCGAGGTGCACGGGCAGGTCGATCTCGTCGAGCACGGCGCGCATGCCGTCGCGCTCGGACCGGCCGCCGGAGGTCAGCACGTCGCCTGGCAGGGCGAGCCGCAGGTTCTCCGCGACCGTCAGGTCGGGGAGAACGGCAGGATGCTGGTGCACGATCGCGATCCCCGACCGGGTGGCTGCGGCCGGTGTCAGCGAGCGGTACTGCTCGCCGCCCACCGTGAGCACGCCGGCGTCCGGCTCGACGGTGCCGGACGCGACAGCCATGAGCGTCGACTTGCCGGCGCCGTTCTCACCCAGGAGGGCATGCACCTCACCCGGCATCACCTCGAGCGAGACGTCGGTGAGTGCGGCGACACCCGCATAGCTCTTGGAGACGTCCGACAGCACCATCGTCGGCTGTCGCACCGCCACAGCGGTCGTCTCGGTCATGTCGTCCTCCACGCGGGTCGGGGTTCCTCCGGTTGATGTCCGTGGCCGGCCGGGACGGGGGTCACCCGACCGGCCACGGGGCTCACTTGAGCAGTGCGGCCTGGTCCTCGGGCGACATCTCCGCGGAGAGGTAGATGTCACCGGGCAGGTCGGGCTCGCACTCCACGGGGTTGGGGTCCTCGGTCACGGAGTTCTCGAAGAGGGCGTGCTGGTGCGTGTCCTCGGCCGGGAGCTCGCCGCCAGTGGCCTCGGCGATGGCGTACTGCATCGCCAGGCGCACGTGGTCGTTGCCCGTGGCGATGGTCATGAGCTTGAAGTCCGGGTTGTCCGCCTGGTTGTCCTTCCAGAAGCAGCCCAGGACGTTGCCGTCCGAGGTCGCGAGCGGCGGGATCGAGCGCCCCGCCTTGGTGAACTCAGGGAGCGCACCCACCAGCGACGGGCCGAAGTCGCTCACGATGACGTCGATCTGGTCGTACTTCGCGATGGCCGCCGAGAGCACCTTCTGGCTCAGGGCGGGGTCCCAGTTGGTGACTTCGAACGGCTGCTCACCGATCATCGTGTACTTCTCGGGATCGAGGGTCTGGGCAAGCCCTTCGGCCTCCCCGAGTCCTTGGCTGTTGCCCTTCGGACCGCTGAGGAACAGGACGTTGCCGCCATCGGGCAGGATCTCCTTGATCCAGTTGCCCCAGTTGACGCCGTCGTTGACCGAGTCCAACGCGATGTACTTGGTGTAGTCGGTGCCGTCCTCCCCACCGGGGTCCACGCGGTAGGGCACCGTCACCACACCCGCCTGGAACGCGGTGCGCAGGGCCGGGAGCATGGCTTGGCCGGCGTCCGGGAAGACCACCAGGGCGTCCACGCCCTTGGCGACCATGCCCTGGATGTCGGAGATGGCCTTCTGCGTGTCGCCCTGACCGTCGGCGTACAACACCTCCGTCACGCTGGGGCACTTGGCCGCCTCGTCCTTGCCGGACGCAGTGGTGACGAGGCGCCAGCTGTTGCCACCGAACCCGTCGGTGAGCCCGAGGGTGATCTTCTTCGGTCCGCACCAGGACGGCGCACCCTCCAGGTCGGCCGCGGAGGTCTCGCCCTGGTCGTCGCCGCTGTCCGAGCCGCAACCGGCGAGCGCCATCGCGGCGACCGTCAGACCGACGGCAGCCATCGAGGTGGGGCGGCGTGAGAGTCGTCGCAACATGTCTGTGTCCCTTTTCTTTCGTACTCGGATGAGGTGGGGGTGGGGGTGGTGCTGTGGACGCCGAGCTCCCGAGGGATGGATCAGGTCGCCGCCGGTACGCGTCGCCGGCTGCGCAGCCGCCCGACGAGCGAGCGCACGTCGACGGAGTAGAGGAGTACGCCGATCGCGAGCGCAGCGGCCTCGACCAGGGTGCGGACGGCGAAGCTCACACCCAGGGCGAGCACGAACTGCTCGAGCTGGCTGAGGAACAGGGCCGCGACCGCGGTCGCGAGCAGGTTGCCCCGACCACCGAGGAGCGAGGTACCGCCGAGGACCACCGCGGCGACGCTCGGGAGCAGGTATGCGTTGCCCTGGAACGCGGTCGGCTGGGCCAGGATCCCGGCCAGCACCACGCCCGCGACCCAGTAGTGCAGCTGCGCGCCGAGGTAGCCCGCGCCCTTGAACGTGCGGACCCGCAACCCGGCGGCCCACGCGGCCGCCGGGTTGGCGCCGACAGCCTCGAAGCGTCGGCCGGCAGGAGTGAGCTTCACGATCACGCTGGTGACGAGCAGGACCACGACGGCGATGAAGACAGCGTTCGGGATCCCGGCGGTGTCACCGCCCGTGATCGCAGCCAGCCGGTCGGTGGTGCGACGGGGCGATCCTCCCGAGATCCCCAGGACACCGGCGAACATGAGTGCGTTGGTGCCCAGCGTGGCGACGATCGGGTTGAGGAGCAGCCGCCCGACCAGGAAGCCGTTGAGCAGTCCTGCCGCGACGGCCACCCCGAGGGCCAGCAGCACGGCGCCCAGGAGCTTGCCGTCGTCCCCCTTCGGCTCGTGGGTGACGATGACGACGACCAGCGAGATGGCGCCGGGGACCGAGAGGTCGATGCCACCCTGCTGGATGACGAGGGTCTGCCCGATGGCCGCCACCGCGAGGACGGCGGCGAACGGCAGCATGCTGGTGATGGCACCCCGGCTCACGCTGGTCGAGGCGAAGACAGCGCTCGCGACGAAGAGGGCGGCAGTGGCGATCGTGATGGTGACCAGTCCGCGCGAGACGCTGACCCGCGGGCCGGGCCGGACGCCTCGGGGCGACCGGTCGGTCGCCGGCGCGGGGGTGGTGGTGGCCATCTGCCCTCCTGGATCGGTCGTGGGCGGTCCGTGTCTCGCAGCGTTCACCTGTGCTGTCCGTCACACGTTCGGTGTGACTGTACATATCCCTCGGAGTGTTCACAAGAGGTTCACATCTCATTTGTGTGACGGCCTTCACACGCGCGGACGGCCGCCTCAGCGGTCGGCGGGCAACGCCGCCCGATAGGCGCGCAGGTGGGCCATGTCCCGAGCACCGTTGCCGTCCTCGACAGCCTCCTCGACGGCACGGCGAGCGGCCTCGCTCACCGGCAGCGACCTGCTCTGCGCGGCAGCGAGGTCGACGATGAGGCGGAAGTCCTTGGCCACGAGGTCCAGGCTCATGGCCACCGGTTGGTCCGCCTCGAGGAAGGCCGCCCGCTTGTACCGGACGAACGGGGCTGCGACCGCGCTGCCCTCCAGGACGTCGTACGCCGTCGCGAGGTCGATCCCAGCACCCTCGGCGAGCACCAGGCACTCCGCGAGCGCAGCGTTCAGGTCGTGCACCACCAGGTTGACCGCGAGCTTCATCGCCTGGCCCTGCCCTGCCTCTCCCACCCGGACCACCTTCGCCGCGAACGCCTCCATGACCGGCGTGACCGCAGCAACGTCCTCGAGGGAGCCGGCGGCCATCACCAGCAGCTGCCCGGCAGCCACGGTGGCAACGCTGCCGGAGACCGGGGAATCGACAAAACGCCGATCCGACGCGGCGTAGGCGCGCGCGAGCTCGTGTGCTGCATCGACCCCGCTCGTGCCGAGGTCGCACACGACGGCGTCCGCGGCGAGGACCTCGAGCAGGTGCGGATCGAGCAGGACGGCCGTCGTCGCGGTCCCGTCGGCGAGCATGCTGAGCACGACGTCAGCCCCGTCGACGCACGCGGTGGGGGTGTCCGCTACATCGAGCCCGGCACCGCCGACCTCGGCACGCAGCGCCTCGGCGCGCGCCGAGGTCCGGTTCCAGACCCGCACGCGGTGACCGGCGTCCACCAGCCGTCGGGACATCGCTGCGCCCATCCGTCCGGTGCCGAGCACCGCCACGTCAGCCACGGGGATCCACCAGGACCTTGCCGGTCACGTCGCCCGTCGACAGGGGCCGCAGTCCTTGGTCGACGACGTCGTCGAGCCGGACCACTCGATCGACCATCGAGGAGCCGAGGTCGCGGCGCGTCAGCAGGTCGAGGGCGGCGGGCAGGTCGTCGCCGCACACGTGCGCGACCGTGGTGCGCACGTCCACCTCGCGAAGCACGACCGGAGCCAGGCTCAGGGTGGTGGGCGCGCTGTTGAGGCCGACCAGCACCGTGGTGCCGCCGCGTGCAGTGAGGGCGAACGCGCGCTCGACCGCGCCCGGCACGCCCGAGGTCTCGAACACCACGTCCGCACCGCCTGCCACCAGGTCCCGGAGGTCGTCAGGGCCTGCGGACGGACTGACGAGGGCGGTGTCGGTCGCCCCCAACGCCCGGGCCGCCTCCAGGCGCCCGGCGTCCACGTCGACCGCCAGCACCTGGCCGTCGTGGCGTTCGAGGCCGGCACACACGAACGAGCCGATCGCGCCCGCTCCGAGCAGGACGACGGCGTCGCCAGGCTGCACGCCCGAGCGGCGCACGGCGTGGATCCCGACCGCGAGGGGCTGGGCGAGTGCCGCGGACTCGGTCGTGCAGTCGTCGGGTATCACCACGCACGTGGCAGCCGGTGCCCTGACGAAGGTCGCGAGCCCGCCATCAGTGCTCAGGCCCAAGGTGTAGTAGCGCGCGCACAGGTTGGTGCGGCCGCGGCGGCACCAGGCGCACTCCCCGCAGGAGACGCCTGCCCCGCAGGCAACGCGCCGCCCGAGCAGGTATCGCCCCTCCGGCGCGGCATCGACGACGGTGCCGACGAACTCGTGCCCCAGCACGGTGGGCCCGAGGTGCCCGCTCCCCGGGTGCCGGGTGTGCAGTGGCACCATCATGGGCCCCTTGGTGAACTCGGTCGCGTCCGTGCCGCACAGGCCGTTGTAGGCAACCTCGATCACGACCTCGCCCAGCGCCGGCGCGGGGTCGGCGCGGTCCTCGATGCGAAGGTCACCGGGCGCGTGGAGGACTCCGGCCTTCATGGCGTGGCCGAGGAGGTGATGTGGACCTTGACCTGGGATCGATCCGTCAGCACGGCCTCCACAGCCTCGCCCGCCGAATCCAGCTCGTACGACGAGGTGACGAGCGGGCTGAGGTCGACGCCGCTGCGCGCGAGGAACCGCAGCGTCTGTGGCCACACGCCCGGCGAGCCGATGATGCCGCGGACCTGAAGCTCCTTGGACTGGATCTGCCCCAGGGCGGCAGGAGCCGAGCCACCGACGTCGATGCCGATGTAGACCAGCCGGGCCCGGAAGCCGGCCAGGTCGAGGGCCGCAGCCATCGCGGCCGGCTTGCCGCTCGCCTCGAAGACCACGTCGGCGCGTCTGCCTCCGGTCACCTCGTCGAGCCGCTCCCCCACGTCGGCGCCGGTCGGGTCGAGCGTGACCTCCGCACCGAGCGCCTGCGCCAGCGCGGCCCGAGCAGGGTCGGGTTCGGCGACGACCACGCGCACGCCGCGCGCCGCGGCCGCAGCCACGACCCCCAGACCGATCGGCCCGGCACCGAGGACCACGGCCGTGTCGCTCGCGTCGAGGTTGTCGGCGCGCACGGTTGCGTAGTAGCCGCAGCTGAACGGCTCCACGAGTGCTCCCTGCGTCCAGGTGAGGTCGTCCGGCAGCGCGTGCAGCCATCCCTCCTTGGCCACGAACAGCTCGGCGGCCGCGCCGCTGATGCTGAAGCCGAAGTGCTCCTGGCCGATCACGCACTCCCCGACGACGCGATCCCCCGGCGCGAACCGGGTCACCTTTCGTCCGGTGGCGACCACCTCGGCAGCCCACTCGTGCCCAGGGATGACCGGGAAGCTGAAGGGGATGATGTAGCGACCCCGGAGCAGGTCGATGTCGGAGTGGCAGATGCCCACACTCCGGGCGGCGAGGAGGACCTCGTCGTCCTCGATGTCCGGCGCGGGGAGGTCGGTCACGGCGTACTGGCTGTCGCCGAGGAACTGAAGAGCCTTCACGGGACCTCACTCTGTGACGTACGTCGCACCTTGCGACTGTGAACCCATACTTCACAGACGTTCAGTCAGAGTCAAGGCCTCCGAATCACCGGAGGTCGGCGGACGTCAGTCAGTGCGGATGCAGCACGCACCAGATCCCGCGCGCGTCGACGTCGGTGCGGTTGCGAAGCAGGTGGGGCACCGAGGAGTCGAAGCTCAACGCATCACCGGGGCCGATGGTGAAGACCTCGAAGCCGACCGTCACCTCGAGCTCGCCCTCGAGGAGGTAGCCGTACTCCTGGCCCGCGTGGCGCATCATCCTCTGGTCGTTGGTGGAGCTGCTGCCGGCGGGATAGATGATCTCGATGAAGTCAACGTCAGGCGCCGAATCGGCGAGCTGCTCCCAGATCACGCCGGAATCCATCTCGAGGCGCGGTCGGTGGTCGGGCCTGCTGACGGTCAGCCGGCGCGGCTCGCGGTCGAACGCCTCGGCCGGCGAGGCCATGTCAGAGCGGCTCACGACGCCCAGGGAGCGGCGGGGCGCCTGGGGCGCGGCGGCCGCGTTGAGCGCCGCCTCCGGCTTGTCAGCGTCCTCCGGACGCGCGCCGTCTCCGCTGTGGAAGAGCTCGTCGATGGAGACGTCCAGGACTTGGGCGATGGAGTAGAGGGTCGCCACGGACGGCTGGGACTTCCCGTTCTCCATCTGCGAGAGGAATGACGGCGACACGCTCAGCTGACGCGCGAGCTCTCGCAAGGAGAGCCCCGCCTCCTGGCGCGCCAGTCGCACCTTGCTGCCCAGCTGGCCCACGCCACGGCCCTCTGCTGGGTCCCGCTCCGGCTCGCTCATGCGTCCGTCCCCTCGTCGTCGGTGCCGCCTCACGGTAGCCACATCGCGGTGCCGAGGCGGCGGGCACCGTGCGCGAAGGACGCAAATGATCATCGAGAGCGAACGATGCGAACTCCTCGCCCCGCATTGTTCACTGTCACTTGACGAATTGTCCACTGCAGATCACCATGAGCCGGACAGCACCGGATTTCCGGGTCGACCACCGCTCCAGGAGGAACCACCGTGTCACGCACCGTCCTCATCGTCGGGGTCACCGGCATAGCGGGCTTCAACACCGCCCGCGCGATGTCAGCTGCAGGCTGGCGGGTCCTCGGGCTGTCGCGCTCCCAACGCTACGACATCCCGGGCGTCGAGCAGCTGCGCGGTGACGTCCTCGACCCCGATTCCCTCGACCGCGCCCTGCAGGGTCACGACTTCAGCCACGTCGTGTTCAGCACCTGGTCGAGACAGGAGACCGAAGCCGACAACCAGCGCGTCAACGGCGCCATGCTGGCCAACCTGCTGGCCGCGGCCGGCCGCGCGAGCACCCTCGAGCACGTGGCGCTCGTGACGGGTCTCAAGCACTACCTGGGACCCTTCGACGCCTATGCGTCGAAGCCCGCCGACACGCCCTTCCGGGAGACCCAGCCACGCCTCCCGGTCGCCAACTTCTACTACGACCAGGAGGACATCCTCTTCGCCGAGGCCGAGCGCCAGGGCTTCACGTGGTCGGTGCACCGTCCTCACACGCTGATCGGCTACGCCCTCGGCAACGTGATGAACATGGGCGTCACCCTTGCCGTCTACGGTTCCCTGTGCCGGGCCACCGGGGACCCGTTCGTGTTCCCGGGCAGCCCGCAGCAGCTCAACGGCGTCACGGACCTGACCGATGCCCGCCTCCTCGGCCGCCACGTCCTGTGGTCCTCCACGGAGCCGCTCGCCCGCAACCAGGCCTTCAACACCGTCAACGGCGAGGTCGTGCGATGGCGGCAGCTCTGGCCCCAGGTGGCGGACGCCCTCGGCGTCCCGGCCGGCGAGTATCCCGGCCACCCGCAGCCACTAGAGGGGCGCATGGACCATGCGGACGAGGTCTGGGCCGGTCTGGTTGAGAAGCACGACCTGGCTCCCTACGCCGCGTCCGAGCTCGCCTCCTGGTGGCACACCGACGCCGACCTCGGCCGGGAGGTCGAGACATTCGCCGACATGTCGAAGAGCCGATCGATGGGATTCCTCGACTACCAGAGCACCATCGGGTCCTTCACCGACCTCTTCCAGCAGCTGCGCGACGCCCGCATCATCCCCGGCCGGGAGTGACGCGGTGCTGCTGCAGAGGGGCCTCGGCCACCTGACGTACTCCACCCTCGTCCACCCCGGTGACACATGGCCGGAGATGTGGGAGAGCCTCCGGACGTTCGTCCCCCTGGTGAAGGCGCGGGTCTCCCCTGACGCGCCCTTCGGCGTCTCGCTGCGTCTCTCGGGCAGCTCCGCGGCCACGTTGGCCGGGTCCCCAGACCTGCGGGCCGAGCTGCGCGAGTTCCTCACCAGGGAGCAGCTCTACGTCTACACGGTCAATGCCTTCCCCCACGGCCCGTTCAAGGGTCGCACCGTCATGGAGGACGTCTACGAACCCGACTGGTCGACGCAAGCCCGACTCGACTACACCACCCAGGTCGCCGACGTCCTTGCCGACATCGCCGCGCCGGGCGTGCGGCCCACGATCCAGACGGCGCCGCTGGCGTTCCGGGCCAACGTGGTGGACGAGGCGTACGTCCAGTCGCTCGTGGAGCACCTCGTGCGCGCCGTAGCCCACCTCGTCATGCTCGAGGAGCGGACCGGCGTGCAGGTCGCCATCGCGCTGGAGCCCGAACCTGCCTGCTGGCTGGAGACCACGGCGGAGACGGTGCGCTTCTTCGAGGAGCGGATCTACGCCGCCGAGGGTCGCACGGCACTCGCCCGCCTGACCGGACAGCCCTTGTCGCGGGTCGAGGACCTCCTCCGACGCCACCTCGGCGTGGTGTTCGACATCTGCCACCAGTCAGTCGGCTTCGAGGACATCGGAGCATCCCTCCAGTCCTTGGTCGATGCCGGCGTGCCGATCCTCAAGCTGCAGGCCGCCTCGGCGCTCCGCGTCCCCCAGGTCAGCCCGGAGGTGGTCGCCGAGCTGGATGCGTTCACCGACACCATCTACCTCAGCCAGACCACCGAACGTCGCGATGGCGCCGAGATCCACCACCTCCACCTCGCCGACGCGATCGCCGACTATCGGCGCGACCCGGGCAGCCCCCGCGAGTGGCGCACGCACTTCCACCTGCCGGTGTTCCTCGACGACCTCGGCTCCGTCGGGACCACTCGGTCCGGGATCGAGGACGCGATGCGCCTGCACGTCGCGACGCCCCTGTCGGAGCACCTCGAGATCGAGACCTACACGTGGGACGTCCTCCCAGCCCACCTCAAGACCGGCGACATCGTCGACTACGTCACGCGCGAGCTCGAGTGGGTTCTCACGCTGCTCCTCGGCGAGTGACCCGGTGAGCCTGGAGGTGCACGACCACGTCGTCGTCGGCGGCGGGATCGTCGGCCTGTCGACCGCTCTACACCTCCTGCGCTCGCGTCCAGGGGCGGACGTCGTCGTCCTCGAGAAGGAGGCGACCGTCGGCCGGCACCAGACGGGCCACAACAGCGGCGTCATCCACTCCGGCATCTACTACGAGCCGGGATCGCTCAAGGCACGACTCTGTCGTGAGGGGGCCCGCCTCACCCAGGAGTACGCCGCCGAGCGTGACATCACCGTGGACGTCCGCGGCAAGCTGCTGGTGGCCACTGATGAGCGCGAGGTCGCACGCATGCACGCCTTGCACGAGCGGGCCGACGTCAACGGCGTCGACGCAGAGGTGATCGACGCTGCCGAGCTCCGGCGCCGAGAGCCCCACGTCGCCGGCCTCGCGGCCGTGTGGGTTCCCAGCACCGCGATCACCGACTACGGCGCTCTCACCCGCGCGCTCGCCGAGGACGTACGCCGCGAGGGAGGCACGGTCCTCACCGGCTGGGACGTCCACGCCGTCACGGAGACCGGCGACCGGGTGGTGCTGACGCGCACCGATGAGGGTGGCGGCGACGTACGCGGGCGTCAGGTCACCTTCTGTGCGGGCATCCAGGCCGACCGACTCGCTCGCCTGGCGGGGCTCCGGGTGGACTTCGCGATGGTGCCCTTCCGCGGTGAGTACTACGACGTCGTGCCCGAGCTCGCCGATCTTGTGTCGACGCTCATCTATCCCATTCCGGACCCCGCTCTGCCGTTCCTGGGCGTGCACCTCACTCCCACGGTCGGAGGGGGCCTCACCGTGGGGCCGAACGCCGTGCTGGGCCTCGCGCGGGAGGGCTACGCCAAGTACTCCTTCGACCGTCGCGACACCACCGAGCTGGTTCGCTTCCGCGGGACCTACCCGATGGCGAGGACCCACATCCGGACGGGGGCCCGGGAGCTGCGCAACTCGCTCTGGAAGAGCGGCTACCTCCGCGAGTGCCAGAAGTACGCGCCCAGCCTCGCCGCCGACGACCTGGTCCCGCGGGAAGCGGGCATCCGGGCCCAGGCGGTGCTCTCCGACGGCACCTTCGTCCACGACTTCCTGCTCAGGCGGACCGCTCGCACGATGCACGTGGTCAACGCCCCGTCGCCCGCTGCGACGTCTGCCCTACCCATCGGCCGGATGCTCGCGGGGATGGTTCTCGACGACGCGTGAAAGCGGACCCCGTTGGCCGACGCCGACGGCCCCGGCGGGCACCTCGAGCAGAAGACTCCCCCAGGGTCTCGGGTCCCCGGGGGAGTCAGAGCCGCCTGTCAGAATCGAACTGACGACCTAGTCATTACGAGTGACTCGCTCTACCGACTGAGCTAAGGCGGCGTGGCCCGCCGAGCGTGCTCGGTGGACCGGAGGCGAGTATACGGAGAGCGTTCGTCTGGCAGAAATCACGGGGTGGGGCACACCGGCTACGTTCGACAGCGACCGCACCGAACGACCTCAGGAGGCACGATGCCCACTCGCTCCGCACGCACTGCATGGAACGGCGGACTCCAGGACGGATCCGGCCAGGTGGAGCTCACCAGCTCCGGCGCCGGCACCTTCGACGTGAACTTCCCCAAGCGCGCCGCCGAGGACGCCGACGGGACCACGAGTCCTGAGGAGCTCGTCGCCGCGGCCCACTCCGCCTGCTACGCGATGTCGCTGTCCAACCTCGTCACCGAGGCCGGTGGCACGGTCCAGGCGCTCGACGTCTCCGCCGACGTGACGCTCGGTGCCGACAAGGAGGCCGGCGGCTTCAAGCTGACCGGCATCGTGCTCAAGGTGCGCGGCGAGATCGACGGCCTCGACGACGCCGCGTTCAAGCAGGCCGCCGAGAAGGCCAAGGCCGACTGCCCGATCAGCAAAGCACTCGCCGCCGTCGACATCACGCTCGACGCCGCGCTCGAGGGCTGACCACCTCCGCTGGTCGAGGAGGTCGCGCAGCGGCTTCCTCGACCACCGGTCAGCCGGCGGCGGCCTCTCGTCGCAGCTCGGCCAGCCGCTCGCGCAGCGCCGGGTCGCGCATCACCTCGGCCACGGTCGGGCAGTCCGCCGGGCCGGTGGCTCCGGGCACGCACAGGCTGCACATGTCCCCGGGCCGCAGCGGGCAGCGCGCGTCGACGTACGCCATGCCTCGACGTTAGGCAGGCGCGCCGGCGCACCGTAGGGCCGAAGGTCCCCACTGCGTCATGCGAAGGCGCACGTATGAGTGCCGAGCGGTATGACGCAGCCGAGCCGAGCCCGAAGAGCGGTGACAGGTGTCAGCAGGTCGTGCCGTCGGCGGGCACGTCGCCGTCGAGGAGGTAGTCCTCGACGAGCGTGTCGATGCACTCGTTGCCGGCGTTGTAGGCCGTGTGGCCGTCGCCGTCGCGCTCGACGAGCACCCCGGAGTCGAGCTGGGCCGAGAGGGCCTCGGCCCACTTCAGCGGGGTGGCGGGGTCGCGGCTGGTGCCGAGGACCACGATCGGCGCCGCGCCCTCGCCCCGGATCGTCAGCGGCTCCTCGCTGGACGACACGTCGACGCCACGGCACAGGGCCATCCCCCAGGCGAAGATCCGGCCGAAGGTCGGCGAGGCCTCCTCGAACTCCGGGAACAGCGACGACACCTTGCCGAACGGCACCGACGTCGGGTCGTCGAGGCAGTTGATCGAGTAGTTGGCCTCCACCGAGTTGTCGGCGTAGCTGCCGTCGGGGTTGCGCGAGGCGTAGGCGTCGGCCAGCGACATCAGCGCCGAGCCCTTGCCGTCCAGCGCAGAGGCGAGCGCGGTGCTGAGCAGGAACCAGTAGTCACGGTTGTAGAGCGGGGTGATGACGCCGTAGAACGCGTTGCCGATGGTCAGCTCGCGGTCGCCCGCGGGCAGCGGCTCCTCCTCGATCGACTCGAGCAGCCCGGTGATCGTGGCCAGGCCCTCGTCGACGGTGTCGCCGAGGAAGCAGTTGTCGGTCGTGTCGAGGCAGTTCTGCACGTAGGCCCGCAGCGCGGTCTCGAACCCGGTGGCCTGCTCGAGCGCCATCGACTTGGCGTCGAGGGAGACGTCGACGGCGCCGTCGAGGACGAAGCGGCCGACCTTGTCGGGGAACAGCTCGGCGTAGGTCGCGCCGAGCTTGGTGCCGTATGAAGCACCGAAGTAGCTCAACGTCTCCTCCCCCAGCGCCGAGCGGAGCACGTCCATGTCGCGGGCCGCCTCGATCGTGGTCACGTGGCCGACGACCGGGCCGGAGCCGGCGACGCAACCCGGGCCGAAGGACAGCACCGTCGAGCGGTAGTCCGCGCGCTCCTCGGCCGTGTCGGGGGTCGGGTCGCCGCCGAGGTAGTCGTCGAGCTCGGCGTCGCTGAGGCAGTCGACCGGGGCCGAGGCCCCGACCCCGCGCGGGTCGAAGCCGACGATGTCGAAGCCGTCGAGCAGCGGCTCGCGGAACACCTGCCCACCCGCGGCGGCGTACGTCGTCCCGCGGGCGCCGGGACCGCCCGGGTTCACCACGAGGGAGCCGACGCGCGAGCCCTTGGCCGGCACGCGGAGCAGCGCCAGGTCGATCGTCTCCCCCTGCGGGTCGGCGTAGTCGACCGGCACCGTGAGGAAGCCGCAGTCCTGGTCGTCATCGGTCTCGCAGGGCTGCCAGTCGATGCGCTGGGAGTAGAGCTCGGCGAGCTCGGGGGTCGGCGCCTCGGTGACGGCCGCCGGCGGCGGTGTCGTCGGCGACGGGGTCGGCTCCGCGGCCGGCGAGTCGGGCGTGGCGCCCTGGATGGCGAGTCCGACCGCGACGAAGGCGGTGAGCGCCAGTGCGAGCACGGCGATCACCGCGACGGCCTTCTTCATCAACGTCCTCCGGGCAGCCGCAGCGCGACCGTCATCGACTCCAGTGCCAGTTGGGGCGGCACGTTGAACTCCAACATCTGCTCGCGCGCGGTGAAGATCGCGTCGATCATCCGCAGCAGCTCCTCGGGCGAGGCCGCCCGCGCGACGACCTGCACGTCGCCGCGCAGCTCCTCGTTGACGAGCAGCCCGGGCGCACCGACGGACAGCGCGATCGCATCGCGGTAGACCGAGACCAGGTCCATCAGCGCGCGGTCGATCACGTCGAGCACGCGGCGCTTGGCCTTCTGCTTCTRAAGCTTCTCCAGCCCGGCCAGGGCTGCGCGGTAGGAGCGGCTCGTGGTGTCCTTGCGCTCGCTGCCGAAGATCGCCTGCAGCTCCTGCAGCTCGCGCCTCTCGGCGTCGGCGGTGATCGCCTCGGTCTCCTCCTTCGCGAGCTCGGCGAGGTTGGTCGCCGCGGTCATGCAGGAGCCCAGCGACGTCAGGCGGGCCGGGATGCTGATCACCTCGCGGCGGCGGGTGCGGGTCTCCTCGTCGAGGGCGAGCGCGCGGGCGCGGCCGATGTGCCCCTGGCTGGCGCGCGCGGCGAAGCCGGCCATCGTCTCGGAGATGCCGTCGCTGTGGGTCAGGAAGGCGGCGACGTCACGGGTGCCGGGCGTCGCGAGCGTCAGCGTGCGGCACCGGGAGCGGATCGTCGGGAGCACGTCCTGCACGGTCGGCGCGCACAGCAGCCAGATCGTCTTGGGCGTGGGCTCCTCGATCGCCTTGAGGAGCGCGTTGCCGGTGCGCGGGTTCTCCGGGGTGCCGAGCCGGTCGGCGTCCTCGATCACCACGATCTGCCAGCGCCCGATCGCCGGGAACTTCGCCGCCGACAGCACCAGGTCGCGCATGTCGTCGACGTAGAGCACGGAGGTCTCCGACTTCACCCAGGTGATGTCGGGGTGGGTGCCGTTGGTGCCGAGGCGGCACGCCTCGCACTCGCCGCACCCGGTCCGCGTCTCGCACTGCAGCGCCGTCGCGAAGGCGCGGGCCACGTTGGACCGGCCGGATCCCGGCGGCCCGGTGAACAGCCACGCGTGGGTCATGCCGACCCCGGAGGCGGCGTGCTGGAGGACCTCGATGGTCGGACGCTGGCCGACGAGGTCGGACCAGACGGTGCGGGTCGCGGGACTGGCCGGGGTGGTCACGCGCGCTCCAGGAGGGGCGTGACCCGCTGCTGGATCGCGGCGGCGATCTGGTCGATCGGGGCGCGCGCATCGAGGACGACGTAGTGGTCGGGGTCGGCGGCGGCCAGCCCGAGGAACCCCTGCCGCACCCGCTGGTGGAACTCCAGCGACTGCCCCTCGATCCGGTCGCGGCCGGTGAACCGGTCGAGCCCGGCCTGAGGCTCGAGGTCGAGGACGACGGTGAGGTGCGGGCGGAGGTCGCCGGTGGCCCAGCGCGCGACGGCCTCGACCTCGGCGACGTCGAGGGTGCGGCCCGCACCCTGGTAGGCCAGCGTCGAGTCGACGTAGCGGTCGGTGATCACGACCTCGCCGCGCGCGAGCGCGGGCAGGACGACGTGGTCGACGTGCTCGGCCTTGTCGGCGGCGTAGAGCAGGGCCTCCGTGCGGTCGGACAGGTCACCGGTCGCCGGGTCGAGGACGATGCGCCGCAGCTCCTTGCCGACCGACGTGTCACCGGGCTCGAAGGTCAGCAGGACGGCCTGGCCACGCTCGACGAGCCAGTCGCGCAGCAAGCGCGACTGCGTGGACTTGCCGGCCCCCTCGCCGCCCTCGAAGCACACGAAGAGCCCGGTCTCGGAAAACACGCCTGCGCTTGTCCGGGGTCCCCGCGGCGTGGTCAGGGGGAGCGAAGCGGAGGAGGACGCCGTGGGGTGGGTACTCACGTCGCACACCCTACGGGCGGGGTGGGACACGCTCCCCGGTCAGCCTCGCCGGACCTTGATCGTCCGCTTCACCTGCACCTTCTTCGACCCGGGCAGGGTCAGCTCGACCCGCACCTTCGTCGTACGCCCGGGCCGGACGAGCCGCAGGCCCTTCTTCGACAGCTTCACCTTGACCTTGGCCTTCTTGCCGGCCGCGACCTTGTAGGTCTTCTGCTTCGCGAGCGCCTTGCCGCCCTTGGCGGTCTCGAGCCCGACCTTGCCGGCGCACCCGCCCGTCGCGCTCGCCGGGCAGGCGACGGGAACCGCGAGCCGGCCCTTCTTCACCTTGGCGATGCCCTTGACCTTGGGCAGCGTGCCGGCGGCGGCAGCGACGGCCGGCGGCGGCGGGGTCGGGGGGACCGTCGGCGAGACCATCGTGACCCCGTTGCCGAGGTCGACGTTGGTGGTGCCGAGCTGGTCGGTGGTCACCCGGACGATCGAGTTGTTCACGGCATCGGTGAACCAGATCGCACCGTCGGGGCCGAACGTGAGGGACGTCGGCTGGTAGTTGCCGACCGAGCTGACGGCGCCGACACCAGTGGCCGAGATGTGGCCGATGCCGGGCGCGGCGCCCATGTTGGTGAACCACATGTTGCCGTCGGGGCCGAGCACCAGGTCGTCGGGAGCCGACCGCGAGCCGGTCTGCCAGATCCTGGTCGCGCCGTTGGCTGCGTCGAGGTAGCCGATCGACCCGCTGTTGGGGCTGGTGAAGATCGTGCCGCTGCTGCTGCGGGTGAACCAGATCGAGCCGACCGGGCCGGCGGCGAGGGCGTTCGGGTAGGTCGCGTCGCTCGGCAGCGGGTACGTCGTGCCGCCCGTCGCGTCGGCGTTGACCTTGAGGACCGTGTCCATGCCGGCCGCCCGACCTCCCTGGCACCACATGCTGCCGTCGACTGCCCGACCGAGCACGTCGTCGCAGGCCGGGGCGTTGGTCGACCAGAAGAATCCGGCCGCGCCCGGCGCGAGCGACGCGATGCCCGAGTCGTCGAAGTTCATCGTCACGAAGACCCTGCCATCGAGGCCCACGCGCACGGCACCGCCATACGGGGAGGAGCCGAGGCCGTAGTCGGTCGCCACGCCCGTCGCCGGGTTGTACGACAGGATCTTCCGCCCGTAGTCGTAGGTCACCCACACCGCGCCGTCGGACCCGACGTCGATGCCCATCACGCTGCCGTCGACGCTGCCGGTCGTGGTCGGGGGGAGCTTGTACTCCTGGATCTCGCCCGAGGTCGTGATCCGCCCGATCTTGCCCACCTCGGACTCGACGAACCACATGCTGCCGTCCGGCGCGGTGACGATGCGCTCCAGCCCGGCGTTGCTGGTCGGCACGGGGAACACGCTCACCGCGGCGTGCGCGGGCGTCGTACCGGACATGACGAGGAGCGGGCCCACCAGCAACGTGAGCGCGGTGAGCAGGGCAAGGCGGGCACGGGCCATCGGTCGTGTCACTTCCGTCCGCGGCGGCGCGATCCCCCCATGGTCACGCGTCCCACCGTCGCGTCCACCCCACCAGCAAGCACGGTGTGGGAGCCAGAGACCAACGGATGAACCTCGGCCCCAGCGGTCGGACGGACCAAACGTCTGTCGCGGCGCGCTCGTCAGGCGTACGACGCTGCCAAACGGCCGCGTTCGGTCCGTCCGACGGTCGTCAGGACTTCTTGGCGGCCTTCTTCGCCGTCGTCTTCTTCGCCGCGGTCTTCTTGGCGGTCGTCTTCTTCGCGACCGCCTTCTTGGCGGGTGCCTTCTTCGCGCCCTTCTTGGCCGCCTTCTTGGCCGGGCCGCGCTCGCGCCGCTCGGCGAGCAGCTCGGCTGCGCGCTCGAGGGTGACCGACTCGACGGTGTCGTCCTTGCGGAGCGTGGCGTTGTACTCGCCGTCGGTGACGTACTCGCCGAAGCGGCCGGCCTTGACGATCACCGGCTGGCCGGAGACGGGGTCGTTGCCGAGCTCCTTGAGCGGCGGGGTGGCCGCGCCGCGACCGCGCTGCTTGGGCTGGGCGTAGATCGCCTTGGCCTGGTCGAGGGTGATGTCGAAGATCTGGTCCTCGCTGGTCAGCGAGCGCGAGTCGGTGCCCTTCTTGAGGTAGGGCCCGTAGCGACCGTTCTGCGCGGTGATCTCGGTGCCGTCCTCGTCGGTGCCGACGAGGCGCGGCAGGTCGAGCAGCCGGACCGCCTGCTCGAGCGTGACCGTGTCGAGGGTCATCGACTGGAAGAGCGAGCCCGTGCGCGGCTTGGCCGACTTGGGCGCGTCCTCGGGCAGCAGCTCGGTGACGTAGGGGCCGAAGCGGCCGTTCTTGGCCACGATCTGGAGGCCGGTGTCGGGGTGGTTGCCCACCACCTGCTCCTCGCCGGCCGGGTTGGCCAGCAGCTCCTTGGCCTTGGCCACGGTGAGCTCGTCGGGGGGCAGGTCGTCGGGCACGTTGGCGCGCACCGGAGCGCCGTCGCCGTCCTCGGGGGCCGGGCCCTCGACGTACGGGCCGTAGCGGCCCACGCGGAGGTCGATGCCCTCGCCGATCGGGAAGGTCGCCATCTCCTTGGCGTCGATCTCGCCGAGCTCGGTCACGAGGGTCTTGAGGCCGACCACCTCACCGGCGCCGTAGTAGAACTCGCCGAGCTCGGTGGCCCGGTCCTTCCGGCCGCCGGCGATCTCGTCGAGGACGTCCTCCATGTCGGCGGTGAACTCGTAGGACACCTGCCGCGGGAAGTGCTCCTCGAGCAGCCGGATCACCGAGAACGCCAGCCACGCCGGCACCAGCGCGGCGCCCTTCTTGTAGACGTAGCCGCGGTTGAGGATGGTGCCGATGATCGAGGCGTAGGTCGACGGACGGCCGATCTCGCGGTCCTCGAGCTCCTTGATGAGCGTCGCCTCGGTGTAGCGCGCGGGCGGCTTCGTCTCGTGGCCCTCGGGGGTCAGCGTCGCCGCGGACACCGCAGCGCCCTGGACGAGGTTGGGCAGGCGCGTCTCGGCGTCGTCCTTGCGCTTCGAGGCGTCGTCGATGTCCTCGACGTAGGCCTTGAGGAAGCCGTGGAACGTGATCGTGCGGCCGCTCGCGCTGAAGACGACGTCGCGGCCGTCGGTGGCGGTGCCACCGATGCGGATCGTCACCGAGTTGCCGACCGCGTCCTTCATCTGCGAGGCGACCGTGCGCATCCAGATCAGCTCGTAGAGGCGGAACTGCTCACCCGACAGCCCGGTCTGCGCCGGGGTGCGGAACGACTCGCCGGCCGGCCGGATCGCCTCGTGCGCCTCCTGCGCGTTCTTCACCTTGGAGGCGTAGGTCCGCGGCGAGTCGGGCAGGTACTCGGCGCCGTACAGCTCACGCACCTGGTCGCGCGCGGCACCCACCGCGGCGTCCGAGAGCGTCGTGGAGTCCGTACGCATGTAGGTGATGAAGCCGTTCTCGTAGAGCCGCTGCGCGACCGACATCGTCACGCTGGCGCTCATCCCGAGCTTGCGGCTGGCCTCCTGCTGCAGCGTGGTGGTGCGGAAGGGGGCGTAGGGCGAGCGGCGGTAGGGCTTGGACTCGACCGAGCGGACGTCGTACGTCGTGTCGCTGAGGCCGGCGGCCAGCGCCTCGGCGTCGGCGCGGGAGAGGTGGGCGCGCTCGGCCTTGCCCTTCAGCTCGCCGGTGTTGTCGAAGTCGGCGCCGCGGGCGACGCGGACGTCGTCGAGGCTGTAGAGCTTGGCGGGGAACATCCGCGGGTCGTGGCCCGTGCCGGCGTCGAAGGTGGCGTCGAGGTCCCAGTAGGAGGCGACGCGGAACTTCATCCGCTCGCGCTCCTTGTCGACGACCAGCCGGGTCGCGACGGACTGGACGCGGCCGGCGGAGAGGCCGGACATGACCTTCTTCCACAGCACCGGGGAGACCTCGTAGCCGTAGAGGCGGTCGAGGATGCGGCGCGCCTCCTGGGCCTCGACGAGGTCGTCGTTGATCTCGCGGGGGTTCTCCACCGCGGCGAGGATCGCCGACTTGGTGATCTCGTGGAAGACCATCCGGTGGACCGGCAGGCCCTTCGGCGGCTTGAGCTCGTCGAGGAGGTGCCAGGCGATCGCCTCGCCCTCGCGGTCCTCATCGGTGGCGAGGTAGAGGGCGTCGGCGTCCTTGACCAGCTTCTTCAGCTTGGCGATGTGGCTCTTCTTGTCGCGCGGCACGACGTAGTAGGGCTCGAACCCGTTGTCGACGTCGACAGCGAGCCGGCCCCACGGCTTGTCCTTGATCTTGGCCGGGGTGTCCGCGGCGTTGTTGGGCAGGTCGCGGATGTGACCGATCGAGGACTCGACGACGTAGTCCGCGCCCAGGTAGCCGCCGATGGTGCGGGCCTTGGCCGGGGACTCGACGATGACGAGCTTTGCCACGTGTGTTTGCTCCCTCAAGTTCTTGCTGCGGTGTTGCTCAGCGCGGCAACGGTAGCGCCAGTTCGCGAGATCGCCACCCCTCGCCCGTCCACAGGGGCCGCTGCGGGCACGCCCCGGGCACGGCTCGGGCCCCACATCACGAGGACGTGGGGCCCGAGCGGGTCAGGCTGCCGGACGGGTCAGAAGTCGAGACCGTCGAGGTAGCGGAACCCCGTGTTGGCGGTCGCTGCCGGCCGGAAGTCCGGGGTGTCGTTCTCCACGATGTACTCCTCGGCCTGGTGGGCCTTGAAGATGGTCGGGAAGTCGATCACACCGAGACCGAGGTCGGCCATGTCGCCGGGCTGCTGGTTGTAGAGCGCGACGGCGTCGGCGCCGTGGCGGTCCTTGACGTGGTACTGGCGGACCTCCTGCGGTGCGGAGTTGATCACGTCGATCGCGAACTGCAGCGGGTCGGCCGCGCCGGTGTTCACGCCGCCGGTGTAGGCCCAGTAGAGGTCGACCTCGAGGTGCACGTACTTGGGGTCGAGCGTGCTGGTGAGGATCTCCCACGGCGTCTCGCCGCCCCCGAGGTCGATGGTGAACTCGTGGGCGTGGTTGTGGTAGCCGTAGCGCAGCCCGCGACGCTTCGCGGCCCGTGCCTCGATGTTCATCTGCTCGGCCCACCGCTGCCAGTCCGCCTTGGCGTTGGAGTTGAGGTAGGGCACGTTGATGTACTTCTGGCCGAACGTGTTGGCGTCGTCCAGCTTCTTGTTGAACGCGACCGGGTCGAGGTCCGTGCCGCCGGTGACGGTGCTGATGCCGTCGTGGCTCGACGAGGCCCAGATGCCGCGCTTGTCCAGCTCGGCCTTGAGCTTCGCCGCCGTGTCGAGGCCGGCCGCCGGGTAGAGGCCGGCCCGCTCCACGCGCTCGTAGCCGAACTTCGCGAGCTGGTCGAACTGCTGCAGCACGCTCGCGCTGGTCGTCATGGCCGAGCGCAACGTGTAGAGCTGGATGCTGATCAGGTCGCTCGGAACCTCCTTCTGCCGTCCGTGGCCCTGGCCGTGACCCTGGCCGGGGTGCTGGCTGGGCTTGGCTGCCAGGGCCGGGGAGCCCGCGGCGAGCACGGTGGCTCCTGCTGCGCCCGCCACGGCACCGCGGAGCAGGCCGCGGCGGCTGGCGCCCTTCCTCTCGAGCGACTCGCGCAGGGCGGCGTCGCCGTCATATCCGAAACACATGTGCTGCCTTCTTCCTGGTTTTCTCGGGGGGGTTCTGGGGATGTCTGGGGTGGACGGGAAGGGCGGGGCTGAGGCTGAGGCGGACCCGGGGCGACCCGGGTCCGCCTCGTCTCGGATCAGCCGGCCGGCTCGAGGACGACCTCGTCGGAGCCGGTGAGACCCKGCTCGGAGCCGGTGTCGGTGTACTCCGCGACGAAGACGGCCGCCAGGTCGTCCGTCGCCGGGTCGTGGCCCTCGGGCACCGTGGTGGTCAGCGAGCCGGTGCAGCCCGAAGCCGTGGACTGCGGGTGGCCGTGGGTGTCGTGGCCCAGCACGTAGGTCACGGTGACCCGGCTGCAGTCGACGGGCTCGTCGTCGGTGACCCTGACCTCGTACGTCACGGTGTCGCCGAAGCTGAACGCCTGGCCCGCCACCGGGGTGACGAACTCGACGACGGGAGCCTCGTTGCCGACCACGATGTCGACGTCGGCCGAGGCACGGCGCCCGCCCTTGTCGGTCACCGTCAGCGTGGCGCGGTAGCTGCCGTCCTCGGTGTAGGTGTAGGACCCGCTGGCCTTGCGGCTGTCGACCTTGCCGTCACCGTCGAAGTCCCAGGCGTACTTCAGCTTGGTGTCGCCGTCCGGGTCGGTGGTGCCCTCGCTGGAGAACGCGACCGTCAGGGGCGCCTTGCCCGCCGTCGGCTCGGCCGTGATGGCCGGGACCGGGCTGCGGTTGCCGCCCTCGCCGATGTAGTCGATCCGGGAGAGCTGCGCGTCGGGGTTCTCCGCGAAGTAGCCGTCGCCGTACTCCAGCACGTAGAGCGCGCCGTCGGGGCCGAACTCCATGTCCATCGGGTTGTCGGTGACGATGTCGTCGACGACGTCCTCGATCGCGACGTCGTCGCCGTCGACGTGGAAGCCCTTGATGTAGTCGCGGGTCCACTCGTAGAACAGCGGGGTGTCGTCGTAGCGCTGGGGCCAGGCGACCGGGTTGCGGCCCTTGGTGGCCTTCTTGTCGAACTGGTACGCCGGGCCCGCCATCGGGCCGATGCCACCGGTCTCGAGCTCCGGGAACTCAGACGAGAGGCCGTACGAGTACCAGACCTCCGGCTGCTCCACCGGCGGCAGCTCGCGCAGGCCGGTGTTGTGGATCGAGTCGTTGACCGGGGCGTCGCAGTTGAACTTCGGGCCACTCGTGCGGGTGGCGAAGTCGAAGTCGTTGTAGGGCAGCTCGGCGGTGGCGCAGTAGGGCCAACCGTAGTTGGACGGCTTGTCCACGACCGCCCACTTGCCGTGGCCGGCGGGGCCGCGGTCGGGGTTGGCCGCCCGGGCGTCCGGCGAGTAGTCGGCGACCCAGATGTCGTCGGTGTCGGGGTCGATCTCGATGCGGAACGGGTTGCGCCAGCCCATCGAGTAGATCTCCGGGCGGGTCTTCGGCGTGCCCGGGGCGAACAGGTTGCCCGCCGGGATCGTGTAGCCGCCGCCGGCCTTCGGCGTGATCCGCAGGATCTTGCCGCGCAGGTCGTTCGTGTTGGCCGAGGTGCGCTGGGCGTCGAACGCGGGGTTGCGGTCGGGGCGCTCGTCGAGCGGCACGAAGCCGTCGGACTGGAACGGGTTCGTGTCGTCACCGGTCGACAGGATCAGGTTGCCGGCCGAGTCGAAGACGATGTCGCCGCCGACGTGGCAGCAGAGGCCGCGGTCGACAGGGACGTCGAGCACCTTCTGCTCCGACGCAACGTCGACCTGACCGCCTGAGTAGCGGAACCGGGCAACCGTCAGGTGTCCCTTGTAGGGCGCGAAGTCGGCCGCCGTGCCGGTCTCCGGGGCGTCGCCCTCGTTGATCGAGGCGGTGGCCGGGTCGTCGGCGGGGGTGTCGAGCGGCGGCGAGTAGTAGAGGTAGATCCACTTGTTCTTCTTGCCGTCGTAGCCCGGGTCGAGGGCGATGCTCTGCAGGCCCTCCTCGTCGTGGAGGTAGACCGGGATCCGGCCGGCGACGCTGTTGACGCCGGTGTCGGCGTCGTTGTGCCAGATGACACCGGCGCGCGTGGTGTGCAGGACGTCTCCGTCGGGCAGGACCGCGAGGTCGATGGCCTCGCCCGGACGGTCGTTGAGGGTGACCTTCTGGAACGAGCCGGCGGGCGGGGGTGGGGCGGTGTCGTCGTGGCCCTCGTGGGCGGTGGCCGCGGTGGTCACCGCCAGCATGGGCAGGCAGAGCGCGGCGCCGACGGCGGCCGTGAGCCCTACACGGTGAGGATGCTTCATTGGGGGGTCTCCTGTTCCCGAGATGGCTGGGAGCCAGCTAGCAACGTAGGCACGTGACCGGCATCACGTCAACGAGCAAGCGACTTCTGCTCGCCTGTCGACACAAGTAGGTCCCTCCGGAGACCACCCGCAGCGGTGGGCCAGCCCGGTCGTCGTACGCACGCGACCGCGACCCAACGGGCCTCAGTCGAGGACCAGGAAGCCCTCTCCCACCAGCTCCCGCACGACCGGCAGGTAGGTCTGGTGCAGGTCGGCCTCGTCGCGCTGCAGCAGCGCGGCGATCGCCCCGAGCAGCTGGCCGAGCGACAGGTCGCCGTCGCTGGCGCCGACGAGGGCGGCCTCGACGGTGTCGGCCGTCCGCGCGCGCCGGAAGCCGCGCTGCTGGCGGAGCACGATCGCCTCCGGGTCCTCCGCGCCGGGCCGGCCGACCGTCTCCTGCTGGACGTCCTCCCGGGCGCGCAGCACGCTGCGGAGCAGCTCGTCGTCGGCGATCCCGCGCAGCGCCGTCGCCGCCCGGCCCCACTCGTGGATCGCCGGTCCGATGGGCTGCTCGACGTCGTACGGCCACTCGAGGAGGTCGTGGCGGCCTCCCCCGCCCAGCCGGACGTTGATCCAGCCGAAGCCGACGCCCTCGATGCCGGTCTCCTCGAGCCACGACAGCCAGGTGTCGTAGCGCCGGGCGTAGTCGGGACGCCCGTGGTGGCCGCTGTCCTTGAGCCACAGCTCGACGTAGGCCGACGGGTCCAGAGTCTCGCGCTGCACGACCAGCGCGTCGCAGTCGTCGCGCAGCCACGACCCGAGCCGCTCGTCCCACGGCCGGCCGTCGACGATCGCCCAGTTGGCGAGGACCTGCAGCCAGCCACCGTCGGTGAGGTGGTCGGGCCCGGTGCGCACGATGTGCTCGACGACGCGGTCGCCGGGGAGGCCGGAGTCGCGGTAGACCAGCCGCTCGCCGGTCGCCGGGGAGATCACGAACGGCGGGTTGGTGGCGATGAGGTCGAAGCGCTCGCCGGCCACCGGCTCGAAGAACGAGCCGTCGCGGACGTCGACCTCGACCTGGTTGAGCGCTGCGTTGAGCCGGGTCATCCAGAGCGCGCGCTCGTTGACGTCGGTCGCGACGACCGAGCGCGAGTGCGCGGCGAGGTGCAGCGCCTGCACGCCGCACCCGGTGCCGAGGTCGAGCGCGCTGCCGATCGGCTCACGCATCGTCAGCTGCGCCAGGCTCGTCGAGGCGCTCGAGATGCCCAGGACGTGGTCGGGGCCGACCGCGACCGGGGCTCCGTCGAGCCCGGGCGTCAGGTCGGAGATGACCCAGAGGTCACGGTCCCGTTCTTCCTCCGAGGTGGCGTAGGGCCGGCAGTCGGTGCGGGCCGCGACCTCGCTGACGCTCTGCTCCAGCAGTCCGGCGTTGCAGAGCCGATCGACCAGGCCGGGGAGCGCCCGTTCCGCGTCGTCGCCGGCGACCGGGGTCTGCAGCAGGAAGAGCCGGACGAGGGTGTCGATGGGCGCGCCCGACGTCGTACGACGCAGCGCGGGGAGGGTCTCGTTGCGCCCGAGCGCCCGGTGCGCCTCCTCGCCGATCGCCTCGGCGACCCGGTCGTAGGTGAAGTCGGCGGCGAGCAGGGCCTCGCGCAGGGGCCCGGCGAAGTCGAGGTCGGACGGCATGGTCCCAGCCTTGCAGACAACGCGTGCCACGAAATGACGTCATGGCGGCCGGTCGCCGGAGCGACCAGCCGCCATGAGGTCTGCAGAGGTGGAGCTCGTCAGGCGTGGTGCGGGGTGAAGGACGACGAGCCGGTGTTGTCACCGTCGTCGGCGATGGCGACCTCTCGCCGCTTCGAGATGATCACCGCGCCGGCGATGATGGCGACGGCGACGAGCGCGATCACGATGCGTAGGACGTCATTCTGGTCCTCGCCGACGCTCAGGGAGACGACGGCGCTCGCGATGAGCAGCGAGACGAGGTTCATCACCTTGATGAGCGGGTTGATGGCCGGGCCGGCGGTGTCCTTGAACGGGTCCCCGACGGTGTCACCGATGATCGTGGCCTCGTGGGAGGCCGAGCCCTTGCCGCCGTGGTGGCCGTCCTCGACGAGCTTCTTGGCGTTGTCCCACGCCCCACCGGCGTTGGCCAGGAAGACGGCCATGAGGGTGCCCGTGCCGATGGCGCCGGCGAGGAAGCCGGCCAGCGCGGTCGCACCGAGGCCGAAGCCCACGGCGATCGGCGCCAGGACGGCCAGGATGCCGGGCGTCACGAGCTCGCGCAGCGAGTCCTTGGTGACGATGTCGACGACCTTGCCGTACTCCGGACGGCCGGTGCCCTCCATGATGCCGGGGATCTCGCGGAACTGGCGGCGCACCTCCATGACGACCGCACCGGCCGCGCGGGCGACCGCGTTGATGGCGAGGCCGGAGAAGAGGAACACCACGGCCGCACCGAGCAGCACGCCGACGATKACCGCCGGGTTGAAGACGCTGAAGTCCAGCAGGTAGGCCTCGTCGGGGCCGACGTTGGCATCGCGGAGCGACTCGAACACCGAGGTGGCGTACGAGCCGAAGAGCGCGGTCGCGGCCAGGACGGCCGTCGCGATCGCGATGCCCTTGGTGATGGCCTTGGTGGTGTTGCCGACGGCGTCGAGCTCGGTGAGGATCTGCGCGCCCTCGGGGCTGACGTCGCCCGACATCTCGGCGATGCCCTGGGCGTTGTCGGAGACCGGACCGAACGTGTCCATCGCGACGATGACGCCGACGGTGGTGAGCAGGCCGCAACCGGCCAGTGCCACGGCGAAGAGCGACACCGTGAGGGCCGCTCCGCCGAGGAGGTAGGCGCCGAAGACGGCGGCACCGATGACCAGCGTGGTGTAGACGGCCGACTCGAAGCCGACCGAGAGTCCGGACAGGATGACCGTGGCCGGGCCGGTCAGGGAGGTCTTGCCGACGTCCTTGACCGGGCGGTACTCCGTGCCGGTGTAGTAACCGGTCAGGGCCAGGATGCCGGCCGACATCACGATGCCGATGACCACCGCGGAGGAGGCGATGAAGCGGGGGTCACCGTCGGCGCTGGTGAGGTCGCCGGCGATGTTGGTGAACTCCGCGAAGCTGCTCGGCAGGTAGAGGTACGACAGGACCACGCTCGCGACGGCGGCGATGCCGGAGGAGAGGTAGAACGACTTGTTGATCGTGGTCAGGCCGTTCTCACCTGCCTTGGGCTTGGTCAGGTAGACGCCCGCGACCGCGGTGAGGGCACCGATGGCGGGGATCAGCAGCGGGAAGACGAGGCCCTTGTCACCGAAGGCCTGCGAGCCGAGGATCAGCGCGGCGACCAGCGTGACGGCGTACGACTCGAAGAGGTCGGCGGCCATGCCGGCGCAGTCGCCGACGTTGTCACCGACGTTGTCGGCGATCGTCGCGGCGTTGCGCGGGTCGTCCTCGGGGATGCCCTGCTCGACCTTGCCGACGAGGTCGGCGCCGACGTCGGCGGCCTTGGTGAAGATGCCGCCGCCGACACGCATGAACATGGCGAGGAGGGCGGCACCGAAGCCGAAGCCCTCGAGCACGTGGGGCGCCTCGTCCTGGAAGAACAGCACGACGAGGCTGGCTCCGAGCAGGCCGAGACCGACGGTGAGCATGCCGACCATCGCGCCGGTGCGCAGGCCGATCGTCATGGCCGGCTCGCGGCCGGTGGTCTCCGCGGCCGCGGCGACGCGCAGGTTCGCGCGCACCGCGAGGTTCATGCCGAGATAGCCCACAGCAGCCGAGAAGCCCGCTCCGACGATGAAGAACACCGAGCGGAAGATGCGAACGGTGGTGTCGTCGGCCGGCAGCACGAGCAGCGCGAAGAACGCGATCGCCGCGAAGATGGCCAGGGTCCGGAACTGCCGGGTCAGGTAGGCGTTGGCGCCCTCCTGGACGGCCTGGGCGATGGTCTTCATGCTGTCGGTGCCTTCGCCTGCGGCCATCACCTGCGACCTGAACATCGCGGCCATCCCGAGCGCGCCGAGCGCGATCAGGGCGACGACGACGACCAGGACGAGGTTGGCACCTTCGAGCTCAGGCGTCACGACGACCGCGGGCAAGATCCCCGTCATGCGTGTCCTCCTAGGACTGGAAAAGATCCGTGAACGCGCCGGAGTCTACGCAGACGTGACCCAGATCACCGGGCGGCGTGACCCACACCACACCGGGGCGTGCGATTCGAACGTGAAAAAACCCCTCTGGACACGTCCGGAGGGGTGACGACGGGCGTCGGTCGGGCTCAGGCGCCCGGCGCGAGGCCGACGGAGTCGTGGATCACGAACACCTTGGCGAGGCCGGTGATGCGGAAGATCTTGAGCAGTCGCTCCTGGGTGCAGACCAGGTCGAGCGAGCCGTCGTGGGCGCGGACCTTCTTGAGCCCGCCGACGAGCACGCCGAGGCCGGTGGAGTCGAGGAACTCGACGGCCTCGAGGTCGATGACGATGTCGTAGGTGCCGGCACCGACGAGCTCGGTGATGCAGTCCCGCAGCTTGGGCGCTGTGTAGACGTCGATCTCGCCGCCCACGGCAACGACGGCACGGCCGTCCACCTCGCGTGTCGCAAGGGTGAGATCCACGACTGCTCCCCGGTCCCCGAACTCGTTCGGACAGTGCGCCTACGGGCACGCAGGTGCCCCTTCGTTCCTTCGGGTGGTATCAAACCACGAGTCACAAGGGTTTCGCAGGACTCCTCCGCACATCACACCCGACGCCGCCTCGGGCGGCGTCCCCGCCCTTTGCCAGACTTCACGAGGTGAAGCCCTCCCGCCCCGGCGTCCTGCCGCCGGTCGACACGCTCGTGCGTCGACTGGCCGGCGTGCCCGGACGGGAGGACCGGCTGCGCCACCTGGAGGTGCTGCCGGCCCGCGAGGCGGTGCACGACGACTGGCCGGAGTGGGTGCCCGACGACGTCCGCGGGGCGTACGCCGCCCAGGGCGTGGCGCGACCGTGGCGGCACCAGGTCGTGGCGGCCGACGCGGCCCACGCCGGCGACCACGTGATCGTCGCGACGGGCACGGCGTCGGGAAAGTCTCTGGCCTACCAGCTGCCGGCGCTGTCGGCGATCCGCGCGGCCCGCGGGCCGCGCGGCGAGCGGGGTGCGTCGGTGCTCTACCTCGCTCCGACCAAGGCGCTGGCCCACGACCAGCTCGCCGGCCTGTCGTCACTGGGCCTCGACGTACGACTCGCGGCGCACGACGGCGACAGCTCGCGCGAGGAGCGGGACTGGACGCGCGACTTCGGCGAGTACGTCCTCACCAACCCCGACATGCTCCACCGGTCACTGCTCCCCTCGCACCACCGGTGGTCGCGGCTGCTCGGGTCGTTGACGTACGTCGTCGTCGACGAGTGCCACCACTACCGCGGCGTGTTCGGGGCGCACGTCTCCCACGTGCTGCGACGCCTGCGACGGGTGTGCGCGATGTACGGCGCCCACCCGACGTTCGTGCTCGCCTCGGCGACGGTCGCGGAGCCGCAGGTCACCGCGTCGCGACTGACCGGGCTCGACGTGGTCGCGCTGACCCGCGACGACTCCCCGCGCGGGCAGGTGTCGCTGCTGCTGTGGGAACCCCCCTTCACCTCGCACGCCGGCGAGAACGGTGCTCCGGTGCGCCGGGCCGCGTCCTCGGAGGTCGCCGACCTGCTCGCCGACCTCGTCGCCGAGGACGTGCGCACCCTGGCCTTCATCCGCTCGCGGCGCGGCGCCGAGCAGGTGGCCCTGTCGGCGTCCGAGCTGCTCGCCGAGGTCGACCCGTCGCTGCCGGACCGGGTCGCGGCCTACCGCGGCGGCTACCTCCCCGAGGAGCGCAGGGCGCTCGAGGCGGCGCTGCGCCGCGGCGACCTGATCGGGCTGGCCGCGACCAACGCGCTCGAGCTCGGCATCGACATCAGCGGGCTCGACGCCGTGCTCATCGCCGGCTTCCCGGGGACCCGGGCGGCGTTCTGGCAGCAGGTGGGGCGGGCCGGCCGTGGCGCGCAGGACGCGCTCGGGGTGCTGGTCGCGAAGGACGACCCGCTCGACACCTACCTGGTCACCCACCCCGACAAGCTCATCGGCGCCCCGGTCGAGGCGTCGGTCTTCGACCCGTCGAACCCGCACGTCATGGGTCCGCACCTCTGTGCGGCCGCGCAGGAGCAGCCGCTCACCGAGGCCGACCTGCCGCTCTTCGGACCCACCGCCCGCGAGGTCGTCGACGAGCTGACGACCCTCGGGCTGTTGCGGCGGCGACCGCGCGGCTGGTTCTGGACCGACCGGGGCCGGGCGGCCGACCTCGCCGACATCCGGTCGGCAGGCGGGTCGCCCGTGCAGCTGATCGAGTCCGGCACCGGCCGGGTCGTCGGCACGGTCGACGCCGGTGGTGCCCACAACCAGGCGCACCCGGGCGCGGTCTACGTCCACCAGGGCGAGACCTGGCTGGTCGAGGACCTCGACCTCGAGCACCACGTCGCGACCATGCGCCGCGACGAGCCGTCGTACTCCACCACCGCGCGAGAGGTCACCGACATCAGCATCGTCGCCACCCGCGAGCGCCGCTCGTGGGGCGGCGGGTGCGAGCTGTCCCTCGGCGAGGTCGACGTGTCGCACCAGGTGGTCTCCTTCCTCAGACGGCGCCAGCCCGGTGGCGAGGTGCTGTCGGAGGAGCCGCTCGACCTGCCCGAGCGCACCCTGCGGACGACGGCAGTGTGGTGGACGGTCCCCGACGACGTCGTCGCCGAAGCCGGCCTCGCCACGCTCGACGTGCCGGGCGCGGCCCACGCGGCCGAGCACTGCTCGATCGGCCTCCTCCCCCTCTTCGCGACGTGCGACCGCTGGGACATCGGCGGCGTCTCCACGGCCCGCCACGCCGACACCGGTGTGCTGACCGTCTTCGTGTACGACGGCCACCCCGGCGGGGCCGGCTTCTCCGAGCGCGGGTTCCACACGGCGGTCGCCTGGCTGACCGCCACGCGCGAGGCGATCGCGAGCTGCGAGTGCGCCAACGGGTGCCCGTCGTGCATCCAGTCGCCCAAGTGCGGCAACCAGAACAACCCCCTCGACAAGGACGGCGCGATCTTGTTGCTCGACGCCCTCCTCTCGGGGGCACCTCGAGTCGACGGTTAGGGCTAGATTCGGCTCATGGTGATCCTCGGCCTCGGCCTCATGATCCTCGGCGGCATCGCCGTGCTGTCCGCCCTCTTCGTCAGCGAGCCCGGGTCGGGCGGCGAGCTCCTCGGCCTCGACGTCACCACCCTCGAGTCCTTCCTCGTCGGCGTCGCCGCCGGCGCAGCCATCCTGTGGGGCTTCGCGATCCTCAAGTGGGGCACCAGGCGGAGCCTCGCCCACCGCCGTGAGCGCAAGGAGCTCACCGAGCTCAACCAGAAGCTCGAGCGGGTCGAGGCCGAGCGCCGCACCGAAGACCCGGAGCGTCACGACACCCCCTGACGGCGGACGGGCCGGCTCAGCCGGGTCAGCCGGGCCCGGCGCGCGCCTCGGCGGTCACCCTCACCTCCTTCCACGGGACGTCCGGACCGGCCACCGAGACCGTGACCCGGATCGCTCGACCATCGGGTGTGCACGCATCGAGCACGGCCGCGTTGCGACCCGCGACCCGATCGGCCGCGGCGCAGGCGTCCGTCGGGCCGCCGACGTCCGCGAGCGCGGACGCCCCCGCCAGCGCGGTGAGGTCGGCCGCCGCCTGGGCCCGGCGCTGGGCCGTCACGAGGCCGCCGGCCGCGGCCAGGCCGCCCATGACGAACATCAGCACGCCCGCCATCGCCACCACGAGCACCGTCGCACCGCCCCCGTCATCGCGGGTCCCGGCTCCGTTCCTGACGCCTCCCCCGCGCATCACGGCTCCCCCACGCATCACGGCTCCTCCACGACCGCTACGGCCTCCGCGGACACGGTCACGCCGGGAAGCGAGCCGAGCAGGCCACCCGGGCCCGTGACCCGCGCGCTGGTCGTCACCACGACGTCGGACTCACCGACCTCGACCCGCACGCGGGCACCCTCGGGAGCGATCCGGACGGCCACGCCCTGCGCCGAGGCGATGTCGTCGCCGCGGGCGACGGCGCGGGCGGCCTCGCGGGAGGCGTCGATGACGCGCACCTGTGCCGCGCCGACCGCCAGCATCCAGACCAGGCCGGCGGTCAGCGCCACGAGCAGCGGGATGCCCAGCGCGAGCTCCGCCGTCGCCGCACCCGACTCCTGTCGGGTCCGTCGCCCGCGAGACCACACCGCGCTCACCCGATGCCGAGCAGGCCCATGACGTGCTTGAACAGCCGCCCCAGCAGCTGGTCACCGAACGCGCCGGTGAGCAGCGTGTAGAGCAGACCGGCGAACCCGGCCCCGGCGGCGGTGCCCACGGCGTACTCCGCTGTCGTGATGCCCGCCTCCATGTCCGACCTGCCGGACCTGGCCCACCTGCCCGACCCGGCCCACCTGTTCCGTCCGAGATGACGCGTGACCAACATCTGTTCCCCTGTCGTCGCGGGGCTCCCGATGAACCCCGACCGAGACCCAGCGTGAGAGGACCGCGGGCCGCCTGCACGGCCGCGGGCGCGAGCCTGTGGAGGACGCCCACATCCGCCGCCCTGTGGACGCCGAGCGGCCCGTCACGGGGTCACCGAGCCGAAGAGCGACGCCACGGTCGGCACGACGCCGAGCAGCATGAACGCGGGGAGCAGGCACGCACCGAGCGGGATCGCCGCAGCCACCCCGACCCGCCGGGCCGCGTCCTCAGCGCGGGCGAGCGACTCACGCTGGAGCTCGTCGGCGAGCCGCTCGACGCTCTGCACGACGGACGCGCCCGACACCTGCGAGCGGACCATCGCCCGGGCCAGCGGGGCGAGCTCCCGGTCGCCGGCGACCACCGACCACGCCTCGACGCCGGCGGATCCCCAGCGGGCCCGCTCCACGACCGGCACCAGCCGGTCGGCCGCCGGGCCCGGAAGCGCAGCGCACACCCGGGCCAGGCCGGAGACGGGTTCGGAGCCGGCGCGCAGCGTGGCGGCGAACAGGTCGACGAGGTGCGGCAGCGTCCGCTCGACCTCCTCCCGCTCGCGGCGTGCCGACGGAGCCTCCGCCGCGGCGAGCACGTGCCGGGCGAGCGCGGCGGCCACCGCCGCCACCAGCACCCCGGCCATCCCGCCCACGAACAACCAGGCGCCGATCGCGACGCCCCCGACCGCGAGCGGACGCAGGCCGAGTGACGAGGCCCGACGCCGCCGGACGCTCCGCGGGACCGACGGGACCAGCGCCGCGACCGCCAGCGACGCGCACACGACGCTCAGCCAGGTCACGGAGCCGCCGCCTGGTCGGCCAGACGCTCGATCCACCACAGTCCGAGGGCGACGAGCGTGAGCCCGGCGGCTCCGCAGAGCCAGCCGACCGGTGTCCCCAGCAGGAAGGACCACGGGTCGGAGCCGGCGCCGGATCCCATCAGCAGCACCGCGACGGGCAGGCAGGCGACGAGCCGCGCGGTCGAGCGGGCCGACGCCAGCTCGGAGTCGACGAGGCGACGCGTACGACGACGCGCCCGCAGGCCGGCGCCCGTGCGCTCGAGCGCCGCGGCGAGCCCGTGCCCGGAGTGCTGGGCGACCTGCCACGCCCCGGCCACCCAGCGGAGGTCGGCCGCACCGCGTCGCTCGGCTGCCAGCCGGCGCATCGCCTCGGGGACGTCTGCCCCGAGCCGCATCGCCTCGACGACCGGGACCAGCGGCGGCCACCGCTCGGCGCCGGCGGCCAGGGCGGCGTCGGGCGGTCGCCCCGCCGCGAGGTCGGCGGCCAGCAGGTCGCAGACCTCCAGCACGGCCGCCTGGTCGGCGGCGACACGTCTGCGGCGGGCCAGGACCGGGACAGGGACCGACCACCCCTGCCGCGACCGGCCCGGACGACGCGGCACCGGCCCCGCCGACGGCACGAGCGCCGCGACGGCCATGCCGGCCAGCAGCGCGACGAGCCACGCGCTCACCACGCCACCGAGCCGAGCCGGGCGGCGAGCGCCCCCGCGGCCGGCCCCCGCAC
>NZ_JBFUMR010000031.1:0-58197 GCF_054049275.1 Nocardioides sp. P5_E3
CACGTGAGCCCCTTGTCGGCCAATGTCGTGCGTGCCTTCGACCTGGACACGGCGCATCTCGGCCTGCTCCAGGCATTCGAGGACTGGGTGCACCTGCCCGACGCCGAGGCACCTTTCACCCGGGTCGCCGAGAGCGAGACTCTGGCATCGTGACTGATGGAGCGGTGACACGGCGTCGCATCCTCCTGTCGCCTCCCGACGTGGGGGAGCTCGAGCAGGAGTACGTGCTGCGGGCGATGCAGTCCGGTTGGGTGGCACCCGCGGGACCCGACCTGGCTGCCTTCGAGGAAGAGGTGGCCGGACGTGTCGACGTGAACCACGCTGTCGGCCTTGCGTCGGGCACGGCTGCTCTTCACCTCTGCCTCGTCTCGTGGGGGGTGGGGCCGGGTGACGTGGTGCCGGTGTCGACCTTCACGTTCGCCGCGACGGTGAATGCCATCCGCTATGTAGGCGCCGAGCCCTACTTCATCGATTCCGACGAGTCCTCGGGCAACATGAGCCCGACGTTGCTCGAGCGAGGACTTGCGGATCTGCGGTCCGCGGGGCGCCGTGTCCCCGTGGTGATTCCGGTGGACCTCTTCGGCAAGAGCGCCGACTACGAGGCATTGGGCGCCGTCGCCCGAGGCTCAGGAGCGCGCATCCTCTCCGACGCAGCGGAATCGCTGGGCGCGAGTCGAGGGGGCCGGCCCGCCGGGTCGTGGGGCGCCGCCGCGGTCGTGTCGTTCAACGGCAACAAGATCATGACCACGTCCGGCGGTGGGATGCTGCTGACGGACGACGAGCTCCTCGCTCAGCACGTCCGCAAGCTCTCCACGCAGGCCCGTGAGCCGGTCGTGCACTATGAACACGTCGAGGTCGGTTACAACTACCGGCTCTCCAACATTCTCGCGGCGCTCGGCCGGGCGCAGCTTGCCCGTCTCGACGACATGATGAAGCGCCGCCGCGAATGGCGCGAGCGCTATCGCGCCCTGTTCGCCGGGCACGAGGGCGCACGAATCCTCGGGGGAGACGACGACACCGAGGACAACTGCTGGCTCACGCCTCTCGTGGTGGACCCCTCCGTGTCCCGATTCACGGCGGGTGACCTCGCCGCCGCCCTCGAGCAGGCCGACGTCGAGTCTCGCCCGCTGTGGAAGCCGATGCACCTGCAGCCGGTCTCGCAGGGCTTCGACGGCGCGATCGACGGTACGTCCGAGCGTCTGTTCGAGCACGGGCTGACCCTGCCGACCGGCTCTGCCATGCAGGACGAGGAGTTCGCTCGTATCGAGGCAAGCATCCGTGAGGTAATCGCACGGTGAAGCTGTACGACCCCGTCAAGCGCGCGGTCGACCTGGTGGTCGCTTCTGCTGCGCTGATCCTCTCGAGTCCCGCTCAGGCCGTCATCGCCGTCGTCGTTCGTCGCCGCCTCGGTTCCCCGGTGCTCTTCCGCCAGGACCGGCCCGGAAAGGACGGGGAGATCTTCGAGCTGGTCAAGTTCCGCACGATGCTCGAGCCCGACGCCAGCCGCGGGCTGGTCTCGGATGCGGACCGCATGACGCCCCTCGGGTCCTTTCTCCGCTCGACGAGCCTCGACGAGCTGCCGACACTGTGGAACGTCGTCAAGGGCGACATGAGCCTGGTCGGTCCTCGTCCCCTCCTGGTCCGCTACCTCGACCGCTACTCCGAGGGCGAGGCGCGGCGTCACGAGGTGCGCCCCGGTATCACCGGTCTGGCCCAGGTCAGCGGTCGAAACGCGATCACGTGGGCGGAGAAGTTCGCCAAAGACGTCGAGTACGTCGACACCCGGAGCCTGCGCGTCGACATGTCCATCGTCTGGCGAACCGTGGCCCAGGTTCTCCGGCGCGACGGAATTTCAGCTGCGGACGACGCCACGATGCCCGAGTACATGGGGACGGGTCGTGGCTGAAGCTCTCGTGATCGTCGGAGCGGGCGGCTTCGGACGGGAGTCAGCGGACGTGGTGGATGCCATTAACCACGCTGAGCCGAAGCCTCGTTGGAACTTGGTCGGCTTCGTCGACGACGCCATCTCGAAGGACAACGCGGCTCGACTGTCCGCGCGCGGCATCCCTCACGTCGGAACGCTGGACGAGCTCGTCGAGGGCCATGACCGACCGGCGTACGTGGTTGGCATTGGCGCTCCTGCCGTGCGGCAGGTCATCGCGGACCGGCTCGACCGGGCGGGGTTTGTCGCTGCCACACTGATCCACCCGGCCGCCACCATCGGCTCGGAGGTGGGCGTCGGGGCCGGGACGATCGTGTGCGCCGGAGCCCGCGTCACCACAAGTATCGCAATCGGCCACCATGTGCATCTCAACCCGAACGTCACGGTTGGCCACGACACCGTCCTCGGCGACTTCGTCAGCATGAATCCCGCGTCCTCCGTCTCCGGAGACTGCGTAATCGGGGACGGGGTTCTCATTGGAGTTGGTGCCGTCGTCGTGAACCAGCTCCTTGTGGGCCGCGGTGCGGTCGTGGGCGCTGGAGCGTGCGTGGTCCGTGACGTTGAGGAAGGTATGACTGTGAAGGGGGTGCCCGCTCGATGATTGATCCCAATAGGTATGTGATGTACGCCGTCACGTCATCGGTCACCGCGCGAGCCTTTCTCGTAGGTCAACTCAGCGCCGTGTCGGAACGCGCGCGTGTCTCTCTGCTCGTGGGGGATGACCTGCCCACCGAGTTGCTGGCAGCAGAGGGAGTGGACGGGTTTACATTGGGGTTGCCCCGGAGGCCGTCGCCTTTCCAAGACCTGCGAGGACTCGTCAGATTGGTGATTCTTCTGCGCAGGGAGCGACCCAGCGTCCTGATCTTTGGCACGCCCAAGATGGGTTTGTTGGCCGCTATCGCAGCCGCACTGGTTCGGACCCCGCGGCGGATCTATGTAATTCACGGCGTCCGTTGGGAGGCAATGACTGGTGCGCCGCGCATGCTGCTTCGGGCTCTCGAGATGCTCTCTTGCCGGTTGGCCACTGATGTGGTGGCTGTGAGCGACTCCGTGCGCTCGATCGCGGAACAACAGCTGCGCGTCCCCAACAACAAAGTCAGAGTCATCCACCATGGTTCGGCCAATGGAATCGACTCCGAGCGCTTTGTCCCGTTGCTTGGGGCGGCCCGGGACAGCGAGCGGCGTAGGCACGGAATAGCCGCTGAGGCTGTCTTGTACGTCTTCGCGGGACGCCTAACCCGGGATAAAGGCATAGAGCAACTCGTCAGAATCTGGCCGCGGATTGAAGAACAAGTCGGCGACGCCCACTTGGTCGTTGTCGGGCAACCCGAGCCTGTCGATTCTGTGGACGAGCAGGCTATATCTCAACTCGGACGTATGTCGTCGGTTTCCCTTCTGAGCCCGACGCCGGAAATCGAGCTCCTATTCGGAGCAGCGGACTTGAACTTATCCCTGAGTCGGCGGGAAGGAATGCCCACCGTCATCCTCGAAGCGGCGTCTTGCGGGGTCCCGACGGTCGGTTTCGCGGTGACCGGTGTCGTTGACGCCGTGAGTAGCACGACCGGAGTACTCGTACCGTTGGACGCCCAACCCCGCTTCGTCGCCGAGGCCGTCTCCCTTGGGCTGAACCCGGGGGCACGGAATGCTCTAGGTTTCAATGCGCGCGCCCGGATTCAACGCGATTTTGTACCCGAAGACGTGTGGGAAGCTTGGGCGCAATTCCTGACGCTCGATAGGAGCCAGGCGTGAGCCAAGTCTTCTCCTTCGTGCCAGCAAGCCTTGTCATCATCTCTATCCTGATGATTGCATTAGCGATATCGCAGGACCCGCTTATCAGGAACCGGTGGCCCGCCCGAGTTGTGGCCGGCTATTGGGCCGCCATGGTCGTCTACTTCGTGGGTACGAGAGAAGTGCCGTACGACAGCGATATGGCGGTCTATCTCGGGCAATTCGCACGTGCCGCCGCGACTCCATCCCTGATGGACTATCTAACGAGCGTCGACGGCGACCGCGCGTTTGCTGTTTTCCAATGGGGTCTTTCCCGGGTGGGGGCGGACCCACGGATCTTCACTCTGGCAGTTGCTCTAGTCACTGTTGCAGCCACCTGGCTGGCTTCAAGGTTAGTCCTGCCTGCGCCTTCCGCCGCAGTCGCCTTCTTTGCGTGCACCCTCTCGCCGTTCTTTGTCTTCTACGCGACGAACACGGTGCGGCAGGGGCTGGCTGTCTCCGTGCTGTTGGCGGGATCCGTTGCGCTGATGAACGACAGACACAGTGTCCGTCGGTGGGGGCTTGCGCTCGTCGCTCTTGCGCCCCTTGTGCATCTGTCCGCAGCTGTACCTGCCGTGCTGGCCATCTATTTGTGGTGGCGTCCCATGCGGACGTCCCGGTGTCTGATGCTCTGGGCAGTCGCTGGGCTGACCTACGTGACTGGCTTCAATGCGAAGTTGCTGGCCTACTTCGGCGGTGACGAGCGACTATCCCAATACGCGGATGCAGACGTTCTCAAGGCTTACGGCGGTGGTGTCAATCGACTTGACTTCCTTGTGTTGAGCGTAATCCTGGTTATTGGCGCTATGATTCTGGCGCGAAGTGCGCTCGACGCTGAACCTGCTGAAGCCGAGCGGATGCATTTTCTAGTAAATCTGCTAATCCTGTGGAACGCGTATTTCTTGTGCATGGGATTTCTTGCCTATTCGGACCGCTTTGCAGCCTACTCGTGGCTTCTGTTCCCGCTTTGTGCTGGGCGCCTCGTGTTGTCTCCGTCCCCCGGGAAGGGTGACCTACTCAAGCTTGCGTTTGTTACCGCACCTATTGCCCTAACGGTGTACCTGCAAGGCGTTCCGGACGTGATTCAGCAGACCTCCGTGATTGGATAGCATGCCCGAAAACGAAGTAAGTGAAACTGTGAGTTTCCTGATGCCCGTGGCGAGTCCTGCCCCTTTTCTTGCGGAGACGCTCGCTAGTGTCCGGTCGCAAACCTATGAGGACTGGCGGTTGACGGTGGTTCTCGACGGCGAGGACGAGACATCCGAGTCCTTGATCCGAGGGCTGGTCCCGGACGACAGGTTGACGCTCGTCACCCTTTCAAACCGCGGGGGCATAAGTCGGGCTCTAAACATGGGGTTGGAAGCCACAAAGGCCGAGTGGGTCGCTCGAATTGACGCGGATGACCGAAATCTTCCACGCCGCCTTGAGTCGCAGATGCGGTACGTGACGAAACATCCGGAAACCGTCCTACTGGGGGCGAGCGCACGCCTCATCACTGAGACCGGAGATCCTTTCGGAAACCGCGACGTGTACTCGGGACCAGACATCCGGCGGGCGCTGCTAGTAAAGAACCGTATCGTCCACTCGACGGCTCTCTTCAGGAGGCGTGATGTGATAGCTGTCGGCGGGTACAACGCGCGTTGCTTTCTTCGCGAAGACTACGAGCTGTGGCTCCGCCTCAGTACGCTCGGACGAATCGCGAACCTAACTGAGCGACTCGTGGAGTACCGATTGAGCCCGAGCCAATCGAGCCGTCGTCCTTCCACACCAGCCGCATTGAGGTACGTGTCAGCAGCCCGCCGAGACGCCTGCGCCGCTCTGGGTGTGTCGAAGCCGCGCTCGATGGTATTCGATGTTGCGTGGCGGGCCGCGCAACAGCCGCGAGTCCAAGCCGCACTTTCGAACGCTAGGAATGGAAGTCTCAGGAAGTGAAGGCAAGACAGGGGCTAGCGCCACCGGTTGGCGTCCATGAGGTCGTGATGACCGAGCCATGCGACAAAGGAAATGAGAGGGGCTCGCCATGACAGGGACATCGCAAGACGGTGCCGACGATGCGGATGACGGCCTTGTGCTCGTCCATCAGCACGCAATCGTAGAGTCCTCCGAGATTGGCCCTAGATCTCGGATAGGCGCATTTGCCCATGTGCGGCCCGGCGCGCGCATCGGCTCGGCCGTCGATATATCCGACGGCGTCTTCATCGAGAACGACGTGATTGTTGGCGACCGGGTCACGGTGAAGTCTGGCGTTCAACTGTGGGACGGCTTACGCATCGAGGACGACGTGTTTGTCGGTTCGAACGCTACGTTCGCGAACGATCGTTTTCCTAGGAGCCAGCCGGGACGCTTCCTGCCCATCATCCTCAGGGAGGGTTGCAGTGTGGGCGCGGGCGCTGTGGTGTTGCCAGGCGTCACCATCGGTGAAGGCGCCATGGTGGGGGCCGGCGCGGTGGTCACGTGTGACGTTCCGCCGCGAGTTGTCGTCGCGGGCAACCCAGCGCAGATCATCGGATACGCCGACGTAACGCGGGAGTCAGACGGCTCCTCGGGCACCGCGCTGGCGGCATCATCCGGCGAGCAACAGGAACCACCGGTCTTCACGACCCTGTTACGTGTCCCTGATCTCAGGGGTGAACTTATCGCGGGAGAGGTAGAAAACGGGCTGCCCTTTGCGCCGCAACGCATATTCATGGTGCACTCGGTTCCCAGTCGGAGGGTTCGTGGGGAACACGCGCATCGTCAGTGCCGACAGTTCCTGATCGCTGTGGCTGGGTCCGTGCGCGTCGTCATGGAGACTGCGGATAGCAGGCGCGAGGTGCTACTGGACTCACCTCATCGCGGCTTGCTCATAGAGCCAATGGTTTGGGGAGTCCAGTACAACTATTCGGCGGACGCCGTCCTCTTGGTGCTCGCCAGTCACCCTTACGACGAAGGGGACTACATTCGCTCCTATGACACGTGGCGTTTAGAGGTCAACAAGCGATGATTATGCAAGTTCCTTACCTTGACCTCCGCAGACAGCACGCCGAGCGGTTAGCCTCATTCGCAGACGCTTGCGCGTCTGTTGTCAGGTCAGGCTGGTACGTCCTCGGGGATGAAGCGGCCTCATTTGAACGCGAGTGGGCCGACTACTGCGGTAGTTCCCACTGTGTAGGCGTAGCGAACGGGTTGGATGGCCTAGAGCTATCCCTCCGCGCTTTGGCGTTGCCTCCTGGAGGCGAGGTCATCGTCCCGAGCAATACATACATCGCTACGTGGCTGGCTGTCTCCAACATGGGACTGGTCGTCCGTCCCGTCGAACCCGACCCCGAGACGTTCAACCTGAGCGGCCCAGGCGTTCAGGAGGCTATGAATCATGACACCGTCGCCATCATGGGGGTTCACCTGTTCGGTCAACTCGCGGACACCGGCATTGAAGCTGTGGCACGGAAGGCCCGAGTCCCTCTGGTGCTCGATTCAGCTCAAGCGCACGGAGCCAGGGCCGGTTCGGAAGTCACGAGTGGCACGTTGGGAACGATGTCTGTGTTCTCTCACTACCCAACGAAGAATCTCGGGGCCATGGGCGACGCCGGCACGGTGATGACTGACAACCCTGATCTAGCTCGCACCATTTCGGTCTTACGGAACTACGGCTCTGAGCGTAAATATCACAACGAAGTTCGTGGCCGGAACAGCCGGCTGGATGAGATCCAAGCAGCGATCTTGCGAGTGGGGCTCAGGTTTCTCGACGACGACAACGGAAGGCGTCGTGAGATCGCCGCTAGGTATCATGATGGGCTCCGAGGCGCTTCCGGCATCACTACTCCTACGGCGCCGTCAGATATACATGCCCACGTCTGGCACGTCTACAATGTCACGTGCTCCTCTGCCGAAGAGAGGGTCAGGATCTCTACAAGGCTTTCCGAACTCGGAGTCGGAACGCAGTTGTTCTACCCGGTCCCCCCGCACATGTCGCGGGCCTACGCAGACCTAGGCTGGGAAGCCGGTGACTTCCCAATCGCAAAGAAGCTTGCCGAAACCAGTATCGCCCTTCCGATAGCGCCCTATCTGAATGACTCCGAGGTCGACTACGTCATCAGTGCCGTCAGATCGTGCGTAGATTAGGTCTCGGAACCGCGGCGGGAGTCCTTTCTGCCTCAGCGGTCGTGGCGGTGTGCGCGCTGGGCTCGGCGCTGGTGACGGCGCGCGCGCTGGGTGCGTATGGCCGCGGCGAGCTTGCATCCGTACATGCTCCGTACTTGCTGATCGCGGCTCTCGTCGCAGGAGGGTTGCCGTACGCGTTCGCCTCGGCATTGCACGCGCGGGGGCTGTCCTCTTCGCTGGCGTCGGTGGGCGTCGTCATGACAGGCTCAATGGGCCTCGTCGGAGCGGTAGCGATCTTGGTGTGGGCATTGGTGACAAATGCGCCGGAAGCGTGGATCGCCGCGTTCTGTTTGCCAGCGGCTTCGGTCTTTGCGCTCTACCTTGAGTATGAGCGACAAGGTGGTGCGGGCCGGGCATACAACCTCAGCAGGGTTGTTCCAGCCGTTCTCACGCTAACTGGGTGCGCATTGCTCTTGGCTCTCGACGTTCGGGATGTGGGCTGGTACTTGGCGGCGATGATAGTCCCGACCACGGCAATGACATTGAAGCTCTATTGGTCGCGTATCGGACTATTTCGTGCAGGGCGCCTCAAAATCAGCGGTCGGGTGCCACCGGACGTCTCGGGGCAGGCGCTGAAGGCTTGGCCGAGCGCGATCACGGATTCTTTGCTGCTTCGTCTTGACCAAGTCATGCTCGCGGTTCTACTAGCTCCTCAAGCTCTCGGGAAATATGCCGTAGCCGTACTGCTGGCCGAGTCTGTCGGTATCATCCGCCACGGTCTCTGTGCGGCGCGGTTTCGTTCCTTGACGGTCCCCGTTGGTGAGGAGCTTTCCCGCAGTGTTCGCGCGTTCTTGACACAACTGAGCGTGATAGCACTGCCTTGCTATGCCGCTGTTGGGCTGTTTGCCCAGTTCGCAGTGGTTCCTCTGTTGGGCCCGTCCTACAAAGGTGTGGCCGCCGTGGCCTGGGTGCTGCTTGCCGCTCAGATTGCCCTGGACTGGCACCTAGCTCTGGGTACGGTCCTTTTAGCACAGCAGAAGCCGGCCGCGTTCTCCCGAAGCTCGGTAACGGCCCTCGCGATTCATGTGTTAGCGTTCTTTGCACTTACACCCACATTTGGGGTTATTGGAGCGGCTATCGCTACTTTAGTGGGGTATTTAACGGCAGCTTCTATGACTGGGGTGGCAACGAAAAGGCTTTCTAGAAAGGCAATGGTGTGAGGGTACTGTGCATTGTCCCAGAATACTTCGGAGACCTTCCAGACCGGGGGCTGGGTGGGATAACTACATATTTTATGAATATGGCAGCGGGCTACGTGTCGCAAGGTCTGGAAACGATCATGTTGACCGGGGCGATCGCTGCGCCGCTTGGGTCACATCGCTCCGGACCTTCTGGCGAGCTTGTCGTGGCGGCTTACAGGCACAGGTCGGCGTATGGCGCAGGGGTCGGAGGGCGGTTGCGCTATGAAGTGCAGCGCGAGTGGCGCTTGGCGTGTGTTACATGGAAGTACCGGCAAGGCATACAAGCGATGGAGATCCCTGACTGGCAGACGCCGTTGGCCGCCCCGGTACTGGTGCCACGCTCCACCTTATTCATGAAGCTCCATGGGCCGTCTGACTTCGTTCGTATCATCAACGGCCAAAGTCCGAGACCGCACTGGCGCCTCTTAGACTTCCGTGAGAGATTCTGGGCCGCACGGGTCGGCCTCATCACATCCGGCGCGCACGTCTTGGTCAAGCACGCAAAAGAAGTCTGGGGGCTGAAGCGTGCAGTCCCTGTGACGCTGGACCCCATTGCATTAAGCGTGGTTTCGCAAGAGTACGCCCCGGTAGAACTTCACACGAGGTCGTCAAATGAGGTTCACATCGTCAATGTGGGAAGGTTGGAACACCGGAAGGGACAGCACATCGTTTGTCGAAGCCTGTCGATGCTCGTCGGCGATCTGCCACCATGGAGATTGCACTTCGTTGGTCCTGACACCGACACTGGTCCTGGTGGTTCGAGCTACAGGGACTACTGCTTAAGCCTCGTGCCAGCGGAGTTACGTGAAAGGGTCTCATGGCATCCCCCAGTTGACTTGGGTGTCCTGTCAAGCGTCTACGGTCGAGCTGATGTAGTGCTGATCTCGTCATTGGACGGCAATTATGGCTACACCACGCTTCATCCTCTCGCAGCCGGCAGTTGTGTCATCAGCACTCTCGAACCGGGTTGCAGCGACTCGGCATACATCGTCCACGGCGTGGACGGCTACCTATACCCCAGCACCGACGCGTCCGTGCTGGCGTCCCTCCTCAGCGATCTGGTTGCCGACCCGGAACGTCGTGCACTTCTGAGAAGTGGCGCGATGCGCCGCGCGGCCAGTGAACTGGATCCTGCGGTCGTGGCTTCGCGCGTCCTGCACGATCTGGCAGGTGGGTGACGGCCGCTCTTATGTTTGAGGCCTTGCGCAGAGGATCGCGCTTGGAATGTGGCTTCAGCCAGGCCCGTCTAGCTGGTCGACGCGCGAGGGCGGATGGCGCGGCAGCCCAGCAAGGGCAATCCAGTTGTGCCCGACCGCGCAGCCTACGTGGACGAGATAGACAACCACGCCCACCCAGCGCAACAGTTAACGGTCGGTCGCAGAGATAACCGCAGCGGGCGAGTCGGATCGACTCGCCCACTATCTTGCGGGTAGTCGATCAGGTGCCGGAGTTGATCATCCCGGCGCCCACGGTGACGCCGGTGGCCTCGTCGATCAGGATGAACGAGCCCGTGGTGCGGTTCTTCGAGTACGGGTCGCAGAGCAGCGGCACGGTGGTGCGCAGCTGGACGCGGCCGATCTCGTTGAGGGAGAGCTCGCCGGCCTCCTGGTCGCGGTGCAGCGAGTTCACGTCGAGGCGGTACTGGATGTCCTTGACCATCGCGCGGCCCATGYGGGTGGTGTGCTTGATGGCGAGCTTCTGGCGCGGACGCAGCGGCTCGTTGGTCATCCAGCAAATCATCGCGTCGATGTCCTGGCTGGGCTTGGGCGCGTTCTTGGGGCGGGCGATCATGTCGCCGCGGGAGACGTCAACGTCGTCCTCGAGGTGGATCGTCACCGACATGGGCGGGAAGGCCTCGGAGATCTCCTGGTCGAAGAGCTCGACCTTGGAGATGGTCGACGTCATGCCGCTCGGAAGAACGACGACCTCGTCGCCCTTCTTCAGCACGCCGCCGGCCACCTGGCCGGCGTACCCGCGGAAGTCGTGGTACTGGTCGGACTTGGGGCGGATGACGTACTGCACCGGGAAGCGGGTGTCCACGAGGTCGCGGTCGGAGGCGACGTGGACGTGCTCGAGGTGGTGCATGAGCGTCGGGCCGGAGTACCACGGGGTGTTCTCGGACCGGTTGACGACGTTGTCGCCCTGCAGCGCCGAGATCGGGATGACCTCGAGGTCAGGGATGTTGAGCTTCGTCGCGAAGGTCGTGAACTCCTTGTGGATCTTCTCGTAGACCTCCTGCGACCAGTCGACGAGGTCCATCTTGTTGATCGCCAGCACGAGGTGTGGCACGCGCAGCAGCGAGAGCAGGACCGCGTGGCGGCGGGACTGCTCGGTGAGGCCCTGACGGGCGTCGACGAGGACGAGGCCCAGGTCGGCGGTCGAGGCGCCGGTGACCATGTTGCGCGTGTACTGGATGTGGCCCGGGGTGTCGGCGATGATGAACTTGCGCGCCGGGGTGGCGAAGTAGCGGTAGGCCACGTCGATGGTGATGCCCTGCTCGCGCTCGGAGCGCAGGCCGTCGGTCAGCAGCGCCAGGTCGGTGTAGTCGTAGCCCTTGGACTGGCTCGTCGACTCCACCGCCTCGAGCTGGTCCTCGAAGATCGACTTCGAGTCCAGCAGGAGGCGCCCGATGAGCGTGGACTTGCCGTCGTCGACCGAACCGGCGGTCGCGAAGCGGAGCAGGTCCATCTCGCCCTGAGCGGCGGTGTGGGCGTCAGTGGTGCTGGCCATCAGAAGTAGCCTTCCTTCTTGCGGTCTTCCATGGCTGCCTCGGAGAAGCGGTCGTCGCCACGGGTGGCGCCTCGCTCCGTCACTCGGGCGATTGCGATCTCGTCGATGATGGCTGCGGTGTCGGTGGCAACCGACTCGACGCAGCCGGTCTGGGTGCGGTCACCCACGGTGCGGAACCGCACCATCTTCTTCTCGACCTTCTCGCCACCCTTGGGCTGGATCTCCGGGCCGATGGAGAGCAGCATGCCGTCGCGCTCGACGACCTCGCGCTCGTGGGCGAAGTAGATGGAGGGGATCTCGATCTCCTCGCGGTGGATGTAGTGCCAGATGTCGAGCTCGGTCCAGTTCGACAGCGGGAAGATCCGCATGTGCTCGCCGGCGTGGATGCGGCCGTTGTAGAGGCTCCACAGCTCGGGGCGCTGCATCTTGGGGTCCCACTGGCCGAAGTCGTCGCGGTGGGAGTACACGCGCTCCTTGGCGCGGGCTTTCTCCTCGTCACGGCGACCGCCACCGAAGGCGGCGGTGAAGCCGTTCTCCTCGATCGCGCCGAGCAGGGTGCCGATCTGCATGCGGTTGCGGCTGGTCTTGCCGTCATCGACCACGTGACCCGCAGCGATCGCCTCATCGATCGTGGCCACGATCATCCGCGCACCCAGCCGCTCGACCCACGAGTCGCGGGTGGTCAGCACCTCGTCGAAGTCCAGGCCGGTGTCGACCTGGAGCAGCGGAAACGGCAGCTTGGCCGGGAAGAACGCCTTCTCCGCCAGGCGGAGCATGACGATGGAGTCCTTGCCGCCGGAGAACATCAGCACCGGCTTCTCGAACTCGGCGGCGACCTCACGGAAGATGTGGATCGACTCGGCCTCGAGCTGGTCCAGCTGACTCAGCTGGTAGTCGACGTGGGTGTTGGTCATGGCGTTGCAAGGACCTCTCTCAGGGACAGCAGCCATCATCGTAGCGACGGGCAGCGCCTCGGACGATTCGCACTGCCGGGTGTGGTCAACCCGTGGCTCCCGGGACCGGTTTCGGCTCCCCGGATTCGGAGAGGTTTGGGATCGGTGTGAGCGGGGTAACACGTCTTCATGTTGATATGGGCGGCGGTGATCCTCGCAGCGTGGATCCTGCTGTCCCTCCCCGTCGCCGTGATTGTCGGCCGGATGTTCGAGGCCCGTCCCGGCGCCGTGGCCCCGCCCGTGCGAGTGCCGTCCGTCGCGGTGGACCGAGTGGCACACCTCTCGCGCGTCGAGTGCCGCCGCAGCGAGGCATCGCGGTGGGCGCACGAGGCACGGGTGCTCGCCACCTCGCGTCGGCGGGTGGCAGTGATGTCCGGGAGTGCCGCACGCATCACCGGGTGACCGCCGGCCCCTGACGGGCTGACCCGTCTGGCGGGTCCGGGACGATTGGTCTCGGTCGCGGTCCCTTCGCCACAATGGCGCGCATGCGAACCACCCCCCGGGCCCTCGCGGCCGTTCTCGCAGGCGCCCTGCTCGTCACCGGCTGCAGCTCGTCCGACGACGGCGACCCCACGCCGCCGTCGTACGAGAATAGCGACAGCGTGCACGCGCAGGTGCTGCCCCAGCTGGCCGCCAACGGCGAGGACGTCGAGTCCGCCAATGACGCCGCCTGGGTCGTGGACGCCACGATCGGCGACGCGGAGGAGGGGACCGCGGTCACCCTGGTGGCGAAGGACGACGACGGCTGGTCCGACGTCGACGAGCAGGAGACCGACGCCAAGGGCCGTGTCTCGCTCACCAGCCGCGACTCCGGCGACCTCCACGTGGTGGTCGGCGACGGCGACGACGCGATCGGCACGAAGGTCTCGACCGACGACGCCCCCGAGGCCACCTTCACCGACGACTTCGACGACGAGGACTCCGTCGACCACCCCGACGGCTCCTGGCACACCCGGGACCAGGGCTACACGGGCGTCCGTACCTGCTCCAAGGCCAGCGCGGACGCAGCCGAGGTCGCTGACGGCGTGCTGAAGCTCAGCGTGATGGAGGACCCCGACCGTCAGGGCGACGAGTGCCAGCTCCCCGGAAAGCGCAAGAAGTTCCCGTACCGCCTCAACGGCCACGTCGGCACCGAGGGCCGGATGGAGTTCACCTACGGCTTCGCGGCCGCACGGATCAAGACGCAGGCGGCTCGCGGGCAGCACGCGGCCTTCTGGATGCAGGCGGTCGGCGGGCAGGGCACCGGCGGCCCGAAGAAGGGCGGCGCCGAGATCGACGTCATCGAGTACTTCGGCGACGACCACCCCGAGGGCGGGCTGACCAGCTTCACCTACTTCCTCGACAAGAACGGCGAGAAGCAGACCGTCGGCGGCTGGCTTCCCAACGCCGACGAGCTGGGCGACGACTGGGCCGAGCAGTACCACGTCTTCTCCGTGGAGTGGACGCCCGACGAGTACGTCTTCCGCATCGACGGCAAGGTCACCCAGCGCCTGAAGGGGGAGACCTCCGGGCGTCCGGAGTTCCTCATCCTCAGCCTGCTGTCGTCGGACTACGAGCTGCCGCGCTTCAACGGCAAGCTGCCCGAGACCATGGACGTCGACTGGGCACGGGTGTGGGAGACGGGGCCGAAGCCCTAGGGCGTTTCCAGGACGAGGGTGATCGGGCCGTCGTTCACGCTCTCGACGCGCATGTCCGCGCCGAAGCGGCCGCGCTCCACGCGGGCGCCGAGGCGTTCGAGCTCGGCGCAGACGGCGTCGTAGAGCGGCTCGCTCACCGGGCCCGGCGCGGCCGCCTGCCAGGTGGGCCGGCGGCCCTTGCGCGCGTCGCCGTACAGCGTGAACTGGCTGACGACCAGCACGGGCGCGCCGACGTCGCTGGCGCTCTGCTCGTCGCGCAGGAGCCGCAGGTCCCAGATCTTGCGGGCCGTCCACGCGACCTCGGTCGCGCCGTCGTCGTGGGTGACACCGAGGTAGACCAGCAGTCCCGGGCGGTCGAGCTCGCCGACGACCTCGCCGTCGACGCGCACGCTGGCGGACAGCACCCGCTGGATGACGGCACGCACGTCGTTGCTCCTGCTCGCGTCAGACGCGGGTGAGGACGCCGACCTCGACGAGGTCGTCGACGTGGGTCTGGACGAGCGACCTGGCGTCGCCGGACTCGGGCTCGCCGAGCTCGACGAGGAGCGCCTCGCCGAGGCGGTCGAGGCTGGCCGACCCGTCACCGAGCAGGGTGAGGACGCGGGTGGCCAGGAAGGACAGTGCGACGACGGTCTCGCCTAGCATCACGCAGCCGACGCCGTCGCTGACGTGGAAGTCGACGAAGTCGCTGCGGCGTACGCGCTCCCCGCTGTCGGTGGTGTCGGGTCCGAGGAGCTCGACGACGGTCGGCTCGGGCGCCGCATCCGGCTCGAGGTCGCGCGACGGCGGGTGGTTGAGCAGCTGCTGGGTGACGGCGACCAGGTCGTCGGCCTCGCGGTAGTCAACCCGGTGCACCCCGCCCACTTCCTCGACGAGCGCAGCCAGGCGGTGCAGGGGCTTGTCGAGCGAGCGCAGGTAGGACGCGTTGCCCGACAGGTGGGCGATCGCCTCCGCGGTGGGGAGCTCGGTGAGCACGGGCGGGACGAAGCCCTCGGCGTGGCGCTCGAGCAGGAGCACCGCCGCCGGGCGGAGGTCGCCCGGCGCCTGGCGCAGGCCGAGGTCGTCGGGGGACAGCAGGCCCTGAGCGGGGTCGTCGGTCGAGAGCAGCGGCTTGCTGTAGGGGAGCAGGTCGAGCGCTGCGGTGAAGGCGACGGTGTCGTCGGTGACGTAGCCGAAGTGGCGCGCGAGCGTCCGGGCGGCGGTCGAGCGCCCGCTGCCGGCGGGGCCGACCAGCACGACGCACCGGCCGGTGTCCGGGTCGGCGACGGCCGCGGCACGCAGCATCAGGAGGTCGCCCTCGTTGGCCTCCATCGCCTGCAGGGTGACGGCCAGGGCGACCTGGTCGCCGACGACCGACCCGTCGGAGCCGGCGATCGCACCATGGGCCGCGGCGTCCTCGACCGCGGCGGGGTCGTCGTCGACCACCACCCGCACGCTCGGGCCCGCCGCGTCGTCGACCAGGCGGGCGTCGCAGCGCGACCAGGCGCGGACCAGGTCGTCGGCGAGGCTGTCGGCATGGCCGCCGGCCACCTCGACGTGGACCTGGGTCCCGAGGGCGGTCACGGCGACGACGTGGCGAGGGCTGGCCGAGAGGGTCACGCGCGGGAGTCTAAGGTGCGCGCATGGACGAACTGCTCATCACGGTGGCACCGACGGGCGCCGAGACGGCGAAGGCCGACTGTCCGCAGCTCCCGACCACCCCGGAGGAGGTGGCTCGCACCGCGGCCGACTGCGAAGCAGCCGGCGCGGCGATGATCCACCTCCACGTGCGCGACACCTCCCACCAGCCCACGCTCGACCAGGGACTGCTGCGCGAGTGGGTCGCCGCGGTGCGCGAGTCGTCCTCCCTCGTCGTCCAGCTCTCGACCGGCGGCTCGGTGCACGACCCGCTCGACGAGCGGCTCAAGGTGCTCGACGCCGAGCCCGACTCGTGCTCGCTCACCATGGGCACGACCAACTTCGGCGACGACGTCTTCCTCAACCCGTGGCCCTTCGTGAAGGACCTCTACCAGCTCGCGCTCGAGCGTGGTGTGGCTCCGGAGTTCGAGCTCTTCGACCTCGGACAGGTGCACGCGCTCGGCCGTCTCATCCAGCAGTACGGCGCCCCGGCCGGCGGCAAGGTGCACGTCGACTTCGTGATGGGCGTTCCCGGTGGCATGCCCGGCACCGCCCCCGCGCTCGTCGCCGGTGTCGCCGCCCTCCCGCCCGAGGTGACGTCGTGGTCGGCCACCGGCATCGGCCGCTCGACGCTGTCGGTCGCGATGGCCTCGCTGTCGATGGGCGGCCACCTGCGCGTCGGCATGGAGGACGTGCTCACCATCAGTCGCGGCGTGCCGGTCGAGTCCAACGCCCAGCTCGTCGAGCGCGCGGTCGAGCTGGGACGGATCGCGCAGCGTACGCCGATGAAGCCGGCACAGTGCCGCGAGCTGCTCGGCCTGGCCTGATTACTCCGGGCTGGTCCGGGGTGGTTCAGCGTCGGCGGCGCTTGCCGCCCCCCGCCGTCGCGGTCTCGTCCTCGAGCGGGGCGTAGCCGTAGCCATAGCCATAGCCGCTGGCTGACTTCTTGGCCGGGGTCTGGTTGACCACGACGCCCAGTGTCGTGGCGTCCACGGACTCGAGCCGCTCGATGGCCGTCGACAGCTGGTCGCGCGTCGTACGCCCGTGGCTGACCACGACGACCGCGCCGTCGGCGCGGGTGGCGAGCAGCGCCGCGTCGGTGACCGGCAGGAGCGGCGGCGCGTCGAGGATGACGACGTCGTAGCGCTGGCGCAGGTCGAGCAGCAGCATCTCCATCGCCTGTGACTGCAGGAGCTCCGAGGGGTTGGGCGGGATCTGGCCGCACACCATGACCTCGAGCGACGTGTCGGCGTACTGCTGCATGACGTCCTCGGCGGTGACCTTGCCGATCAGCACGCTGGTGGTGCCGATCGCGCCGTCGAGCTCGAGGCGGTCGGCGATGAGCGGACGGCGGAGGTCGCACTCGACCAGGGCGACCTTCTGGCCGGCCTGGGTGAGGGTGACCGCGAGGTTGACCGCGGTCGTGCTCTTGCCCTCGCCGGGCAGGGCGCTGGTGACGACGATGACCTTCTGGGCGTTGTCGATGTCGACGTACTGCATGTTGGTTCGCAGCACCCGGAACGCCTCGGCCCACGGGGTCGCAGTGAAGAGGACCTCGCTCGGGGCGCGCTTGGCGTCGGCGTCCTGGAAGATGTTGCCGAGGACCGGGGCCGAGGTGATCTCGGCGATGTCGTCGGCGCCCTTCACGCTGGTGTCGAGGAGCTCACGTGCCACGGCCAGGCCGACGCCCAGCAGCAGCCCGAGCACCGCCCCGAGCGCGAGGTTGCGCACTGGCTGGGGTGATACCGGTGACGAGGCCACCTGGGCGTCGTCGATGAGGGTGGCCTTGACGACGGCCGAGGACTTGCCGTTGGGGGTCTCCAGCTCCTCGACGAGCAGCTGGAGCTGCTCGGCGTAGGCCTGGGCGATGTCTCGGGCCCGCTCCGGATCGGCGTTGGTGGCCGTGATCTCCAGCAGCACGGTCTCGGGCACCGCGGATGCGGTGACCTGGCCACGCACGGCCGTGGCATCGCCCTCGTCGAGCTCGCCGGCGACCCGCTCGGCGAGCTGGTTGCTGGTCACCAGGTCGGCGTAGGACGCCACGCGCTGGGTGGCGAAGAGGTTGCCGGTGTAGGCACTGTTCTCGTCAGTCTGGCTCGTCGACACGAAGAGCCGGGTGCTCGACGAGTAGAGCGGGGTCACCGACCACGTCCAGACGGCGGCGATGGCCAGCACGACCAGAACACTTCCGAGAACCAGCCGCCACCGTCGTCGGACGGTGCGCCAGTAGTCCTGCAGCTCCACGGGCTTCCTTCTTCTTGTCAACAAAACTTTGACAAGAGTAAGCGCTGGGTCGCCCTCGCCCTTCATCCTCGCGGGCGGGGCGGAAGGGGGGCCGATCCCGGTCCGCCGCGCCCGCAACACGCCGTACGACGTCTCGCGACACGCCGCCCGTGACCTGCTTCAGGCCGCCCGAACGGCCCCGAGGTCGCGGGAGGTGAGAGCGAGGGCGGCACGGACCGTGGTGACGACCTCGTGAGGGGAGAACATCACCTGCTCCCAGGCGAAGCGGAGCACGATCCACCCGCCGAGGACGAGGGCGTTGTAGCGCCGGCAGTCCTCGTCGTGCTCCGCCTTGCCGGCGCGGTGCTTCCACGAGTTGGCCTCGATCGCGATGCCGGCGAACGGCTCCGCGAGGTCGGGGTGGTAGGTGACGTGGCCGATCGTGGTCTCCCACTGTGGGACCACGGCGATCCCGGCCTCGATGAGGATCGCGCGCAGCACGGACTCGAAGGGATTGGCCGCCAGAGGCGTCGCGTGGGCCACGACCCGTCGAGGACGGTGCGCACCCTGCTCGTGCCCAGCCGTCGATGTCGTGTCGGGGCACGTCGCGGACGTGCACCTCCGCCTCCACAGCCCGACGCGGCTTGGTGCGGACGCCGAGCTGCGGGTAGCGCGCCGGCCACTTCGACTCCCAACCCCAGTGGGCCACCGCGCTGAGGAGTCGCAGGTGCCCGTCGATCTCAGCAGCGAGCTCGCGCGCCACGTCGGCCGAGCGCAGGGCGTAGCGACCGCGCGCCAAGAGGATCACCGAGCGGGCCGCGACTGCGTGGCGCAGCCGCCTGCGGGTGGCGAGTCGGAGGATGTCGGTCGTCGAGCCGATGCCGCCGAGGCGGGTGAGGGCTGCGACGGCATCCATGGTCGGAGTCTGTCGAGACGCGTCGGCCACCGCGAACGGCTCTCCACAGGGGCCGTAGGACGACCGCGACACCCGCGACACGCCGTACGCCGTCCCGGACACGCCGGGCTTCCACGCATCGCGCGCGAAGGAGCGGCCCTACGGCCGGTCGACCTTCTTCATCCCCACGACCCCGGGCTGGTAGTCGGGGTCCTCGAGCTGGGCGATGGTCGGCGAGCCGAACATCGGCAGGCCCTGCTGCTTTCGCAGGAAGCCCCAGACGATGGGCAGGACGACCAGCACGACGAGGCCGATGCCGGCGATGAGGATGGGGTGGGTCTCCTCGACGCCGAGGGGCGCCCAGCCGGACTTGTCGAGCAGCGCGACGCCGCTCATCGTCAGCACGACGACGATGCCGCGGCGGATGAAGGACTGCGGCACGCGCGGGGCGAGGCTGGCGCCGAGGATCGTGCCGGGCACCGAGCCGATGAGGAGGGGGACCAGGATCGACCAGTCGATGCCGTGGAGGGCGATGTTGGAGATCGCCGCGGCCAGGACGAGCGGCACGGCCTGCACGAGGTCGGTGCCGACGAGCCGCACGGCCGACAGGCCGGGGTAGAGCATCAGCAGGGCGATCATGATGACCGAGCCGGAGCCGACGCTGGTGATGCCGACGAGCAGGCCGCCGAGCATGCCGACGAGCAGCGTGGGCACGATCCGGATGGCGGGGTTGTCGTCGTGGACGTGGGTGCCCGAGCGGACGCGGAGCAGGTTGACGTACAGGCGCAGGGCATACGTCGCCGCCGCGAGCAGGAGCGCGAAGCCGATGCTGATGACCAGCACGTGGTTGAGCTCTTCGGTGTCGTCGGTGAACCACGCGACCAGGTGTGGCCCGAGCAGCGCCATCGGGATGGAGCCGATCATCAGCCACATCGCGAGCCGCATGTTGGGCGAGCCCTCGCGCTTGTGCACGATCGCGCCACCGGTCTTGTAGACCGCGGCCGCGGTCAGGTCGGCGGTCACGACCACGGCCGGGGAGCCGACGCCCAGGAACAGCAGCGCGGGGGTCATCAGGGCGCCACCGCCCATGCCGGTGAGGCCGACGACGATGCCGACGAGGAAGCCGGCGGCGAGGATCGAGAAGAACGCGGCAGTCAGCAGGTCAGCCACCGGAGCCTCCTGGAGCGAGCCGAGGGACGATCACACCCAACATTCGCGACATTGTGTCTGCTGCCGTGGCCGCAGCCGATTCCCCGCGCCGGTAGGGGTCGGCGATGTCGTGCTCGCGGCGCGCCGCCGTACGACGTGCGCCGACCGCGGCGACCAGCTCGCGCCCGCGCAGGTCGGGGTGCTCCTCCACCGCGGCGGCGAACTGGCCGACGGTGAAGACCTTGCGGAGGTGCTGGGGGAACTCCTCGAGGATGAAGCTGCGGTGCGTGGCCTCCGCGGTCAGCACCAGGTCGGCCTCGGCGAGGAGCGGCCCGGTGACGCGGCGGCTCGCGAACCCGGACGAGGTGTCCTCCACGAGTGTGGCGACCATGACGTCGTCCATCGCGTGGCTGTCGAAGCCGTGCGTGCCCGCGCTGGAGAACTCCACCCCGGAGCCGGGGCCGGACAGGCGGCGCGCGGTGAGCTCGAGGAAGGGCGAGCGGCAGATGTTGGCGGTGCAGACGAAGAGCACCCGGAGCGGTTCAGTCATCGGTGCCCCGCAGGTGGAGGTAGCCGGCCTCGTCGAGCGCGACCAGGACGTCGTCGAGCGCGTCCTCGATGGTGCGGCCGGTGGTGTCGACGCGCACGGCGGGGTCGACGGGCTCCTCGTAGGGCGAGGAGATGCCGGTGAACTCGGGGATCTCACCGGCGCGGGCCTTGGCGTAGAGGCCCTTGCGGTCGCGGCGCTCGCACTCCTCGAGGGGCGTGGCGACGTGGACGAGGAAGAACGCGCCCCCGGCGGCCCCGACCATCCCCTGCACCTGCTCGCGGGTCTCGGCGAACGGAGCGATCGGCGAGCACACCGCGATGCCGCCGTGGCGGGCGATCTCCGCGGCCACCCAGCCGATGCGCCGGATGTTGGTCTCGCGGTCGGCCTTGCTGAAGGTCAGGCCCGCGGACAGGTGACGTCGTACGACGTCGCCGTCGAGGCTGGTCACCGTGCGCCCGCCCTGCTCGAGCAGCAGGTCCATCAGCGCGCGGGCGAGCGTCGACTTGCCGCTCCCGGACAGGCCGGTGAAGAAGAGCACGAGGCCCTGCTCCTCGGGCTCCGGCTGGTCGGCGTCGACGATGGCGGCGATCGCGGCGGGGTGGCCCACCGGCTCGCCCGACGAGGAGGTGTCCGCCAGGGCGTGGACCGGGTCACCGCCGGCGTAGGTCTCGACCACCTGGGTGCCAAGGGCGTGGTCGGCGTCGGCGTCACCGTGGGCCGGGAGCGGGATGGCCACGACGGACGCGTCGTCGAGCAGGTCGGCGGCCGCCAGCGTGGCGCGCACCAGCGCGACGGGGGACAGCGACGAGGTGCCGGTGCCCATCAGGGCGAGGAGCACGACGCGGCCGAGCCCGCGCAGCTCCTCGAGGTCGGCCTCGGTGAGCGCGTCGACGACGGGGACGAAAGTGGCGCCGGCGTGCTGCTCGCGCGCCTGGGCGGGGGTGAGGTGCAGCCGGCGGAAGGGGCCGTACTGCGCGTGCGTGAGCGGCTCCAGCGAGCCGTCGGCGGCGACCCGGGCCAGCGGCAGGCCCTCGGGGTCGACGAGCTCGGCCTCGGTGGCTCCGTCGGGCAGGTCGAGGGTGACGACGCTCCCGTCCTCGTTGAATCGGGAGAGCGGGGCGTAGGCGCCGGAGACCAGGAGCTCCAGGTCGTCGAGCTCGGTCGGCGTCGGGCAGTGCTGGATCACCCGCGCATCCTCTCAGAACTGCGGTGAGTAGCCTGCCGCCATGTCTGTCGCTGGGTCTGTTGCTGTGTCGGTCGGTCTCCCCGTCGTCGCCGAGATCGTCCGCTCCGGGTTCGTCGAGGGTCACCACTACGGCTCCGTCGTGGCCCTGGCCGCCGACGGCTCGGTCGCCTGGTCGGTCGGCGAGGTCGCGGCCCCGGTGCTGCCGCGGTCGAGCAACAAGCCGATCCAGGCCCTCGCGATGGTCGAGCTCGGCCTCGACCTGCCCGACGACCTGCTCGCCCTGGCGTGCGCCTCGCACTCCGGCGAGCCGTTCCACGTGGAGGGCGTACGCCGCACGCTCGCGTCCGCCGGCCTCGACGAGTCCGCGCTCCAGACGCCCGCCGACTACCCCCTCGACGACGACGCCCGCGAGGCCGTCGTACGGGCCGGGGGTGCGAAGGCGCCGGTCCTGATGAACTGCTCCGGCAAGCACGCGGCGATGCTCGCGACGTGCGTGCTGCGGGGCTGGGACACCGCCACCTACCTCGACCCCGCCCACCCGCTCCAGGTCGCGATCGCCGACACCTTCGCCCGGCTCACGGGGGAGCCGATCGACGCGGTGGCCGTCGACGGGTGCGGTGCGCCGCTGCTGTCCACGTCGCTCACCGGGCTGGCGCGGGCGTTCGCGTCCCTCGCCACCGCGACCGACGGTCCGCAGCGCCGCGTGGCCGAGGCGATCCGCCGCCACCCCGAGCACGTCAGCGGCACCACGCGCGACGAGCTCGCCCTGCACCGGGCCGTCCCCGGGCTGATCGGCAAGGCCGGCGCCGAGTCCTGCTACGCCGTCGCGCTCCCCGACGGACGCGCCTGGGCGCTCAAGACCGACGACGGGGCTGCGCGCGTACGCCCGGTGCTGATGGCCGAGGCGCTGCGCCGCTCGGGTGTGCTGGACGAGGACGGCGTGGACGCCGAGGCGGTCCGCTCAACGGGGCGGTTCGAGCTCCTCGGCGGAGGACTGCCGGTCGGGGAGATCCGCGCGGCCTTCTGAGGCCCTCGACTCCAGGATCCTCGCCACCAGAAGCCCGAGGAGCGCGCCGACCAGCATCCCGAGGGTGTTGGCGACAACGTCCGAGTGGGTGGCCGAGCGCCCGTCCAGCGCGACCGCCTGCACGACCTCGACCAGGAACGAGGCCACGAAGCCCAGTGCCGTCCAGTCCCGCCACGTGAGACGTGGCCACAGTGCGCTGCCCAGCAGGCTCAGCGGCACGAAGGCCGCCACGTTGAGGATGAACTCGACACGGGCCGGCGCCGCGAGGGCGTCCGGCACACCCAGGCCGGCGAAGAAGTTGGCGACCGTGCTGACCAGCCAGGACGGGCCGGCCGCCGACGGCGCGAGAAGGGTGACGGCAAGGATGACCGCCCAAAGGCCCAGCGCGGCAGCGACTGCCGTACGCGCTCGGCGGCTCAGGAGACGGGCGGACACGGGTGGATCCTAGGTCGGCACCGCACGCGACATCCGGTGCGAACCGTCTGCTAGCGCGGAACCAGGCTCCGGCAAAGGACTTGTGAGAGGTCTCACGTGCCCTCGATTTGATTTCTGCTAACTCTTGTTAGCAAAATGGGGGCATGGCCAAGGACAAGATGACCCCGGCCAGGGCGAGTTCGAAGAAGGCGTCGAAGGCGGCTTCCAAGACCGGCAGCAAGACGAGCAAGGCGGTCGTCGGCTCGCTCGGCACGCTGGGGGACTACCTCAAGGAGCAGCGCCTCGGCGCGCAGCTCTCCCTGCGACAGCTCGCCGACCAGGTCGGAGTGAGCAACCCCTACCTCAGCCAGATCGAGCGCGGCCTGCGCAAGCCGTCGGCCGAGGTGCTCCAACAGCTGGCCCGCGCCCTGCGCGTCAGCGCCGAGCAGCTCTACGTCCGCGCCGGCATCGTCCACCCCGACCCCGGGCAGCCCGGGTCGGTGGAGCTCGCGATCCTCGCCGACGCCGCGCTCACCGAGCGGCAGAAGCACTCGCTGCTCGACGTGTACGCCTCGTTCCTCGCACTCAACGAGCGCGATGCGGCGCCGGCCCTACCCGCCGAGCCCGTCGAGTCCGTCGAGCCCGCCGACGAGCTCTAGCCACAGACCACCAGAACAACTGTCAGCACCATCCCCCATTGAAGGAGAACCCCATGGCCACCACCAAGCGCGACCTCAAGACCGAAGCCCTCAAGCCCGTCCTCGCCGGCGTCGGCGTCACCGACCTGGCCGTCGAGGCCGTCCGTGAGGCCGTGGCCGACGTGCAGAAGCGCGTCGCCGCCGTGCAGAAGGACGTCACCACCCGCGTGACCGACGTCCAGAAGACCGCGACCGACCCGAAGGCGCTGCGCAAGCAGGCCCAGGCCCGCCGCGCCGCCATCGAGGCCCGCGTCGCCGAGCTGCAGACCGAGGCCCGGGCGTACCCGGCCAAGGTCACCACGCAGGTCTCCGCGCTCGTCGACGGCAACGTCTCCGCGGCCAACGCCACCTACACCGACCTCGTCAAGCGCGGCGAGTCCCTCGTGGGCCGCATCCGCCGCCAGGAGTCGACCAAGGCCACCGTGACGTCCGCCAAGACCACCGTGACGAAGGCGAAGACCACCGCGACCCAGGCCAAGAAGGCCGCCGAAGCCACCACCGCCGCCGCCGACAAGACGGCCGCCACCAAGGTCGCCCCCAAGCCGAAGCCGACCGCCAAGAAGGCCACCCAGAAGGCCGCGGGCAAGAAGGCGGCCGCGACCACCGCCCGCAAGACCGCGGCGAAGAAGACCGCCACCGCGCAGAGCAGCGCCAAGGCCACCGCCAGCGCCGCCACCGCCACCGCGACCAACGCGGTCAAGGCCGTCGCCGACGCCGCCGAGAAGGTCGGCGACTGAAGAGCACCAGCCGATGAGCAGCAGCTGATGCTGTTCTGAGCAGGGCCGAGGGCCCCCGTCCACCAGGGCGGGGGCCCTCGTCGTTGCCCGTCTTTGCCGGGCATGGACAACTGTGGACAACTCCGCTCCAATGGGAGGGGCGGCAGCGGTGAGTTCTCGACCCGCCGCGGGAGGCCGCGGAGGCTGGCCATGGATGTCACGAGCGCGAAGATCGTGGAGCTGCGGGTCCACGGCGTCAGCGGGACGCCGCCGGAGGAGATGCTCGAGACGCACCATGCCCGGCAGGAGGCCGGCGACGAGTACTCGCGGTTCTTCGTCGCGGTCGACTGCTTCGGCGACAAGCCACCCGACCCCGTCGAGGACGGCACGGGTCCGCACACGCGGTCGACCAGGCTGGAGGGCTTCCACTGGGGCCGCTACACCTCGGGCAACTGGCGACAGGCGCTGTGGCTGGCGCTGGTCCCGTTCGGCATGGTCAACGCCGCGCAGTTCATGCTCAGCCCGCCCTCGACGTGGCGCGAGCGGTTCTTCCACACCGTCGTCGGCGGAGCGCTGCGGCTGCTCGCCCTCGGCCTGACCGCGACGTTCGCCCTGGCTGCGTCGTCCATCAGCATCGACCTGGTCGCCAGGCAACGGCTCGCCACCACCCGGCTCGGCCAGGCGTTGGGGGAGGGCACGCTCCTGGCGGCGGGCGCGCTGGTCGCGGCCGGCGGCGTGCTCGTGCTCTACCGGCTCGGGCGGCGCAACACGACCGTGCGCCAGCCGCCCGACGCCGCCGACACCCTGGGCCGCTCACTGGGCGAGTCGTCCGGCCTGACCCGGGAGAACTTCTACGCCGGCGACCCCGATGCCACCAGCCTCGGACGCCTCCACCTCGCGGGCGGCTGGGCGACGGTGGCCCTCGTCGGCAGCCTCACTGACGGCGACGCGCAGCTGGGCACCAGCCTGAGCTCGTTCGTGTACGCCGCCAGCGCGGGGCTGCTGGCGGCCCTCGCCGTGCTGGTGGCGGTGCTCGGCGACCCCGAGCACAGCGCTCCCCGGTCGTGGGAGCGCGACTCGGTGCTGGAGAGCTGGAACCGGGTCCTCCAGCGACCGGCGGTGGGCCTGACGGCCGCGTCCCTCGCGCTCGCTGTCCTGCTGTCGTCGGTGGTGATGCTGCTGCTGCGCGGGGTGAACCCCGACAACCCGCTCGCAGCCGTGGACGAGGTGTCCAACACGCTCGTGGTGGTCCTGACGGGCACGCTGATCGTCCTCTTCGCCGCCTCCGCGGGTCTGGCGCACGCCACCCGGCACCTCGACGCGRAGGTGCCCCGACCCTTCCGCCGCTACGCCGCAGGGATGGCGGCGCCGGTCGTCGCCGCGCTCGGCGGGTTCCTCGCCGTCGGATACTCGGCGGCGCTGCTGCTGGCCAGCGCCGAGCTGCTGGTCGACGACGCCGCGCTGCCCAAGCTGGTCGAGGGCGTCACCTTCACCTGGGGCGTCTCGGTGCTGCTCATGGTGGCCGTCGGCCTCGTGCTCGGGTTCCGCACGTGGACGGACCGCGACTGGCGTACCGAACGGGTGCGGCGCAGCTTCGGCCTCGTCTACGGGTCCTCGTCACGCGACGGGACGGGCGACGGGGCGGGCGACGGGGCGGGCGACGGGGCGGGCGAGGGGTCCGACGCGCCGACGTGGCTCACGGACGAGCGGGTACGCCGGATCGCGACGGCCAGCGCCGTCGCGCGGGTCAAGCTCGGGCTGCCCGTCGTGCTCGTCTGCTTCTCGTTCCTCGGCATGGCGCTCGCGGTGCTGCTCGCCATCGACCTCATGACCGGCGTGGGCGCACCGCGCGACGGACTCCCCGACGACTGGGTGGAGGTGATCTCCCGGCTCGGCGCCCTGACGCTGATCGCCCTGGCCGGCCTGCTCATGACCACCGCACGCCAGTCCCTGCGGGCCCGTGACCGGCAGCGGGTCGTCAACGTGGTGTGGGACGTGGTGTCGTTCTGGCCGCGGTCGGTGCACCCGTTCGTGCCGCCGCCGTACTCGCAGTTCGCGGTGCAGTCGCTGCGCGACCGGATCCGGCACCACCTCGGCACCTGCACCGAGGCGGAGCCGTCGACCACCGAGGTCGCCGACGCGGTCGTCGTGGAGGCGCACAGCCAGGGCAGCTTCATCTCGGTCGCCGCGCTGCTGTGGCTGAACCCGCAGGAGCTCGCGCGCGTCGGCTTCCTCACCTTCGGCTCCCAGCTGCAGGTGATCTTCCCGCGCGCGTTCCCGGCGTACACGAGCTACCACGTGCTCACGTGCCTCGACCGCGCGCTCGGAGGTCGCTGGATCAACCTCTTCCGCGACACCGACCCCATCGCGGGCCCGGTGCTCAGCTGGGCGCACACCGGTGAGGAGACGCAGCAGGTACTGCGCTCGCGCCGGCTGGGCCCGCCGGCGAGCACCGAGGACCCGTGGCCGCTCGTGCCCGACCTCCTGCCCGCCGTCCGCACCGGGCGACGCGAGTGCGGACGTGACTGGCGGCTGCTCGACCCCAGCCCGCCCGACCGCGAGCTGCACGCCGAGCCCCTCACCTCGATGATGCAGCACAGCCACTTCGCCCTGTCCCCGGACTGGGACGACGCCGTCGAGTGGCTGGCCGCCCGGACCCTGGGCACGACCTCGGGCACCCCGACGGTGCCGTCGCCGCGCGAGGACGTACGTCAGGAGTCGGCCTCAGCGACCGCCGACACGACCGACGACGCGGGCGACATGATGGGACCGGTCGACTACCAGGCGCACGACTGAGCCGCGCGGTGCAGGGCCGTCCACACCGGGTCGAGCGCTGCGGCGGTCTCGTGCGCCTCGCGCCCCAGCCTCCGCCACAGCCGGTCCCCGCGGTCCAACCGGAACGGGGACGGACTGCCCGGGGGTGGCTGGTGGCAGGTGCCGACCGCCAGGACGCTGTCCAGCACCCGGTGGGGCGCCAGGTGGTCCGAGCGCAGCTCCTCGACGAGCAGCGGACGGGCTTCGCGGGTGATCGTCGTCCGTGACACGAGGGAGCCGGATGGCTCGCCGGACCGGCCCAGCACGAGGGTCTCCCGGGCCAGCAGCGTGGCCGCCTCGTCCAGCCGGACGGACGTCGTCCGGGTGACGTGAGAGCCGCCCGACGACACCCAGGGCAGCGCGTCGAGCACCAGCCGAGACCCGACCCCGATCCGGGCGGTGAACGACCACGACGCAGACCCGCCGCGCATGTCGTACGCCACGGTGCCGCTCGTCTCCTGCACGTGGAGCGTGAGCCCGTCCCCGACGTCGCACTCCACCTCCACGGCGTCCCCCGCCAGCAGCAGCGCGCGGGTGGGCACCAGCGCCACCCGGGCCACTCCGTGTTCCGCCGAGAGCGTGACGACACGGAAGGGACCGCCGCGAGCGGTCACCCGGACGCGGGCGTCGCTCGTGCGGGCGACGGTGAAGGAGCAGGCGTCAGTGCGCGTGGACGTGGTCGCCATGGTCGTGCCGGCTCCCCTCGGCATGGACGTGCGGCGCCATCGGACCGGGGTCGGCCGGGACCAGGTCGCCGGTCCGCTGCCGGGCCACCATGGCCCGCACCCAGTCCAGGAGCCGGGTGACCGAGTCGGGGTCGTGCCTGGAGAGGGCGATGACCGGCCGGTCGTCGCGGGCCGCGAGGGCGTCCGAGCGCATCAGGTCGACGTCCACCCCGACGTGGGGAGCGAGGTCGCTCTTGTTGACGACCAGCAGGTCGGCACGCTCGATGCCCGGTCCGCCCTTGCGGGCCACGTCACCACCCCCGGCGACATCGATCACGAACACCTGGACGTCGACGAGGGCAGGTGAGAACGTCGCGGTGAGGTTGTCCCCACCCGACTCCACCAGCACCAGGTCCAACGGCCCGTGCTCGGCGACGAGGTCCTCGACGGCCAGCAGGTTGGCGGTGATGTCGTCACGGATGGCGGTGTGCGGACATGCTCCGGTCTCGACCGCGACGATCCTCGCGGGGTCCAGCACGCCCGCAGCCCGGATCATCCGGGCGTCCTCGTCGGTGTAGATGTCGTTGGTGACGACCCCGATCTCCAGCTCGTCTCCGAGGTGGGCGCAGAGCAGCATGATCAGCGAGGACTTGCCGGTGCCGACGGGGCCGCAGACGCCCAGCCGGAGCTCGCGGGGACTTTCAGGCACGGAACAACCTCCTGGTGGTGACGGCGTGGTCCTCGGCGAGCTGCTCGATCCACGGTGATGCGGTGGCGGGGATGTCGGTGGGTGACTCGAGGTGCGCGACCTGCGAGACCAGGACCGCCAGCCGCGGCAGCGCCGCCACGACCCAGCCGGTGGCGACGGCCGGGTCGAGCGGCCGCAGCTTGAGGGCCGCCGACGCGACGGTCTGCAGGTCGTCGTACCCGATCACCTCGGCCACGTCCGTCGCGGCGAGCCCGGTGACGTGCGCGACCGCGCCGAGCACCATCGGCCGGGGCAGCCCGGTCAACACCGGCGGCAGGTCCCACAGCACCTCAGCCAGGCGCAGCAGCCCGCGGCCCAGCTCGCGCGAGGTGTCGCGCATCGCGGCACTGGCCGTGCGGGCGGCCCAGGCGTCGTACACGGCGTCGAGACCCTCGCCCCGGTGCAGGTGGGCCAGGGTCACCACGGCGGTGGCCGCCTCGGTCCGCGTCACCGTCGCGAGACGCAGGGCGAGGTAGGCCGGAATGTCGACGGGTCCGGCGGCGAGCGCGGGCTCGAGACTCCCGGACTGGGTGTGGCCGGCGACGGGCAGCCGCGCGTCGGCGAGGAGCAGGGCGAGTGCGCTCATCAGAACATCGAGTAGAGCTGCGCCAGGGGCAGCGTGGTCGCGGGCGACGGCTCGACCAGCTCGCCCTCGACGGTGATGGCGAACGTCTCGGGGTCGATGTCGATGGCGGGCAGGGCGTCGTTGTTGACCATGTCGGCCTTGCCGACGTCCCGGGTCGGCGTCACCGCCGCGAGCCGTCGACGGAGCCCCAGCGCCGACGCGAGCCCGGCGTCGAGGGCCGCGGGCGCCACGAAGGTCACCGCGTGGTCGGCACCGTCCGCCCCCACCAGCGTCGGCCTCATCAGCACGGGCTGGGGTGTCGGGATCGACGCGTTGGGGTCGCCCAGCGCGCCCCACACCAGCGCCCCTGCCTTGATGACCGCCTGGGGCCGGATCCCGAAGAACCGCGGGTCCCAGAGCACCAGGTCGGCCAGCTTGCCCGGCTCGACCGACCCGACCTCGTGGGCGATCCCGTGCGCGACGGCCGGGTTGATCGTGTACTTCGCGACGTAGCGGCGGGCACGGACGTTGTCGGCGGGACCCCCCACGGAGCCGAGGCGGGCCTTCATGACGTGCGCGACCTGCCACGTGCGGCAGATGACCTCTCCGATCCGTCCCATCGCCTGCGCGTCGGAGGACGTGATCGAGAGCGCGCCGAGGTCGTGCAGCAGGTCCTCGGCCGCGATCGTCGTCGCCCGGATCCGCGACTCGGCGAACGCGAGGTCCTCGGGCACCCGGGGGTTGAGGTGGTGGCACACCATGAGCATGTCGAGGTGCTCGGCGACGGTGTTGACGGTGTGCGGGAGCGTCGGGTTGGTGGAGCCGGGGATGACGTGCGGGTGCGACGCGACCTTGAGGATGTCGGGGGCGTGCCCGCCCCCGGCGCCCTCGGCATGGAAGGCGTGGATGGAGCGGCCGCCGATCGCCGACAGCGTCGACTCGAGGTAGCCGGCCTCGTTGAGGCTGTCGGAGTGCAACGCCACCTGGAGGCCGAACTCGTCCGCCGCACGCAGGGCGGCGTCGATCGCCGCGGGCGTCGCACCCCAGTCCTCGTGCACCTTGTACGCCGCCGCGCCGGCCAGTGCCTGCTCGGCCAGGCCCTCCGCCGACACCGTGTTGCCCTTGCCCATCAGCAGGACGTTGACGGGGAGCTCGTCCAGCGCCCGGTGGACGGCCCGGAGGTGCCAGGCTCCCGGGGTGACCGTGGTCGCCTTCGAACCCTCGGAGGGGCCGGTGCCACCGCCGCCGATCGTGGTGGTCCCGGTCGCGAGGGCCTCCACGACCTGCGAGCGCGACAGCAGGTGGACGTGGACGTCGATCGCCCCCGCCGTGAGGATCTTGCCCTCGCCCGAGATGACGTCGGTGCCGGGACCGATGACGAGGTCCGGGTGCACGCCGTCGGCGATGTCGGGGTTGCCGGCGCGCCCGAGCGCGACGATGCGACCCTCGCGCAGGCCCACGTCGGCGCGGACGACGCCCCAGTGGTCGAGCACGACCGCATTGGTGATGACCGTGTCGAGCGCACCCCCGGAGCGTGGGACCGCCGACTGCGCCATCGACTCGCGGATCGACTTGCCCCCGCCGAAGACCGCCTCCTCGCCACCGAAGGTCAGGTCGTCCTCGACCTCGATCCACAGGTCGGTGTCACCGAGGCGGACCTGGTCGCCCGTCGTGGGCCCGTAGATGGCGGCGTACGCCTCACGACTGATCTCAACCATCGGCGCGCACCTGGATCCCGGGGACCACACGTCGGCCCCGCAGCGCGACGATCGCCACCGAGCGCGATGCACCCGGCTCGAAGCGCTGGGAGGTGCCCGAGGGGACGTCGAGCCGGAAGCCCGCCGCAGCGTCCCGGTCGAAGTCCAGGGCCGCGTTGACCAGCGGGAGGTGAACGTGGGAACCGATCTGCACCGGCCGGTCGCCGGTGTTGGTGATGACGACGGTACGCCGCTCGTCGGGGTTTCGGTCCGCGTTGAGGACGTGGGTACCCGGTGCGCACCGGATCGCCCCGGGGCCCTCGGTGTGGGTGGCCATGGCTCGCCTCTCAGCCGATCGGGTCGTGGAGGGTGACGAGCTTGCGGCCGTCAGGGAAGGTCGCCTCGACCTGCACCTCGGTCAGCATCGGCACCACGTCGGGCATCACCTGGACCGAGGTGAGCACCTCTCGGCCCGTCGACATCAGCTCGGCGACCGATGCGCCTTCGCGGGCGCGCTCGATCACCCAGGTGCTGAGCAGCGCGACGGACTCCGGGTAGTTGAGGCGGACGCCGCGGGCCAGCCGGTCGCGGGCGACCATGCCGGCCACGGCGAGCAGCAGCTTCTCGGTGTCGGAGGGGGTCAGGTGCACCCACGCAACGTAGGCAGCCGCTGTTTCGGGCACGTGACGTCACCGTCACGTCTCGCTACGTCGACTACCCTCGTGCCGTGAACATCTACGCGTTCCAGAGCACCCTCATGCTGGTGGTGCTCGTCGTGCTGCTCGCGGTCAAGGGATTCGCGTTCATCAACTCGCTGACCTACTCGGCCGAGGCCTACGAGGCGGCCGGCAAGCTCACCAAGCAGGCGTGGTGCGCGATCACCGGCCTCGGCTTCGCCGCCCAGCTGATCCTCATCGGCTCCTCGCCGCTCGGGCTGATCCACCTCGTCTTCACCATCGCCTCGCTCGTCTACATCGCCGACGTCCGCCCGGCGCTCGCCGAGGTCACCTCACGCCGCTGATCTTCGCCGCCCGTCTCGCCGCCCGTCCGTCTCGCCGGCGCGTGAGGGTGGCGGCAGATTGCTTGCGGGGCATGCGTGCGGGTGCGAGGTGCCGCCACCCCCGGCTGCAGGTGCGGGTGGCTGGAGGACTACGGAGCCGTCAGCCCGCCAGGTAGCGGTCGAGGGCGGACGTCGCGTCCTCGGGCTCGAACCCGGTGGCGCGGAGCTTCTCGAGCGACATCGCGGAGTTGAGCGGACGCGGGGCGAACGGGTTGCCCTGCGCCAGCACCCCCTCGGCGTACGACGCGGTGCTCGTGCCCGACACGTCGTCGGCGCTGCGGCCGGAGCGCTCGAAGACCGCCTGCGCGATCTCGCGCCACGACATGGCGGGGCCGCCGTTGGACACGTGGTAGGTGCCGAACGCGGCGTCGCTGTCGAGGAGGTGGCGGGTGGCGCGGACCAGCTCGTCGGTGAAGGTGAGCCGGCCGACCTGGTCGTCGACGACGCTGGGGGAGACGCCCTTCTCGGCGAGCGACTGCATGGTGCGGACGAAGTTCTTGCCCTCGCCGATCACCCATGAGGTGCGCAGGACGTAGTGGCGCGGGGCCAGCGAGACGGCGACGTCGCCGGCGGCCTTGGTCTGCGCGTAGACGCCGAGCGGTGAGAGCGGCTCGTCCTCGGTGTGACCGGGCTCGAGGGGCGCGGTGCCGTCGAAGACGTAGTCCGAGGAGAAGTGGACGAGGGTGAACCCGTGCTGGCGGGCGAGGCCGGCGAGGGTGGCGGGGCCGGTGGCGTTGGCCGCCCAGGCAGCGACCCGCCCCTCTGGGGTCTCCGCGGCGTCGACGGCGGTGTAGGCCGCGGCGTTGAGCACGACGGCGTACTCGTGCCACGGCCAGGAAGCGACGGCCTCGGTGTCGGTGACGTCGAGCTCCGCGCGGGTGACCGTGTCGCAGCCCGGGAAGGCGTCCGCGAGGGCGAGGCCCAGCTGGCCGCCGCTGCCGAGGACGAGCGTCTTCTTGGCGGGGATCGCCGTCGACGGGTCGAGGCCGGGGTTGTTCTGGTCCTTCTCGCTGATGACGGCCTCGCCCAGCGGGATCGGCCAGTCGATCGCGACCGTGGGGTCGTCGAGGGAGAGGGCGGGGTAGGCGATGCCGGGGCGCCAGTGCTCGTTGACCAGGTAGGTGTAGGCGGTCGCGTCCTCCAGCACCTGGTAGCTGTTGCCCACGCCGCGCGGCACGAAGACCGCGACGGAGGTGTCCATGTCGAGGGTGAACGTCGCGCCGAAGCTGTCGCCCTCACGCATGTCCACCCAGGCGCCGAAGATCCGGCCGGTGGCCAGCGAGATGAACTTGTCCCACGGCTCGGAGTGGATGCCGCGCGTGACACCGCGATCGGCGTTGAAGGAGACGTTGTTCTGGACCGGCCCGAAGTCGGGCAGGCCGATCGCGAGCATCTTCTCGCGCTGCCAGTTCTCCTTGAAGAACCCGCGGGCGTCGTCGCGGCGGTCGAGCCGTACGACGACGAGGCCCGGGATCGGCGTCGTCTCGAGGCTCGGCAGACTCTGGGGGGAGAGGCTCACTGGCCCTTCTCCGCGTACTTCGCCTCCGTCGCGTCCTTGTGGGGGCGCCACCAGTCCTCGTGGTCCTGGTACCACTCGACGGTGTTGGCCAGCCCCGCCTCGAAGTCCTGGAACTGCGGCTGCCAACCGAGCTCCTGGCGCAGCTTGCCCGACTCGATCGCGTAGCGCATGTCGTGGCCGGCGCGGTCGTTGACGTGGTCGAAGTCGTCCTCCGACCTGCCCATCAGCTTGAGGATCAGGCGGACGACCTCGAGGTTGTTCTTCTCGCCGTCGGCACCGATGAGGTAGGTCTCGCCGATGGTGCCCTTCTCGAGGATGGTGAGCACGGCCGAGGAGTGGTCGTCGGCGTGGATCCAGTCGCGGACGTTCTCGCCCGAGCCGTAGAGCTTGGGGCGCACGCCGTCGATGACGTTGGTGATCTGGCGCGGGATGAACTTCTCGATGTGCTGCCAGGGCCCGTAGTTGTTCGAGCAGTTCGACACCGTCGCGCGCACGCCGAAGCTGCGGACCCACGCGCGGACCAGGTGGTCGGAGCCGGCCTTGGAGGCGGAGTAGGGGGAGGATGGGTTGTAAGGGGTGTCCTCGGTGAAGCGCTTGGGGTCGTCGAGCTCGAGGTCGCCGTAGACCTCGTCGGTCGATACGTGGTGCAGGCGCTTGTCGTGCTTCCGCACCGCCTCGAGGATCGTGTAGGTCCCGAGGATGTTGGTCTTGATGAACGGGCTCGGGTCGTTGAGCGAATTGTCGTTGTGCGACTCGGCCGCGTAGTGGACGACCGCGTCGTGGGCCGCCACCAGCGGGTCGACGACGTCCTCGTCGGCGATGTCGCCGATTACCAGCTGCACCCGGTCCTCGGGCAGACCCGCCAGCGACTCCTTCGAGGCGGCGTAGGTCAGCTTGTCGAGCACCGTGATCGTCAGGTCGGTGTGGTTGACGAGGTGGTGCACGAAGTTCGACCCGATGAACCCCGCGCCCCCGGTCACAAGAAGGCGTTCCATGCCGCGGAGTCTAGGGGCGAGCGACGATCTCGAACGACTCGACCACCTCGAGCGCGTCGGTGGTGTACGTCGCCACGCGGCCGCCGCGCGTCGACCAGCCGTCGGGCAGGCCGGTGCCGGACGGGCTGGCGTCGACGGCGTAGCCGCGCGGGAAGCTGACCCGGACCCGGACGTCCTGCGGGTCGACCATGCCCTGTGGGTCGAGCGCCAGCCGGTAGGCGAGCCCGTCGCCGTCGCCGTCGCGGACCGCGGCGGCGGGGACGTCGTACGTCACCGCCAGGGTGTGGCGGGCCTGCGGCGCGAACTCGATCTCCGGGCGGATGAAGTAGCGACCATAGAAGTTGCGCGGCGAGATCTCGACCGGCTCGCCGTCCATCCTCGCCGAGATGGAAGCAGCTCCCTTGGGCAGGAACGGCGCGATGCTGAGCGTGTTCCATCGGGTGAAGTAGCCGAGACGGGGATCTGGTCCGGGCTGGAGGTAGGGCGGGGAGTCGTTGTGGACCTCCACCTCCATCTTGACTCGCGCGCTTCCGTCCTCGCGCACCGCAACGTCGGTGCTGACGGTGCGGCGCTGCCAGTAGTCGGACTTGCTGGGCACCTTGTTCTGCGTGAAGACGCCGATGTAGTCGTGCTCGGTGTCGGAAAGCCGGCCGGTGAGCCCCAGTGCGTCGAAAACAGCCTGCTCGTCGGGGCTGCGGAAGAACATTGCGAAGCGCCGCTCGTCTGCAGCGTCGGCGAGAGAGCGCCCGGTGCCCACGGGGTCGTTGCCGGAGAGAAGTCGTTCGACGAAGACGGGCCCGATTGCCCGGTTGACAGCCCGACGGCTGTTCACGTCGGGGTAGGTGTCGTAACTGCCGATGAGCTTCTCCACCAGGTTGTCACCGGTCAGCGTGCCGAGGGTCGGCAGCTCGAGCGGGCCGGTGAGCTCGAGCATCCGGGACAGTGCAACCACGTCGATCACCACGACACCGGCGAGCCGACGACCGCGCAGGCTGCGCCAGGCGTTGGCGAGCTCGTTGCCGGAGACCCGCCAGTCGGGAGCCATGGTGGCGAGGGCGGGCTTCATCTGGCCGCGGTGCAGCGGGTTGCCCTTGACCTTCTTCCAGTAGCGGGGGACAGCTACGCCTGGTGCGGCGGTGCCATCGAGTGTCGGTCCCACCGTCAAACGGCCTGCGTCGAGGTCGGCAATCACGAAGTTCTGCGGCGTCCCACCGGAGAAGAGCATCTCAGCCGGGTTGAGCAGCGCCACCAGGTACTGCCGGCTGGCGTCGCGACCCAGGATCTTGGGCAGGTGCTCGAGCAGCGGGTCGATCGTCTCGAGCCCCTCGGCCAGCGGGTCCACCTCGCCCTGCGCCTGGTCGCGGGCCTCGGCGAGCCGATCACCCACGATGACGCGCGAGTCGGCGACGTCGGCGAGCTCGGCCTGCGCGTCGGCCAGTCGCGTCGACACCTCGCGCAGGTCGTCGATCACGTCCTCCAGCACGTCGATGTCGACGTTTCCGTCGTCGACGAGGGTCGACTCCTCGCCGCGCACCTGCGGCAGGATGCGTACGCCGGTCTCCGCCACGGCGACGAGCTGGTCGAGGGCGTTGCCGAGGCGTCGTACGTCGCGCACGGGGCCGCCGGCGACCGGCATCCGGCTCCACACGTCGCCGCCGATCCCCTGGACCGAGCCCTGCAGGTCGTCGGTCTCCGAGCGGGCGCGCTCCACGGCCGCGACCGCGGCGTCGGTGTCGCCGGCGTCCAAGGCGTCCTTGGCGGCGGTGAGCTCGGCGCGCGCGTCCTCGGCATGGCCCGGGGCCGAGAGGAAGGGGATCGCGAGCAGGGCCAGGACCACCAGCAGCAGGAGCAGCCCGCCGATGACGGTCGCCGGCCGGATCAGCCGTCGCGGCGCGACGCGACGGGTGGACGGCATGCGTACATGGTGCCAAAGGGGGCAGAACCCACAAGAATCCCGGACGCACCCTAGGGTTCACCCATGCGTGGAATCATCCTGGCCGGTGGCACCGGCTCGCGACTGCACCCGATCACCCAGGGGATCAGCAAGCAGCTGGTGCCGGTCTACGACAAGCCGATGATCTACTACCCGCTCTCCACGCTGATGCTGGCGGGGATCCGGGACGTCCTGATCATCACGACGCCCCACGAGGCCGACGCCTTCCACCGGCTGCTCGGCGACGGCTCGCAGTTCGGCATCAACCTGACCTTCGCGGTGCAGCCGAGCCCCGACGGCCTCGCGCAGGCCTTCATCATCGGCGCCGACCACATCGGCGCCGAGCGGTCGGCCCTCGTCCTCGGCGACAACATCTTCTACGGCTCGGGCCTCGGCCAGCAGCTGCTGCGCTTCTCCGAGCTCGACGGCGCCGCGGTCTTCGGCTACCACGTCGCCGACCCCCGCGCCTACGGCGTGGTGGAGTTCGACGACCAGGGCCGGGCGCTGTCGCTGGAGGAGAAGCCGGAGCACCCGAAGAGCGACTTCGCGGTGCCGGGCCTCTACTTCTACGACAACGACGTGGTGGAGTACGCCGCCGAGCTGGCGCCGTCCGCGCGCGGCGAGCTCGAGATCACCGACCTCAACCGGCGCTACCTCGAGGAGGGTCGTCTCCACGTCGAGGTGCTCCCGCGTGGCACCGCGTGGCTCGACACCGGCACCTTCGACTCGCTCAACGACGCCTCCAACTTCGTCCGCACCATCGAGGGCCGCCAGGGCTTCAAGGTCGGCGCCCCCGAGGAGGTCGCCTGGCGGATGGGCTTCCTCTCCGACGACGAGCTCGTCGCCCGCGCAGAGCCGCTCCGCAAGAGCGGATACGGCGAGTACCTGCTCGGTCTCCTCAAGCACGGCTGACCGCGTTTGGGCGGGTCCCCGGCGGGGGAGGGTCAGGAGTAGCGGAGAGCACCCCAGCCGCATCCTGAAGGAGGCCCCGTGCCCGATCCGACCTCGCTCGACCTCGTCTCGGGTGCGCCCGCGGCCCGACAGGTGCTGCAGGACCCGTTCTGGGCGACGGTGCTCCGTCGCCACGACGACGTCGACCTCGTGGTGCTCCCGCCCGAGTCGCCCGATCGCACCGAGGTCCCGGCCGGCGAGCCGACGGTAGACCCCGAGGCGGCGCGTCAGGAGCTGCGAGCCCGGATGGCCGGGCTGTGGGCGGCCCTCGGCCTCGACGCTGAGCCGACCCACCTCGACGACGTGTGGTTCGCCGGGTCCGCGCCCGGCACCTTGCGGTGGCAGGGCACCGCGACCTTCGACGACCTCGACCCGGTCGTCGCGTCCGGCGCGCTCCAGCGCGCCCAGGACCTGCTCGACGAGTCCGACGGGTGGCACGTGCTGGCGCCGCCCGACGGCGTACCCCGTGTGCTGGCCGGACGCCCCGGGACGATCGGCCGTGAGGACGTGCAGGTCCTGGCGCCCGCCGCCGGGCGGGTGGTGCTGAGGATCCGCTCCGCCCTCGTCGTCGTGGGCGACGCTGCTGTGGCCGAGGCGATCGGCGGGGGTGCGCGATGAGCGACCCGTTGGTCTGGCAGATGGAGACCCTCCGTCGCGGCACCCAGGGGTGGGAGTCGCAGGAGACGCTGATGGAGACCTCGGCGCGCGAGCTCGGCGGCGCTGCCGCCTCGTCGCTGCCGCCGAGCGTCCAGGGCGCGGCGACGACGTTCCTGACGCGGTGGTCCGGCTACGCCGGGGAGAGCGCCGCCATCGCGCAGGGCTTCGTGGGCGCGCTGCACGCGACCGCCGACGACTACTCGACCACCGACGACGCCACCGACCGGCAGTTCAGCGACCTCGACGGACGTCTGGGGTCGGCCCGATGACCGTCACGATCGAGATCCCGGCGTCGGTCCCGGCGCAGATCAAGAAGCCCGAGGGCGACGCGGGCGGGGCCGACGGGCTCGCCACGACCATCTACGCCGCGGCCGGGCGCTACGAGGAGTTCGCCGACCGTTGTCGCGAGCTGCAGGAGCTCGGCAGCTGGGCCGGCATCGCCTACCAGTCCTACAAGGAGGCCTCCGGCGAGGCGTCGACCGAGCACTCGGCGATGGCCACGACCGTGCGCCGCGTCGGGCGCGGGGTGACCGCCTTCGCCGACACCCTGCGCGACCTGCTGCGCGACCACGAGGACCTCGTCGAGCGCAAGCGCGGTCTCGACGACCGGCGCACCGCGCTGATCGCCGACATCAACGCCTCCACCGAGGCCACCGACAACGAGATCGCCGCCTTCCGCGAGCGGGCGGTCGAGCTGCGCATCGACTACTCCGAGCTGGTCACCGCCGACGACGACCTGCAGCGACGCGTCCGCGACAACGAGACGCTTCTGCGCCAGGTCTTCCAGGCCGCCGACACCCTGCCGGAGGCGCTGTCGTCGGACGGCGGCATCCCGCCGACGGCGGAGTCGGCGATGAACCGTCCCGGCGCGCCTGGCAGCGGCGCCACGCCCGAGGAGGTGCAGCGCTGGTGGGACAGCCTCACCGAGGCCGAGCGCGAGGCCGTGATCGCGGCCTACCCCGAGCGGATCGGCCAGGGTGACGGCCTCCCGGCCGGCGCCCGCGACCAGGCCAACCGGGTGCTCCTCGACGACGACCTCGCGCGGCTCGCCGCCAAGGACGAGGACGGCACCATCTCCCCGCTCGAGCGCAAGATGCTCGCCAACGCGGGGCAGGCGCGCGACGCGCTCGCCAACGCCGACGCCTACACCGACCCGCTCGACCCCGACCTGAAGCCCGGCGGCGTGCTGTGGCTCTACGACCCCGCTGCCTACGAGGGCGACGGCCGGGTCGCCGTCGCGGTCGGCGACCTCGACCACGCGACCGACGTCGCGGTCTTCACGCCGGGCATCAACACCGACATGGGCGACACGACCTACTACACCGACCGGATGATGAACCTCTACGAGTCGACGCGCTACAACGGCGACGGCTCCAGCGTCGCCACCATGTTCTGGCTCGGCTACGACGCGCCGCACGGGCCGACCGACCTCGCGACCCTCAGCGAGGGACGCGCCGAGGAGGGCGGCCGCAACCTCGCCGATGCCATCGACGGACTGCGTGCCTCCCGGCCCGACGACCCCGCCCACCTCACTGCCGTCGGCCACAGCTACGGCTCCACCACGACGTCGTACGCCACCCACGGCGACACGTCCGACGTCGACGAGGTGGTCCTCATCGGCAGCCCCGGTGCGGGTCCGGCCGACCACGCCAGCGACCTCGGTCCCGGGGCCGACCACGTCTACGTCGGTCGCGACAGCCGCGACTTCGTTGCCGTGCTCGGCGACGAGGGGTGGGTCGGCAAGTTCGGCATCGGGCTGGGCACCGACCCGTCGTCGGAGGACTTCGACGCCAACCGCTTCGAGGCCGAGGACGTCGACCGCAGCTGGCACCGCAACACCGGCGACGCGCACAGCTCCTACCTCGACCAGGACACCGAGTCGCTATACAACATCGGGCGCGTCGTCGACGGCCACGGCGACGACATCAACACCGCGGAGCAGAGCTACGACCCGTGGTGGGGCCCGCCGCAGGACCCCGAGTGGGACCGCGACCCGACCGCCAACCAGCCCGGTCGTTCCGACACGAGCCCCGACCGGTGAGGATGGAGCGCATGAGACTCCTCCCGCTCCGGCTCCTCCTGGCCCTCGCGCTCGCCGTGGGGCTGGGGTCGTGCGGCGACCCCGACCCCGAGCAGGCCGCCGCCGACCTGGCGTCGATGAAGCAGGCGGTCAACGCCGAGCTCCGCGACATGGCCGCCGCGATCACCGGCGCCGGCCTCGCCGTCGAGCGCGCACAGGGCCGGGTCGAGAGCGAGGGCATGTCGACCTACCGTGCCGAGGACTACAAGGCGTCGGCGGTCGTCGTCGGCGAGGGTGCCGAGGGCGAGCAGGTCGACCAGGCCGCGACGGCGCTCGAGGACGCCGGGTGGAAGCGGACCTCCGACGGCCTCGACGCCTCCGAGCCGTGGGCGCAGCTCGAGCGCGACGACTTCCGCACCACCATCGGGTGGACCAAGGTCGGCGAGCGCGAGCTGGTGCTCACCCTCGACCAGGAGGGCGAGGTCGAGGTGCCCAAGGACTCCGAGCCGGTCGACCGGGACAACTCCGAGGACATCCCCCTCGACTGACCCGTCTCAGCGCAGGTCGGTGGCGACCATGCGCCGCACGATCTCGGCGAAGTCCACCGTGGGCGCCCAGCCCAGCTCGTCGCGCGCGCGGCTCGCGTCGCCGACCAGCTCGGCCGGGTCGGCCGCCCGGAAGAACGTCGCGTCCTGCCGCACGAGGTGCTCCCAGTCGTCGATGCCGGCCGCCGCGAAGGCAGCGGCCACGAAGTCCCGCACGGAGTGGGCGATCCCGGTCGCGACGACGTAGTCGCCCGGCTCGTCCGCACGGGCGGCGCGGACCATCGCGTCGACGTAGTCGGGGGCCCACCCCCAGTCGCGGCGTACGTCGATGTTGCCGAGGACCAGCTCGTCGGCCTCGCCGCGGGCGATGGCGGCGACCGTCGAGGTGATCTTGCGGGTCACGAAGCGCGGGTGCCGGCGCGGCGACTCGTGGTTGTAGAGGATCGCGCTCGAGACGTGCAGGTCGCGCTGGCGGAAGACGCGGGCGGACAGGTGGGCGAAGGCCTTCGCGGCGCCGTACGGGTTGACCGGCGCGATGGGCGTGGCCTCGTCCTGCGGGGAGGTCGCGGCATCGCCGAAGATCTCCGCGCTCGACGCCTGCACCAGGCGTACACCGTCGACCTCGCGCGCCGACTCCATCAGGGCCACCGCGGCCAGGCCGTTCACGTGGGCGGTGCGGTCGGGCTCGTCCCACGACTGCGCGACCGAGCTGATCGCGGCGAGGTTGTAGACCTCGCGCGGAGCGATCTCGCGCACCAGCCGCCGGGTGGCCTCGACATCGCCGAGGTCGCCGGCGTGGAGGACCACCTCGTCGGGGCAGTGGGCCGGGTGGCCGTCGGCCTCGAGGACCAGCGCGTGCACCTCCAGTCCGTCGGCGAGCAGCCGCTCGGCGAGGTAGCTGCCGTCCTGCCCGCCGATGCCGGTGATGAACGCGGTCGCGGTCACCAGCCCGCCTTGGCGGCGGCGATGTCGGCGTCGACCATCATCGCGACGAGCTCGTGGAAGGAGACGGTGGGCGTCCAGCCGAGCCGGTCGCGGGCCTTGCTCGCGTTGCCGATCAGCATCTCGACCTCGGCCGGGCGCATGAAGCGCGGGTCCTGGGTGACGTGCTTGCTCCAGTCGTCGATGCCCACGTGGGCGAAGGCGACGTCGAGGAAGTCGCGGATCGACCACGTCCGACCGGTGGCGATGACGTAGTCGTCGGCCTCGTCCTGCTGCAGCATCCGCCACATCGCCTCGACGTAGTCGCCGGCGTATCCCCAGTCGCGTCGCGCGTCGAGGTTGCCGAGCGCCACCGAGTCCTGCTGCCCGAGGTGGATCCGGGCGACTGCCTGGCTGATCTTGCGGGTGACGAACTCGGGCCCGCGGCGTGGCGACTCGTGGTTGAAGAGGATGCCCGAGGACGCGTGCATGCCGTAGGACTCGCGGTAGTTGATCGTCATGTAGTGGCCGTAGACCTTGCTGACCCCGTAGGGCGAGCGGGGCCACAGCAGGGTGCGCTCGGACTGCGGCACCTCCTGCACCTTGCCGAACATCTCCGAGCTCGAGGCCTGGTAGAAGCGGATCGCCGACGGGTCGTCGCCGGCGTGGAGGCGTACGGCCTCGAGCATGTTGAGGACACCCATGCCGGTGACGTCGCTGGTCACGAAGGCGTTCTCCCACGAGTAGGCGACGAAGGAGATCGCGCCGAGGTTGTAGACCTCGTCGGGATCCGAGTCGCGCATCGCCCGCATCAGGCTAGAAAGGTCGGTCAGGTCACCGGTGTGCAGCCGGACGTCCGGGACGAGGTCCTCGACCAGCGCGCGCCGCGGGTTGTTCTGGCCGCGGAGCAGGCCGTGGACGTCGTACCCCTTCTCCAGCAGGAGCTCGGCGAGGTAGAGCCCGTCCTGCCCCGTGATCCCGGTGATGAGCGCGCTGGGCATGCGCGGCATTCTGTCAGGGCGCCGTCTCGTTAGGGTGGCCGCATGAAGATCCTCGTGAGCGGCGGCGCCGGCTACATCGGCTCGCACACCGTCGTCCAGCTCGTCGCCGCAGGCTACGACGTCGTCATCGTCGACAACTTCAGCAACTCCCACCCGACGGTGACGGGGCGGCTCGAGGCGCTGACCGGGACGCGGATCACGCTGCACTCCTTCGACCTCACCGACCACGACAAGACCGAGCACCTCTTCGCGACCGAGCACTTCGACGGCGTGATCCACTTCGCCGGCCACAAGGCCGTCGGCGAGAGCGTCGAGAAGCCGCTGGAGTACTACGAGAACAACCTCGTCTCCACCTTCGCGTTGGTGCGGGCGATGCAGCGCTACGACGTCGACAAGCTGGTCTTCTCCTCCAGCGCGACGGTCTACGGCGAGGACCAGGCCGCCGCGACCGAGGACCGCCCCACCTACGCGACCAACCCCTACGGCTGGACCAAGGTCATGCAGGAGCAGATCCTGCGCGACGTCGCGATCGCCCGTCCCCGGATGCGGTTCGCGCTGCTGCGCTACTTCAACCCGGTCGGCGCGCACCCCTCCGGCACGATCGGCGAGGACCCGTCGGGGATCCCCAACAACCTCGTGCCCTACATCGCCCAGGTCGCGGTCGGCAAGCGCGAGAAGCTGATGGTCTTCGGCGGCGACTACGACACGGTCGACGGCACCGGCGTGCGCGACTACATCCACGTCGAGGACCTCGCCGCCGGCCACATCGCCGCGCTGAAGGCGCTCGCCGACACCGACGAGGCGGTCCACACCTGGAACCTCGGCTCCGGTCACGGCACGAGCGTGCTCGAGATGGTGCGCGCGTTCGAGAAGGCCGTCGGCCGCGAGATCCCCTACGAGATCGTCGACCGCCGCCCCGGCGACGTCGCGACGTCCTACGCCGACCCCTCCAAAGCCAATCGCGAGCTCGGCTGGAGCACCGTGAAGACGGTCGACGACATGGCCGCCGACACGTGGCGTTGGCAGTCGCAGAACCCCCGGGGCTTCGCCGGCTGATGCTCCGCCGGGCCGCGGTCGTGCTCCTGCTGGGCTGCCTGCTGCCCGTACCGCCGGCGTCGTCGGTGGTCGAGGTGCCGGCGTCGAAGCCACTCGCCGGCCGGGTGGTCGTCATCGACCCGGGCCACCAGCTCGGCAACCACAACTTCCCGCGACGTATCCGCCGACAGGTGCCCGCCGGCGGCTTCACCAAGCCCTGCAACACCACCGGCACGGCGACCAACGGCGGCTACCCGGAGGCGACCTTCGTCTGGGAGGTGTCGAGGCAGGTCGCGGCGCGGCTGCGCGAGCTCGGTGCGACGGTGCGCCTGACCCGGCAGAGCAACCGTCAGGACCGCTGGGGTCCGTGCGTCGACGAGCGCGGCCGGGCCGGCAACGCCACCTCGTCCCGTCCTGCCGCCGACCTGAAGGTGTCGGTCCACGCCGACGGGTCGTACGCCGCCGGCGCGCGCGGCTTCCACGTCATCGCCCCGCCCGACCGGGCGCCGTGGACCGCCGACATCCACCGGCCGTCGATGCGGCTGGCGACCTCGGTGAAGGCCGGCCTGCTGTCCCAGCGCTTCGGCGTCGCGACCTACACGGCCGGCGGGGACGGGATCGACGTACGCTCCGACCTCGGCACGCTCAACCTCTCCGACGTCCCCACCGTGATGGTCGAGCTCGGCAACATGCGCAGCGCGTCCGAGGCCCGCGTGATGACCTCGCCCTCGGGCCGCGCCCGCTACGCCCGCGGCCTGGTCTCCGGGGTCCGCCGCTTCCTGGACTGACGTCAATTCAGAACGTCCGGCTCGGTCAGCGGACCTCGAGCTCCGCCATCGCGCGGAGGACGACGCGGAGGTGGGCCACCTCGTGGATCCGGAGGAGGTGGGAGCCACCGAGGGCGGCGAGGACGCCGTAGAAGCCCTCGGCCTTGCGGAACTCGTCGCCGAAGATGTCGTAGGTGTGGGGGAGCACGTTGCAGACGGGTAGGCCGAGGGGGCGCAGCTGGAAGGTCTGGGCGAGCACCCGGGCCTGGTGGCGCGCGCGGGTCATCGGGTCGACGAGGTTGCGATAGTAGAAGCCCATGCCGGGGTCGACGACGACCTTGTGCACGCCGAGGGAGCGGGCGTGCTCGAGCCGGGGTTCGAAGTGGTCGAGCAGCACCGGCATCGGATCGGCGTCGGGCGGCACGTCGGCGATGTCGCGGACGTTGGCGGTCGTGCCGAAGCACATGACGACAGCGGCGTCGTACTCCGCGGCGAGGGCGAGCATGTCGTCCTCGTGCTGACGGCCGGTCATGTTGAGCACGCGGGCGCCGGCGTCGAGGCAGGCGCGGACCACCTCCGGCTCGTAGGTCTCGACCGACACGATGGCCTCGGCGGCGAGCTCCTTCACGGCGGGCACGAGGGTGGCGATCTGGTCGGCGGCCGACACGCGCGCCGCGCGGGCGTTGCTCGACTCCGCGCCGAGGTCGATGAGCGCGGCACCCTGCGCGGCCTGGACGCGGCCCATGCGGACGGCGTCGGCGGGACCGGTGGCCACGCTCTCGCGGTAGGTCGAGTCGCGCGAGAGGTTGATGCAGCCCATCAGCGTCACCGGGCCGTCGCCGATCGACACCGGTCCGCGGGGACCGTCGAGGACGACCGGCGTGACGGGGCTGTCCCACGACCCGCCGTGCTCGGCATGCAGGGCGGCCAGATCCGCAAGGGTGATCACGGCTTCCAGCGTAGGCGGCAGGATGAAGGCCGTGAGCGACCCCCTCGAGCTGCGGCTGCAGCACCTCGCCGACCTGTCCGACGACGAGCTCGCGGCGGCCTACACGCCGGAGCGCGAGCCGTGGCTCCGGGTCAACTTCGTCAGCACCGTCGACGGTGCGGCGACCGGGTCGGACGGGCTCAGCGGCACGATCAACAACGACACCGACAAGCGGGTCTTCGACACCCTCCGGCGGCGCGCGCACTGCCTGGTGGTCGGGGCGGGCACGATCCGCGAGGAGGAGTACGACGTCCCGCGGGTGCCGATCGTGGTGGTCAGCCGGTCCGCCGACGTCCCGCCGACGCTCGCCGAGGCGCCGCCCGGGCGGGTGCTGATGGCGACGGTCGCGAGCTCGGACGGGCTGGCGGAGGCGCGCGCGAGCCTGGGTGAGGACAACGTGCTCGTCCTCGGCGAGGACCAGATCGACCTCGTCGCGCTCAAGGCCGCGCTGGCCGAGCGCGGGTGGACCGAGCAGCTGTGCGAGGGCGGGCCGTCGCTGTTCGCCGACATGCTCGCGGCGGGCGTCGTCGACGAGCTGTGCTGGACCCTCGTGCCGAGGCTGACCGGCGGCGACGCCGTACGCATCGCCACGGGCGCCGAGGTCGACGTGACGCTGCGTCCCGCCCTGCTCCTGGAGCAGGACGGGACGTTGCTGGGGCGCTGGCTGGTGGAGTGAGCCTCAGCCCAGCGCGTCGAGCAGGGCCTTGTTGAAGGCCGGGATGTCGTCGGGGTTGCGGCTGGTGATGAGGTTGCCGTCGACGACGACCTCCTCGTCGACCCACTCGCCGCCGCCGTTGCGGATGTCGGTCTGCAGGCTCGGCCAGCTGGCGATGCGCTTGCCCTTCACGCGGTCGGCCTCGACGAGGGTCCAGGGGGCGTGGCAGATGGCGGCGACGGGCTTGCCGGAGTCGACGAAGTCACGGATGAACGCGACCGCCTCCTCGTCCGTGCGGAGGGCGTCGGGGTTGGCGACGCCACCGGGCAGGACGAGGGCGTCGTAGTCGGCGACGGCCACGTCGGACACCCGTCGGTCGACCCGCTGGGTGCTGGACTTGTCGAGGTGCTCGAACAGCTGCACCTCGCCCTCGTCGATGGAGAGCAGCTCGGCGGTGTGGCCGGCGTCGACGGCTGCCTGCCAGGGCTTGGTGAGCTCGACCTCCTCGACGCCTTCGGATGCGGTCAGGAATGCGATGCGCTTGGACATGCTTTCCACCGTCGCTCGCACACAGTGGGCCGACAACACACCAAGGGGTGGAGCGACCTACCCGATGGTCCCGGCGTTGTCCTTCGCCAGCGAGCGCGAGATGACCATCCGCTGGATCTGGTTGGTGCCCTCGAAGATCTGCATGACCTTGGCCTCGCGCATGTAGCGCTCGACCGGGAAGTCGCGGGTGTAGCCGTAGCCGCCGAGCACCTGCACGGCGTCGGTGGTGACCTTCATGGCGTTGTCGGTGGCGATCAGCTTGGCGACCGAGGCCTCGCGCGAGAACGGCAGCCCGGCGTCGCGCAGCCGTGCGGCGTGGAGCATCGTGGCGCGGGCCGACACGATGGCGGCCTCCATGTCGGCGAGCACGAACGCCAGGCCCTGGTGGTCGATGATCCGGGTGCCGAAGGTCTCGCGCTCGCGGGCGTAGGCCACGGCGGAGTCGAGCGCCCCCTGGGCGAGGCCCACGGCGACGGCGGCGATGCCGAGGCGGCCGGAGTCGAGCCCGGCGAGAGCGATCTTCAGACCCTCGCCCTCGGCGCCGAGCCGGCGGGAGGCGTCGATGCGGACGTTGTCGAAGCGCATCGTCGCGGTGGCCGAGCCGGTGAGGCCCATCTTGCGCTCCGGCGGGTCGGCGCTCAGGCCCTCGGCGGAGGCAGGGACGAGGAAGCACGAGATCCCGTTGCGGTCGTCGGAGGTGCGGGCCATCACCTTGTAGAAGTCGGCGTGGCCGCCGTGCGTCGTCCAGGCCTTCGCGCCGTTGAGGACGTAGGAGTCGCCGTCGCGGCGGGCCGTCGTACGCATCGCGGCCGGATCGGAGCCGGCGTGCGCCTCGGAGAGGCAGTAGGCACCGAGCAGGTCACCGCTCAACATGTCGGGCAACCACTCGGCGCGCTGCTCGTCGGTGCCGTAGTAGGCCAGGCCGAAGCAGGAGAGCGCGTGCACGGAGACCCCGACGCCGACCGAGGACCACACGGCGCCGATCTCCTCGAGGGCCTGGAGGTAGACCTCGTACGGCTGCTCGCCACCGCCGTGCTCCTCCGGGTAGGGCAGCGACAACAGGCCGGCCTGGCCGAGCATCCGGAAGACGTCGCGCGGGAAGGTCTCGGTGGCCTCCGCCTCCGCCGACCGCGGCGCGAGCTCCTTGGTCGCGATCTCGCGGGTGAGGGCGAGCAGGTCGCGGGCCTCGTCGGTGGGCAGGTGGCGGCGAGCGGTCATGTGGCGCACGTTACCCGCGACGGGGCGAGACCGACCGATCGGTCAGGTGCGCGGGTGGGCCCACCGGTAGAGCGCGATCAGCCCGGGCAGGAACAGCAGGAGCAGGACCACGCCGAAGACCGACTCACCGGAGAACGTGAGCAGGGTGCCGACGAGGATGAAGGGAGCGGTGACCAGTCCGACGAGCCAGAAGACGAGCCGCGGAAGGACGCTCCGCTGGGGCAGCGGATAGCCCGGCATGACGGGGTGGTACGACGTCGTGGCGGGCGGCTCCAGCCCGGCCATCACGTCCTCGAGGTCGCCGTAGGTGCGCGCGGCGAGGGCACGCGACGTGCGGTCGTCGAGCTCGGGCGAGGTGATGCGACCTTCGCTGAAGGCGGCGGACAGCCGCCGGCACACCCCGTCGCGCTCGGCGTCGGAGACGAGCAGCCCGTCGTGCTGGGCGTCGGCCTGCTCCTGGAGGAGCCGCCACCGTCGGTAGGCCTCGTCAGGCCCGGGGTCGCCCGGTCCCGAGGGGGCGTCGTACGGCATGCTCATGCGCCACAGGGTACGGCGCCAGTGCGGGGCGCGAGGCCGTGTTCGGCGGATCCGCGGGGAATGGCGCAGGCGCGCTCGCTGTTGTTCCACGTCGATGACGACACCGAGCCCGGCCACCAGCCGCACCGACGCCCCGGACGACTCCAGGCGGGTCTCGATGCTCCTGGGCCTCCTCTTCGGCCTCGCCGGGATGGGCTCCTCGAGCGCCGCCGTGGCGCTCGCGCTCCTCGCCGAGGACCTCGGGGTGAGCGCCGGTCTGGCCGCCTGGGCGATCAGCCTCTACGTCCTGATGCTGGCCGTCACCACGGCGCTCTACGGGCGGATCTCCGACCTGGTCGGCGTCCGCGCCCCACTGCTCGCCGGTCTCGTGCTGATGTCGGTCGGCGCGCTGGTCGCGGCGCTCGCACCGACCTTCGAGGTGCTGCTGGGTGCGCGCATGCTGCAGGGCGCGGGCGCTGCCGCCGTGCCGACCCTCGGCGTCACCATCCTGTCCGCCAAGTACTCCGGCGAGGTCCGTGGCTTCGCCTTCGGCCGCCTGGCCGGCGTCGCGGCCGCCGTCAGCTGCCTCGGCCCGCTGATCGGCGGCCTTGTCGAGGCGGTGTGGGGCTGGCGCGCCGTCATGGCGCTGCCGATCCTCGGAGCGCTGGTCGTGCCGCTGCTGTGGCGCGCGCTGCCCACGGGCGGCAGCGGGGCCCGCCTCGACGTCGTCGGCGCGATCGTGGTCGCCCTGACAGCGTCCGGCATGGTGCTGCTCGTGCAGTCGCCCTCGGCCGGGCTGCTGGTGGCCGCGATCGGCGCGAGCCTGCTCGTGCTGGGCGTGCCGGCCGTGCGCGCGAGCGTACGACGTCGCCCCGACGGCTTCCTGCCGGTCGAGGTGATCCGCAACGCGACCGTCGTGCGCAGCGCCGTCGCCGCGTCGGCGGTCCCGGCGGCGTGGTTCGCGATGCTCATCGCGCTGCCCGCGGTGCTGCTGGCCGAGGGCTGGGAGGCGTGGCAGGTCGGCCTCGCCATGGTCCCGAGCGCCGCGGTCGCACTGCTCGTGCCGCAGGTCGCCGGGCCGATGCTGACCCGCGTCGGGCCGAGCCGGTCCCTGGCGGTCGCCGGGCTGGCCGCCTCGGCGGCGCTGCTGGTCGCCACCGTCGGCGCCCTCTGGGCGAGCGCGCCCGTGCTGGTCGCCGGCATCATCCTGGTGACCTTCGCCTTCGGCCTCGGCCAGCCGGCCCTGAGCGCCGTCGTCGGTGACGCCGTGCACGACGACGTACGAGGTGTGGCGATGGGTGTCTCGACGCTGCTGTTCCTGATCGGCGGAAGCGTCGGCTCGGCCGTGGTGGCCGGCCTCAGCGGGCCGCTGGGGATGCCCGCGGCGCTGCTCGTGCTCGCTGCCCTCCCGCTGCTCGGGCTCGTCGTGCTGGCCCCGACGCTGCGCGCCGAGCCGGTCGACGCCTGACGCCTTTCGCTACCAAAGAGGTATGGCGCGTGTCAGTGCGCCTACCTAGGCTGCGAGTTCCGCCTTCGAAGGAGCTCGTGTGCCATCTCGCTCTCGCCGTCTTGCCGCTTGTCTGGCCCTCGTCGTGGGAGCAGGTGCACTGAGCTCGATCGCTCCGGTCGCCGCCGCCCCCGACGGCCAGGCCTTCGCACCCCTCCGCGGCTTCGAGCCGTCCGGCGCGAAGGTCCGCGTCGAGCCCAAGGAGTACGCCGCCACCCGTGTCGACCTCGGCGCCCTGCGAGGTGAGCTTCCCCGGACGGGCGGCTCCGCGGTCGTGGAGATCCCCGGACCGGACGGCAGGCCCCAGTCCTTCCGCATCGAGCGCACGCAGCGGATGGAGTCCGAGCTCGCCGCGGCCCACTCCGAGATCGCCACCTGGTCGGGCGTCGGCGTCACCGACCCGCGCTCCACCATCGCCCTCGACATCACCCAGATGGGCTTCCACGCCTTCGTGCGCACGCCCGGCGGCCGGAGCGACTGGTACGTCGACCCCGCCTACAACCGCCCCGGCACGACCGCGCACCTGAGCTACCGCTCGGTCGACCTGCCGGCAGCGGAGGTGCGCCGCAAGGAGGGTGAGGTCGACGCGATCCGCGAGACGGTCACCGCGGCCGCCGCCGACCGCTCGACGGAGCCCGGCACGCAGGTGCAGCGCCACTACTACCGGCTCGCGCTGACCTCCGACCCGTCCTACGCCGCCTACTTCGGCACCGCCAACGTGCTCGCCGAGAAGGTCACCCTCATCAACCGGGTGAACCAGATCTACAACGACGACCTCGCGACCGAGCTGCGCCTGGTCAACGCGACCGACAAGCTCAACCTCGACACCGACGCCAAGGCGACCGGGGCCAACGGCCCCTGCGGCGTGGCGCCGTGCTTCGAGCCGTACGACGACAACGGCACGCCGGTCACCACGGACGACACCGACGGCGAGCTCGACTACTGCGACGTGCCGACCCTCGGCAAGAACCGCACCGTGCTCGGCCAGCTCGTCGGCGCCTCCAACTACGACGTCGGCCACATCGCGCTCGGCAACAACGGCGGTGGCATCGCCTACCTCGGCGTCGTCGGCGGCGACTACAAGGGCGGCGGCTGCACCGGCCTCCCGGAGCCCAAGGGCGACTTCTTCGCCATCGACTACGTCGCGCACGAGATCGGCCACCAGTTCGCCGGCAACCACACCTTCAACGGCGCCCTCGGCGCCTGTGGCGGCAACATCTCCGAGGCGTCGGTCGAGCCGGGCAGTGGTTCCTCGGTGATGGCCTACGCCGGCATCTGCGGCCAGGACGACCTGCAGCCGCACACCGACCCCTACTTCTCCTTCCGCACCATCGACGAGGTCGACGCCTATCGCGCGGACACCTACGACAACATCGAGGTGCAGACGGTCTCGCTGACCGAGGCCTTCGGCGCCGGCGACAGCCTCGTGCTGGGGTTCGACGGCAGCACCACGACGGTGCCGTTCGCCGCCTACAACACCGCCGGACTGGAAGCAGCCATCGAAGGCCTCACCGGTCGGTCCGTCTCCATCGCCCAGTGGGGCTTCGACGAGTTCGGCTACACACCGGTCGTCGGCACGCCGGACGCCCGTGGCTTCCAGGTCATCTTCAACGACCAGCCCTCGATCATCGCCGGTGCCGGCGACGTCCCGGAGGACGTCGACCAGCTGACCGTCGAGGCCGGCGGCGTGGACGGATTCGTCGGCGAGACCTCGCGCGGCGGACCGGCCCAGAACGACGGCGTCCAGCTGAGGCCCGACGACACGGGCCTCGCCGACAACACTGCACCCGTGGTCAAGGTGCCGGCCGACAAGACCATCCCGATCCGCACGCCCTTCGCGCTCACCGGCGTGTCGGGCACCGACGCCGACGGCGACGCCCTGGTCTACCTCTGGGAGCAGACCAACTTCGGTGAGGGCACCCGCCTGTCCGACAACACCAAGGTCTACGGCCCGCTGTTCCGGGTCTTCGGCGACGACGCCGTGGTCAGCGACGAGGACTCGCTGACGAGCCCGGCCCCGGGCATCAACACCGCAGACGGCAACCTCACGCGGGTCTTCCCCGACATGGCGCAGGTCCTTGCCGGCAACACCAACGCCGTGTCCGGCACCTGCCCGACGCCGACCACGCCGGTCAACCGGCAGCTGCCCGACAGCCTGCTCGACTGTTACTCGGAGTTCCTGCCGACGGCCGACTACCTCGGCAGCCTCGACGTCGACGACGCGGTGATGAGCTTCCGGCTCACCGCCCGCGACCGCTTCCCCAACGGGGGCGGCGTCGCGTGGGACGACGTGGCCCTCACCGTCGACAAGACCGCCGGTCCGTTCCTCGTCACCTCGCAGGCCACCGGCGGGACCGTCGCCGGCGGCTCGTCGGTCCCGGTCACCTGGGACGTCAAGGGCACCGACCGGCTGGCGAAGAGCGTGAAGATCTCGCTGTCCACCGACGGCGGGACGACGTTCGGCACGGTGCTCACCGCGAGCACGCCCAACGACGGGTCCGAGACGATGGTCATGCCCAACGTCGACGCAGGCAAGGTGCGCATCAAGGTCGAGGCGGTCGACAACTACTTCTTCGCCGTCAACACCGCCGACTTCGCGCTGAAGGCCACGCCCGCCCCCGACACGACGATCACGTCCGGCCCCGCCAACGAGTCGATCGTGCTGGAGCGGCGCCAGAAGTTCACCTACTCCTCGACCGTCACGCCCGCGACCTTCAGGTGCACGGTCGACGAGGAGATGCTGCCCTGCGACGCCTTCGGCGTGACCAGCCGCTTCCGGGCGGGCACGCACACCTTCGGGGTCGCCGCGGTCAACGCCGCCGGTGTCGCCGACCCGACTCCCGCGACCGTCTCGTTCACGGTGCCTCGCGACGAGAGCACCTTCGCGAGGAAGGGCACCTGGAACCGCAAGAAGGACAAGCGGGCCATGTTCGGCGACTACGTCACCTCGCGGCGCAAGGGTTCCGAGCTCGTCACCCGCGTGCCGACCACCGAGCGCATCGTGCTCGTCATCGGCAAGGTGAAGAACGGCGGCACGGCGCGCGTGTTCCTCGGCAAGCGCAAGCTGGGTGTCGTGAAGTTCGCCGGCAAGCAGAAGTTCAGCCAGCTCCGCACCTTCGAGCTGCCCCGGGCCCGCAAGGGCAAGCTGCGCGTCGTCGTGGCGAAGAACAAGCCGGTCCGGATCGAGGGCGTCGCCGTGGTGACCACCAAGAAGACCGGCTGACGTAGGAGGACGCCGGGTCAGCCCTGCGCCGAGCGAGTCCGCTCGGCCAGGGCGACCGCGGCGTGCTGCACGACGGACAGCTCCTCGGGGTCGCGTGCCGCCACGTGCGGCACCGCTCCGCCGAGCAGGGCGGCGGGCGTGGTCAGCCAGATCCAGGCCCGCCAGGGGTCGACGCCGGCGGCGAGCAGCGGCTCCAGCACCGCCAGCAGCTCCTCGCGCACCTCGCCGGTGTCGTCGAGCTGGAAGGCGGGGACGAGCGTGCCGCCCTCGTGCTGGACGAGGAGCACGGTCCGGCGCTGGGCGGCCTTGTGCAGGGCGAAGCGGGCGGCGTTCTCCGAGGTGCCGCGCAGGCTGCCGACGCCGGCGTAGTCCAGCCAGCCGCCGTCGAGGAGGGACTGCCGCACCTCGGCGTCACGTCGCAGCCGCACCAGCTCGACGGGTACGCCGTGGGCCGGGTCGTCACCCATCGAGCGGAGGGCCCGGTCGAGCTCGGTGAGCCGCTCGGCGTCGAGCTCCTCGCCGGTCGCCGGGTCGCGCCAGTGCACGACGTCGCCGTCGCGGTCGTACGTCGGCAGCCCGGCCGCGGCCAGCTGGCCGCTCAGGCCGAGGTGCTCGAGCCAGCCCGCTAGCTCTGCTGCGAGCGCGGGCTGGACGTCGGGCACCTCGGCCACGGGGCGACTACTTGTTGGCCTTGCGCGCCCGCGACGCCGTCTTGGCGCGGGCGTTGGCGTCGAGCACGACCTTGCGGATGCGCACCATCTCGGGCGTGACCTCGACGCACTCGTCCTCGCGGCAGAACTCCAGGCACTGCTCGAGCGAGAGGCGCTTCGGCGGGATCAGCTTCTCGAAGTTGTCGGAGGTGGCGGACCGGATGTTGGTCTGCTGCTTCTCCTTGGTGATGTTGACGTCCATGTCGTCGGCGCGGGAGTTCTCGCCGACGATCATGCCCTCGTAGACCTCGGTGGTGGGCTCGACGAAGAGCACGCCGCGCTCCTGCAGCGACGTCATGGCGTACGCCGTCGCCGCACCGGAGCGGTCGGCCACCAGCGAGCCGTTGTTGCGCGAGCGGATCTCGCCGGCCCACGGGTGGTAGCCCTCGGAGATGTGGTGGGCGATGCCGGTGCCGCGGGTCTCGGTGAGGAACTCCGTGCGGAAGCCGATCAGGCCGCGCGAGGGGACGACGAAGTCCATGCGGACCCAGCCGGTGCCGTGGTTGGTCATGCCCTCCATGCGGCCCTTGCGGGTCGCGAGGAGCTCGGTGATGGTGCCGAGGTACTCCTCCGGGGCGTCGATGGTGAGCCGCTCGAAGGGCTCGTGCACCTTGCCGTCGACCTCCCTGGTGACGACCTGCGGCTTGCCGACGGTGAGCTCGAAGCCCTCGCGGCGCATCTGCTCGACGAGGATCGCCAGCGCCAGCTCGCCACGGCCCTGGACCTCCCAGGCGTCGGGCCGCTCGGTCGGCAGGACGCGCAGCGACACGTTGCCGATGAGCTCGGAGTCGAGGCGGTCCTTGACCAGGCGGGCGGTGACCTTGGCGCCCTTGACCTTGCCGACCATGGGCGAGGTGTTGGTGCCGATGGTCATCGAGATGGCCGGGTCGTCGACGTGGATGAGCGGCAGCGCGATCGGGTTCTCCGCGTCGGCGAGGGTCTCGCCGATGGTGATCTCCGGGATGCCGGCGATGGCGACGATGTCGCCGGGACCGGCGGACTCGCCGGGCTTGCGCTCGAGGCCCTCGGTGACGAGGAGCTCGGTGATGCGGACGTTCTTGACCTCGCCGTCACGACGCATCCAGGCCACGGTCTGGCCCTTCTTCAGGGTGCCCTGGTGGACGCGCAGGAGCGCGAGCCGGCCGAGGAACGGCGACGAGTCGAGGTTGGTCACGTGGGCCTGGAGCGGCGCGCCCTCGTCGTACTGCGGGGCCGGGATCGTCTCGAGGATCGTCTTGAAGAGCGGCTCGAGGTCGGTGCCCTCGGGCATCGTGCCGTTCTCGGGCTGCTCGAGCGAGGCGATGCCGGCCTTGCCGGAGGCGTAGACGACCGGGAAGTCGAGGGCGTCCTGGCTGTGCGACTCGTCGAGGAGGTCCATGAAGAGCTCGTAGGACTCGTCGACGACCTCGGTGATGCGGGCGTCGCTGCGGTCGGTCTTGTTGACGACCAGGATCACCGGCATGTCGGCGTTGAGCGCCTTGCGCAGCACGAAGCGGGTCTGGGGGAGCGGGCCCTCGGAGGCGTCCACCAGCAGCACGATGCCGTCGACCATGGAGAGGCCGCGCTCGACCTCGCCACCGAAGTCGGCGTGACCCGGGGTGTCGATGATGTTGATGACCATCGGCTGGCCGCCGCCGGCCGGACCGGCGTAGTGGACGGCGGTGTTCTTCGCGAGGATCGTGATGCCCTTCTCGCGCTCGAGGTCGCCGGAGTCCATGACGCGGTCGGCCACGCTCTCGGCCTGGTGCGCGGTGAACGCGCCGGCCTGGCGGAGCATCGCGTCGACCAGCGTGGTCTTGCCGTGGTCGACGTGGGCGACGATCGCGACGTTGCGCAGGTCGGAACGGGACTGGGTGGGCATGCAGGGGCCTTCCGGGCGGAGATGAGGTGGCGACGCGGCTGAGAGCCGAACGCACGAGGGCACAGATCGCTGGTCAAGGTTACCGGCGGCACCGGTGAGGCACTCAATCCCGACGCCCGCTGGCCACGGCGAGGAGACAGTTCGCGCACGGGACGGCAACTGCACGTCCAAACCGTCTGGATGCCGGAGTACCCGTCAGTAGCGTCTGGTCCACAGACCGGGAGGGGCCGCGTGGGGATGTGGCCGGGCCCGGTGTCGCACTGTCATCCGGGAGGGATGATCTGCATGACCATCACGTCTTCACGACCTGCCACACCCGATTCGTACGTCCCGAGCCGGCGCACCGTGCTCCGCGCCGCGGCCTGGACCGCACCTGCCGTCTCCGTCGCCGTGGCCGTCCCGGCGTACGCCGCTGCGTCGTCGCCGGTCGCCTGCGCTGACGCCAACTACCAGGTCAGGTGGGCGTCGCACTACAACGCCCAGTCGCGGACCGCCGTCGCCGGCCTGGTGAGCGCCGCCGGAGCGGGAACCGTCGGGAGCGCGGCGTTGACCCTGAGCGTGACGAGCCGCTTCTTCGGCGACATGGAGGCGGGGAGCACGGCGACGACCGACGGCACCTACTCCAACTTCGCGCTCTCCCCGCGCACGGTCGGTGGCACCACGATGCGTGGTCTCACCATCATGCAGCGGGCCAAGCCGGGTGTGAGGTCGTTCTCCGGCACGCGGAGCAGCCACCGGCAGGAGGTCACCCTCCAGTTCAACCGGCCCGTGTCCAACCTGAAGTTCAAGCTGACGGACATCGACTCGATGGACCCGCCGCAGGCCAACGGCCAGTACCAGGACCGCATCTGGGTGTCCGGGGCGCCCGCCGGCACCCGGGCCGGCGGGTTGAGCGGCGCCGGGACGTCCGGCAGCCCGTGGCGTCCAACGGGGACCAACACCGAGTACAACCCGGTCAGCGGCGCCCAGGGCAACGTGGACGTCAGCTACGTGAACAAGCCGGCCAGCGCCGTCTACACGATCACCTACTGGAACGACCAGACGGGCACCCTCGCGTCGCGCGGCCTGCAGGGCGTCTTCCTCACCGACCTGACCTTCACCGCGTCGTCCTGCGCCTGACCTGCGTCCACTTCCCGCTGTCAGCGGTGGGGAGTAGACAGGTGTCATGACGACACCTCGGGCGGCCCGCTGCACCTTCATCCCACCATGGCTGGTGGAGCGGGTCGACGGCCCCGAGCGGGCGGCTCGCGACGACGAGCTCCGACGCGAGCGCGCCCTCCGGGGACGCGCCCCTCGGCCGACGCCCCCGTCGGCCGAGGGAGTGGTCGCCGCGCCCGACTGGACGGTCCACGACGCGGAGTCGCGCACCACGCTGCCCGGCACGCCAGCCCGCAGCGCCGGGGAGCCCGAGACCGGCGACGTGGCGGTGGACGAGGCCGCGACCGGCATCGAGGCGACCCTCCAGATGTTCCTCGACGACCTCGCGCGCGACTCCTACGACGGCGCCGGTGCCCCGGTCAGCCTGACCGTCCACTACGGCTCGCGCTACAACAACGCCTTCTGGGACGGCACCCAGCTCGTCTTCGGTGACGGCGACGGCCGCGTCTTCGAGCGGTTCACCAAGCCGGTCGACGTCCTGGCCCACGAGTTCTCCCACGGGGTCGTCGAGCACACGGCCGACCTCACCTACCGGGGCCAGTCCGGCGCGCTCAACGAGTCGGTCGCCGACGCGTTCGCCTCCTGCCTCAAGCAGCGGCTCCTCGGCCAGGACGCCGGCGAGGGCGACTGGCTCATCGGGCAGGGCATCTTCACGCCGTCCATCAATGCCCGCGCCCTCCGCGACATGGCCGCGCCCGGCACCGCCTACGACGACCCCGAGATCGGCGCCGACCCGCAGGTCGGCCACATGGACGACTACGTCGAGACCACCGCCGACAACGGAGGCGTCCACCTCAACTCCGGCATCCCCAACAAGGCGTTCCAGCTCGCGGCGGTCGCCATCGGTGGCACGTCGATCTCCGGTGCCGGCCGGGTCTGGTACGACGCCCTGGTGGGCGGCGACGTGCCCTCGGGCGCCACCTTCGCCACCTTCGCGGCGGCCACCGTCGCAGCCGCCGGCGACCACGCCGAAGCCGTCCGGGGTGCGTGGGCCCAGGTCGGTGTCGAGATCGACGCTGTGGCAGGGGAGACCGACCAGCCCCCGTCGCCCCCGTCGCCCCCGTCGCCCCAGCCCCCGTCGCCCCAGCCCCCGT